>JBNGEB010000180.1:0-2802 GCA_049975585.1 Anaerolineae bacterium
GATGTGGTGTATGTCACGCGTGTGCAAAAGGAGCGCTTTGACGACCTACGCGTGTACGAGGCTGTCAAGGACGATTACGAGATCACGCCCGCGCTGATGGAGCGGGCCAAGGAAGAGATGGCGTTGATGCACCCGCTCCCTCGCGTCGGCGAGATTCACTATGACGTGGATGACGACCCTCGCGCGGCCTATTTCCGTCAGGTGGAGAACGGCCTGTATGTGCGCATGGCGCTGCTGGCTGCCGTGCTCGGAAAGGCGTAACCTATGCCGACCTTTTGGGAGAAGCTGGCGGCTCGCGCGCGCCGGGCCGATTCGCTGCTCTGTGTGGGATTGGATCCCCACCCGGGCCGACGTCCCGAGCGGTATGCCACCGAGGCTGCTTTTCTCACCGACGTCGTTCGCGCCACTGCGCCCTATGCCGCGGCGTTCAAGCCCAACCTGGCGTTCTATGAGGCCATGGGGCCGGCCGGTGCGGAGACACTGGCGGCGGTGCTGCGGGTCATCCCGCCCGAGATCCCGGTCATCCTGGACGCCAAGCGCTCAGACATCGCCTCGACGGCTGCCGCCTATGCCAAGGCTGCCTACGAGGTTTGGGAGGCCGACGCGGTGACGGTGAACCCGTACCTCGGCGCCGATGGCATCGCGCCCTTTGCCGGGTACGAGGATCGCGGGGTATTTCTGCTGTGCCGCACGTCCAACCCCTCGGCGGGCGAGCTGCAGGACTGGGACCACCACGGTCAGTCGCTCTACCTTCGCGTTGCCGAGCTGGCCCAGGGGCGTTGGTTCGCCGGCAAGCCCTACGGGCTGGTGGCTGGCGCTACTTACCCAGAAAGCATCGCCGCGATTCGCCGGGCGGCGCCGGATGCGTGGCTGCTGGTGCCCGGCGTGGGCGCCCAGGGGGGCGAGATCCTCGCAACGTTGCGCGCGGGCTTGCGCGCCGACGGCATCGGCGTGCTCATCAACGCATCACGCAGCATCTGCTACGCCGAGGATCCTGCCGAGGCTGCGCGCGATCTGCGCGAGCGCATCAATGCGGCACGTTTTGCCGCAATTGCTGCGCGCGAAGCCCCCTCGCTGGAGCAGTCGAGCCGGGATGATCTAGCGCGGGCCCTCTATGAGACCGGTTGCGTCCGCTTTGGCGAGTTCCGGCTGCACTCGGGCGCCCTCTCGCCCGTCTATATCGACTTGCGACGGCTGGTGAGCCACCCCGCGGTCCTGGAGCGCGTCGCGGCCGTCTATGCGGAGCTGCTGGCGCCGCTCTCCTACGATCGCATTGCCGCGCTCCCGTTTGCCGCGCTGCCCATCGGGACGGCCGTGTCGCTGCGGACGGGACAGCCGCTCATCTACCCGCGGCCCTCTCGGAAGGACTATGGCACGGGCCAACTCATCGAGGGCGCTTACCAGGCCGGCGAGCGGGCCGTCATCCTGGATGACCTGATCACCACCGGCGGGAGCAAGCTGGAGGCGCTGGCGCCCCTGCGAGACGAGGGTTTGGTGGTGGAGGATGTGGTCGTGTTGTTGGACCGCGAGCAAGGCGGCCGGGCCGACCTGGAGGCCCAGGGCATTCGCCTGCACGCCGCCCTCACGTTGCGCGGCGTGACGGAGTCGCTGGAGCGGCAGGGACGCATCTCGCCGGAGCAGGCGATGCGGGTTCGCGACTATTTGGCGACGGCATGAGCCACGACTTGTGCGTTAACCTGTGCAGGGTGTCGTTGCCGGGGCCCTTGGTGCTGGCGTCGGGCATCTGGGGCAGCGCAGCCGCCACGTTGGTACGGGCCGCGCGAGCGGGCGCTGGCGCCGTGACGTCCAAGTCGTGCAGCCTGGAGCCCCGCGTGGGTCACCCCAACCCCACGGTGTTGCCGTGGGATCACGGGCTGATCAACGCCGTAGGGCTGACCAACCCAGGCGCCGCCGAGGAGCGCTTGGTGCTGGAAGAGGCCCGCGCTGGATTGCACCCCCTGGGCGCGGCGCTCATCGCCTCGGTCTTTGGTGGGGATGCGGCCGCGTATGCCGCTGCCGTGGATCTCCTGGCGCCGGCGCAGCCCGATCTCATCGAAATCAACGTCTCTTGCCCCAACGTGCACCACGAGTTCGGCCAGCCCTTTGCCCACGATCCGCGGGCCACGGCCGAGGTCACGCGGGCTGTGCGGGGCGTCTGGTCGGGGCCGCTGTTGGTCAAGCTCTCGCCCAACACGCCCGATTTGGTGGCGGTGGGCGATGCCGCCATGACCGCCGGCGCCGATGGGCTTACCGCCGTCAACACGCTTGGCCCCGGCATGCTCATCGACCTGGCCGCGCGACGCCCGGTGCTCTCAAATCTGGTCGGCGGCGTTTCGGGGCCGGCCATGCACCCTATCGCTCTGCGCTGCGTCTATGAGCTGTGGGCGGCGCTCAAGGCCCCCATCGTGGGGACGGGCGGGGTGTCCTCGGGGCGCGAGGCGCTGGCGATGATTATGGCGGGGGCGACCGCCGTCGGGATCGGCTCGGCCCTCCAGGGGGACGGGGAGGCGGTCTTTGCGCGTGTCATGGGCGAGATGTGGGCCCTCATGGACGAGCTGGGGGTCGAGACGCTGGCAGAGCTGCTAGGAGTGGCGCATCATGCCTGAGACCGGCGTCCATCGCCCCTACACCGTCGTCGAGGTGCGCTCCGAGGGAACGTGCGGCGTGACGCTGATCCTGGACGCGTCCCTGCTTGCCGAGCCGGGCCAGTTCGTCATGGCTTGGCTGCCCGGCATCGAGGAGCGCCCCCTCTGTTTGATGGACGATGCGCCGGCAGCCCTCACCATTGCCGAGGTGGGCCCC
>JBNGEB010000180.1:2812-5013 GCA_049975585.1 Anaerolineae bacterium
GGGCCCCTTTACCGAGGCGTGTTGTCGGCTAGGCGTGGGGGATCGCATCTGGCTGCGGGGACCCTATGGCCACGGCTTTGAGCCCGTCGGCGAGCGCCCGCTGCTGCTGGCTGGAGGATGCGGTGCCGCTGGGTTGGCGTTGCTGGCCAAGCGGTTCCGTGTGGTCGGCACGGAGGTCGCCGCAGTCGTGGGAGCCCGTTCGGCCGACGGTCTGATGCTGGCCTGGCGCTATCGCGAGCTGGGCTGCGACGTGACGCTGGCCACCGACGATGGCTCGGCTGGCGTACGCGGCACCACGCTGGATGCCGCGGAGGACGCTTGGCAACGCGCTGACGCTGTCTATGCCTGCGGCCCAGAGCCCATGTTGCAGGCCGTGGCCCTCGAGGCGAGGCGCGCCGGCGTTCCCGTCTGGGTAAGCCTGGAGCGGGTCATGAAATGCGGCATCGGCGTCTGCGGGAGCTGCCACTGCGGCGACAAGCTCGTCTGCGTCGATGGCCCCGTTTTCGATGCAGCAACCTATCTCGACGCGTGCCGCTAAAAGCCAGGGATGATCCCCAGGTAGCGCACGGCCATCACCACCAGCATCAGCATCAGCACGGGGCGGACCACCTTCTCGCCCTTGTCCACCGATAGGCGGCTGGCGATCCACGCGCCGACGCCCTGTGTCAAGCCCAGCAGCACGCCATACCCAAGATGGATGTGCCCGTTGATGGCGAACATGGCGATGGCCGCTAGGGTGTAGACGCCGACGATGAACACCTTGTGGCTGTTGCAGCGGACCAGGTTCATCCCGCCTACCGCCACCAGTGCCGCTATCAGCAAAAAGCCTACGCCCGCCTGGATAGCGCCGCCATAGATGCCTATCGCGAAAAAGGTCGCATAGGCGACCAAGCGTCGCCCCCAGGTCATCTCGACCTCGCGCTCGCGGAGCCAGCGTTTGGGGTTGACGATCAGCACTGCTAGCATCAACAGCATGGCGATGGCCAGAATCCGGTGAAAGGTCGCCTCGGGCAGCTCGATCACGAGGCGTGCGCCGAGGATGGCGCCCAGGAGGGCGGGCAGGGCAAAGTGCAGGCTGAGCTTCCCATTGGACATGCCCTTGCTCTTGAAGCCCAGCACCGCCATGATGTTCTGCATCTCCACGGCGATGCGGTTGGTGCCGTTGGCCGTCGCGGCTGAGAGCCCGACCATGTCCAGCGCCACCAGCGTGATGAACGATCCGCCGCCCGCCATGGTGTTCACAAACCCCGCGACCAGTCCCGCTCCCAACACCGCCATCACGTCCAACCAGGTGATTCCCATGACCCCAACTTTCCGTGGCGTGGCAACGCACTCCATTCTACCCGTCCAAGTCTCGCGCACAAACAAGCCGGCAAAGGCCGCAACCCCCGTCTTGACCGGCGAGCGTCGCGCGGCTAGAATCTGAGACTGGTTCGAGACCAACTACACGACTAGGATGCGAGGCGATTTGCATGACTGCCGATTCAACGCGTTGTATCGATCGCACGTTGCTCATCGATGCCGATGACACGCTCTGGGAGAACAACATCTTTTACCTGCGGTGCACATCTCGGCTGCACGCGTACCTGGAGCCCTTTGGCATCGAGGCGGAGCTGGCTCAGGAGACACTGGACCGCATCGAACACGGAATAGTGCGCGAGCTCGGGTACGGGCCTGAGGGGTACATCGCCGCGGTCGTGCGCACCGCCGAGGCGCTCCTGCGGGAGGTGGGCGTGGAGCCCACGCCAGACCATCTGGACTCGGCGCGCCGCATCGCCGAGCCAGTCCGTCGACCGCCCTTGGTGCTGCTGGACGGCGTCCGCGAGACGCTGTTGGCGCTGAGACCCACATCGCGGCTCATCCTTGTCACCAAGGGCGACGAGAAGACCCAGCTCGAAAAGCTGGCGCGATCGGGGCTGGGGCCGCTCTTTGACCGCAGGTACGTGGTCGCCGAAAAGGATGCGGATGTCTATCGCGAGATCGCGCGCGAGCTGGGCCTGGACCCGCGCTCCACCTGGATGGTTGGCAACAGCCCCAAGTCGGACATCAACCCCGCCGTCGAGGCCGGGCTGGGCGCCATATATGTCCCGCATGATCATACCTGGACGGCGGAGCATGCCCATCTCGCTCAGCCTGACCGCGTTACCGTGCTAAGCACCTTTGCCGATCTGCTGCCGCTATTCGGCGTGCCTGCCCGCGAG
>JBNGEB010000181.1:0-5008 GCA_049975585.1 Anaerolineae bacterium
GGGCCAAGCTCCTGGCAGCGGCGCAGTGACGCTGCGCAGTTTCAACCGGAACTTTCGCGGGCGTAGCGGCACGCCCGATGCCCTGATCTACTTGGCCGGGGCGGAGGTCTGCGCGGCTTCCGCACTGACCGGCACATTCACCGATCCGCGCACGATGGGCGATCCGCCGGTCGTGCCGACGCCCGAGCACTATCTGGTGGACGACAACCTGATCGTCCAACCACCGGAGGACGGCAGCGAGATCGAGGTCGTGCGCGGCCCCAATATCAAGCCGTTGACGACCAGAGGTCCTTTGCAAGACACCATCCAGGCGCCGGCACTCCTGGTCATGGGCGATAATGTGACCACCGATGAGATCATGCCCGCAGGTGCAGAGATCCTGCCCTATCGCTCCAACGTCCCTGCCTTGAGCGCCTATGCGCTCACCCGCATCGATCCGTCCTTCCCAGAGCGCGCCAAGGCAGCCGGCGAGGGCATCTTGGTAGCAGGCGAGAACTATGGCCAAGGCTCTAGCCGCGAACATGCCGCTCTAGTGCCCATGTACCTGGGCATCCAAGCCGTGATCGCCAAGAGCTTTGCGCGCATCCATCGCGCCAATCTGATCAACTTTGGCATCGCGCCGCTGACGTTTGATGATCCGGATGACTATAAGGGAATCGCGCGAGACGATGAGCTGCGGCTGGCTGGCGCGCGCAAGGCCATCTCAGAAGGGCTGCCCATACGGCTAGAGAACCTCTCGCAGGGCACCGAGATAGTGTTGCATTGCGAGCTCTCGGAGCGCGAGAGACTCGTGCTGCTGGCGGGCGGGCTGCTCAACGCCATCCGTGATGCCGGCTGAAAAAGGGAGCCACACGCTATGACGCATACGATTACCCTCATTCCAGGCGATGGTACCGGCCCCGAAGTCACGAAGGCCATGCGCCGCGTGGTAGAAGCTACAGGCATCTCCGTAGAGTGGGACGTCCAGGAGGCCGGCGAGAAGGCCATGGCCGAGTTCGGCACGCCGCTGCCTGACCATGTCCTCGAGTCGGTACGGCGGAACCGTGTGGGTATCAAGGGACCCATCACCACGCCCGTCGGCAGCGGGTTCCGCAGCGTGAATGTGGCTATCCGTAAAGCCCTAGATCTGTATGCCAACCTCCGCCCAGCGCAGAGTTTGCCGGGCGTGCGGTCGGCCTTTGAGGGTGTGGACCTCGTCATCGTGCGCGAGAACACCGAGGGGCTTTACGTCGGGATCGAGCACGATGTCATCGCCGGTGAAGCCGCCGAAGCCATTCGCATCATCACGCGGCGCGGCAGCGAGCGCGTGATCCGCTTTGCCTTCGAGTATGCCCGCGAGAACGGCCGGCATCAGGTGACGGCGGTCCACAAAGCGAACATCTTGAAGCTCACCGATGGGCTCTTTCTCGAAACCGCGCGTGCCGTAGCCAGCGAGTATCCGGACATTGCCTTCAACGACCGCATCGTGGACAATATGTGCATGCAGCTCGTCCAGCGTCCCGAGGAATACGACGTGCTGGTGCTGCCGAACCTGTTCGGCGACATTGTCAGCGATCTCGCATCGGGACTTGTGGGGGGGCTAGGGGTCGCGCCGGGAGCCAACATCGGGGATGGAGTCGCGGTCTTTGAGCCAGTCCACGGCTCTGCACCCAAGTACGCCGGTCAGAACAAGGTGAACCCCACAGCCACCATCCGCAGCGCAGTGCTGATGCTCCGATACCTGGGCGAGACCGACGCGGCCGACCGCGTTGACGCCGCCATTCGTCGGGTCATCGCAGAGGGAGATCGGGTCACCTATGACATGAAACCGACGCGGGACGATCCGACGGCGGTGGGGACGCAGCAGATGGCTGACGCCATCATCGAGGCGTTGCCCTAGCGGGCTTCCAGGATCGAGCAACTAGCAGATCCGAGGTAGTAGCTCGCCAGCGGGCATGTCCAGCATACGTTGCGTGCCAAAGGCGGTTCGCAGGACCACGCTCCCCACATGCGCTGAGGTCACCTCGCCGATGATGGAAGCTTCGGCGCCCAGAGGATGCGTTCGCATCGCTTCTAGGAGCGCCGCTGCCGACCCGGCTGGCGCGATGGCCACCAGCTTGCCCTCATTGGCAGCATAGAGCGGATCGAAGCCCAACAGTTCACACGCGGCCGCCACCGGCTCGTGCACCGGGACGGCTTCCTCCTCGATAGCGATGCCGACCCCCGACTGGCCAGCGATCTCGTTGAGCACTGCGGCCAGGCCGCCTCGCGTGGGATCACGCAGCACGTGCATCTCTGAGCAGACCGCTAGCATAGCCTCGACCAGCCCGGCTAGCGGCGCGCAGTCGCTGCGGATCGGACTCTCGAAGCGAAGTCCATGGCGTTGGGTCATGATCGCCAGGCCATGGTCGCCCAGGGCCCCACTGACGAGCACGCTGTCGCCGGGCTGGGCATTGTGGGCAGAGATGCTGATGCCCTCGGGGACAATCCCCACGCCCGCGGTGTTGATGAAGAGGCGGTCGGCCCCGCCTCGGCCAACCACCTTGGTGTCGCCTGCCACTATGCGTACGCCAGCGTCTCGTGCTGTCGCGGCCATGGAGGCCACCACACGTTCCAGCTCGCTAATCGCGAGGCCTTCTTCCAAGATGAACCCCACGCTGAGGAACAGCGGTCGAGCGCCACGCATGGCCAGATCGTTCACCGTGCCGCATACGGCCAGCTTGCCGATGTCGCCACCGGGGAAGAACAGCGGCTGCACGACGTACGAGTCCGTCGTCATGGCCAGACGCCCCTCAAGGGGGGGCAAGACGGCCGCGTCCTCCAGCGCCCCCAGCTCGCCATCGCCAAGATAGCGGAGAAAGACATCTTGCAGCAACTCGTGAGCCATCAGCCCACCGCTGCCATGGGCCAGCAAGACGGTATCGCTCATGCAGCCCCGTTCCTTCCATAGCGATAGTACGCTGCGCACGCACCCTCGGCGGACACCATGCAAGGGCCCACCGGCCTGGTAGGCGTGCATACAACGCCAAAGAGAGGACACTCGGTCGGCGGGATCAACCCCCTCAGGACATCGCCGCAGCGACATCCACGCGCCTCGGAGCCTTGCCCGCCAGAAGGCAGCGCCGGAGAGAAACGGCGGCGCGCGTCAAACCTCGCATAGGCCGGCGCAAGGTCTAGCCCGCTATCCGGGATCACGCCCAGCCCGCGCCAACGGGCTTTGCTGATCACGAATACCTGCGCCATGAGATCCTGAGCCGCGACGTTGCCCTGCGCGGTGACGCCGCGGCGGTAAGCGTTGACCACCGCTGGCTCGGCGGTAGCAAGAGCCTTTGCCAAATCCCGAACCGAGAGCAGGATGTCGAGCGGCTCAAACCCAGAGACGGCGCAAGGCACGCCATACACCTCCGGCAAAAACTCCCACGCGTCGGAGCCGGTGATGGCAGTCACGTGTCCGGGGCCAAGGACGCCGTCCACGCGCACCTCTCCGCCGTCCAGAATGGCCCGCATGGCAGGCGGCGTCAGCTTGTGCAGCGACAGCACGAAAAAGTTGGCCAGCGATTCGCTCTTGGCAGTCTGCAAAGTCGCAGCCACGGTCGGAGCCGTTGTCTCAAAGCCGATTCCCAGCATCACCACGTCGGTCTCCGGCTTGCTGCGGGCCATCGCCAGCGCATCGAGGGCGGAATAGACGATCTCTACCGATGCACCTTTGGCCCTGGCGTCGGCAAGGCTTCCCATAGTGCCCGGAACCCGCACCATATCGCCAAAGGTCGCGACAGTGATCCCTGGCTCTTGGGCGAGAGCGATGGCCAGGTCGATGTCCCTGTTGTCGGTCACGCATACGGGGCAACCGGGCCCCGATAGTAGGCGTATCTCTGGAGCTAGAGCGTCTCGGAGCCCATACCGCATGATGGCGTGCGTGTGGCCGCCACAGAACTCCATGATGGCAATCGGCTCGCGCACGCAGGCCTTTGCCGCGGCGACCAAGCTCCGAGCGGCCTTTGGATCGCGAAAGCCCCGCCCGTACAAGCCCGAACTCACTCGTCCAGTCCCTCTTGACGCTCTAGTTCGCGGGTGGCCTCCTCCAGCTCTGCGAACAACGCCAAGGTCTCCTGGGCCTCCTCCTCGTCGAGAACGCTGATGGCAAAGCCGGTGTGGATCAGGACATAGTCGCCCTCGCGCGCTTCGGGCGTCAGCACCAAGCTAACCTCGCGGCGAACGCCTCCCATATCGACCCACGCTTGCGTCCCATCGACGCTATCGATTCGCATCGGCACCGCCAGACACATCATGCGCCTCCTACGACGCCTTGGGCGATAGCCACTTGCCCAAGCGAGATTCCGCCATCGTTGCACGGCACCTGGCGATGCACCAGCACCGCAAGGCCCTTTTCCTCAAGGGCATCCCGGGTGAGTCTCAGAAGCAATCGGTTCTGGAAACACCCACCGCTCAGGGCAACAGTACGAACGCCCGTCTCTCTCGCCACGAGTGTGGCCACCTGGGCAGTCATGTTCGCCAGCGACTTGTGGAACCGGTGCGAGACAAGACCGACCGGAACCCCCGCGTCACGTTCAGCCAGTACGGCCTCGACGAGTGGAGCTAGGCCGATTTCCCGTGCCACGCCCGCGTACGCTGGCGAACGGCCCCAGGTCTCAGGTTGCCCCGTATCGGCGAGGCTGTACGGATAGACCACCTCGTCTGGGTCCTCCTCGGCCAGCATCTCCAGCGCGACGGCGGCCTCCGCCTCGTAGGTCACCCGATCGCGCACGCCGAGCAGCGCCGACACGGCGTCAAAGAGCCGCCCTGCCGACGAGGTCCATGGCGTGTTGACCCCCTCGAGGACCATGCGGCGCAGGATAGCTCGCTCACTCAGCGTCTCCGCGTCGCCATCGTCGGGCGCCACGTCGCGTAGCAGATGATCCACATAAGCCCATCCGAGACGGTAGGGATTACGAACCGCCGCATCGCCGCCAGGCATGGGTAGGTACTCAAGGTGCGCTACCCGTGCGAACCCGTGCCGATCGCCCAGCAG
>JBNGEB010000182.1:0-4995 GCA_049975585.1 Anaerolineae bacterium
GCTTTTGCGGGGCCGAGCCCGTCGCCTATCCCCTGCGCGAAGAGCTGGGTTTCAGCTTCCGGATGGAGGACGTGCGCGCGCGCATCACGCCGCGCACGCGCGCGATCATCCTGAACTCGCCGCACAACCCCACGGGCGGCGTTATCCCGCGCCAGGACCTGGCCGCGCTGGCCGAGCTGTGCGTGGCGTATGACATCGTGGCCATCTCGGACGAGATCTACGAGTTCATGGACTATGACGGGACCTTTGCCAGTATCGCCGAGATGCCAGGCATGTCGCCGGCGGAGCGGACCATCATCGTGCATGGATTCAGCAAAACCTATGCCATGACGGGCTGGCGGCTGGGCTACGGCGTCATGCCCAAGGCCATGGCAGACAAGATGGCGCTCTTGATGGTCAATTCCAACTCGTGCACCGCCACAGCCACCCAGATGGCTGGCGTCGCGGCGCTGCGTGGGCCATGGGAGCCGGTCCAGGCCATGCTGGATGCCTTTGCCGTGCGCCGTCAGGTGCTGGTGGAGGGGCTCAACGCCATCACAAGTCTACACTGTGCCGTGCCTGGCGGGGCGTTCTATGCCTTCCCCAACATCCGCGGCACTGGCCTGAGCAGCGCCGAGCTAGAGACCTATCTGCTGGAAGAGGGCGGTGTCGCCACGCTGGCGGGCACCGGCTTTGGCGAGGAGGGCGAGGGTTACCTGCGCCTCTCTTACGCCAACAGCGTGGAGCGGCTCCAGATCGCGCTGGAACGGATCGAGGCCGCGCTTGAGCGACGACCTAGCTAACCGACCTCATCCCAAGGCGCGCGGAGGCGCCATGCCATGTCTCACAACCTAGTGGCCCCCATGTCCCGACGCGAGCGCGTGCTAGCGGCCATCGACCTGAAGCCTCTGGACCGGTTCCCCACGGATATCTGGTGCGTCGTCGAGGTGGCCGAGCGCCTCAAAGAGTACGCGGGCACCACCGAATGGCGGCGCGTCCTTGACGCCCTGGACATCGACGGTATCATGGGCGTCTCGCCGCCTTACATCGGGCCCAAGCTGCCCGATCTGGGCGAGGATCGTCGCCAGAACGAGTGGGGCATGGTGTACGAGACCCAAGCCTACGCCACCGGCATCTATGAGGAGCAGGTAGGCTATCCGTTGGCAGACGCCGAGACCATCGACGACCTGAAGCGCTACCCGTGGCCCGAGCCCGATTGGTACGACTATTCCGCGTTGCCAGATCTGCTGGCCGCGCAGGGCGACCGCGCCACCATGGTCGGTTATACCGCCGTGTTCTATTGGCACAACCAGCTCCGCGGGCTGGAGGCCTCGCTCATCGACACGGCGCTGCGCCCCGAGTACACCGCCTACCTGATGCAGCGCGTGGGCGAGTTCTTTTTGGAGTACCACCAGCGCTGCTTTGAGGCCGCCGCCGAGATGATCGATACGACGCAGGTCACCGACGACTTTGGTAGCCAGACGGGCCTGCTCATCAGCAAGCGCTCCTTTGAGCGGTACTATCGCCCCTGGATGCAGCGCGCCATCGACCTGGCCAAGTCTTACGACATCCGCGTCTTTCACCACGACGACGGCGCCATCATGGAGCTGATCCCCGACCTGCTGGAGATGGGGATCGACGTGTTGAACCCGATCCAGTGGCGCTGCAAGGGCATGGACCGCGCCGAGATGGGGCGCCTGTACGCAGGGAAGCTCTGCTTCCACGGCGGCGTGGACAATCAGGAGACGCTGCCCTTTGCCACCGCAGACGACGTCCGCGATGAGGTGGCCTACAACCTGCGCACGCTGGGACGCGCCGGCACCGGGTACATCATCGCGCCGTGCCACAACATCCAGGCCAACACGTCCATGGAGAACATCCTGGCGCTCTACCAGGCGCCGCGCGACATCCCCGAGAGCGCCTAGGCAACGAAAGGCTTCGATGCGATGCAAGATAGCGGCCTGAAAGCGTGCGCCGTGCTTTGCATCCTGCGGGCACGGGATCCAGGAGCATCCCCTGGCGAGGCGAGAGAGCGCATGCTGTTGATCCGCCGGACCAAGCCAGGCCCCCTCTATGGCATGCACGTGCCCATCGGCGGGCACATCGAGCCGTACGAGTCTCCGCGCGACGCGGCCATCCGCGAGGCCCGCGAGGAGGCCGGCGTGGCGCTCGACGGCGTGACCTTCCGTGGCGTCCTTGTCGAGACATCGCCGGTCGCGTATAACTGGATCACGTTCATCTACAGCGCGGATGTGGGGGAGACGTTCCTGCCGCCTGCGTGTCGCGAGGGCAAGCTAACCTGGGTGGCCGAGGACGCGCTGGGAAGCCTCGCCACTCCCGACACCGACGCGCACATCTACGCGTACGTGGCCCGGGACCAGCGCTTTGTGCTCGATGCGGTCTATGACCGCGAGCTCAAGCTGGTATCGGTGATCGACGAGCTCTCGGGAGACGTGCTTGTGGGCGGCAAGGGTGCCCGCAGACATTCGCGGAAGGAGACCGATGCCTAACCATCTGAAGGCTGTGCCGCATCACAAGGTCGAGTTGGCCGGCTTTTGGGGGGAGCGCCAGGAGATTAACCGTCGCGAGACGCTGCCCATCCAGTACCGCCAGCTCGCAGAGACGGGGCGTCTCGATGCCCTGAACCTGACCTGGAAGCCTGGCGACCCCAATCCGCCGCACATCTTCTGGGAGTCCGACATCGCCAAGTGGATCGAGGCTGTCGGCTATGCGCTGGGCAACAGCCCCGATGCCGAACTCGAAGCCCTCGCCGACGAAACCATCGCGCGCATCGCCAGGGCTCAGCAGCCCGACGGCTACCTGAACGTGCATTTCACCGTGGTCGAGCCCGAGAAGCGCTGGACCAACCTACGCGATTGGCACGAGCTCTATTGTGCGGGGCACCTGATGGAGGCGGCCGTCGCCTACTATGAGGGGACGGGCAAAGACAAGCTGCTGCGGGTGATGCAGCGCTATGCCGACTATATCGACGAGGTGTTTGGGCGCGAGCCGGGCCAGAAGCGCGGCTACCCCGGCCACGAGGAGATCGAGCTGGGCCTGGTCAAGCTCTATCGCGCCACAGGCGAGGAGCGCTACCTGGACCTGGCACGCTACTTTGTGGACGAGCGCGGCAGGCAGCCGCACTATTTCGACATCGAGGCGCACGAGCGCGGCGACGAGCAGGGGGCTTGGTACGGGCGCAACCACGCCTATAACCAGAGCCATGTGCCGCTGGTCGAGCAGCGCACTGCCGAGGGCCACGCGGTCCGCGCCATGTACCTCTACGCCGGCGCGACCGACGTCGCCATGGAGACGGCGGATCAGGAGGCGCTGTGGACGGCACTGGACGCCCTCTGGCGCAACGTCACCGAGCGGCGGATGTACGTCACCGGCGGCGTCGGGTCGGCGCACCACGGCGAGCGGTTCACCTTTGACTATCATCTGCCCAACGACACCGCCTATGCCGAGACCTGCGCGGCCATCGGGCTGGTCTTCTGGGCGCATCGGATGCTCCAGGCCCACGCCGATGGCGCCTATGCCGACGTGATGGAGCGCGCCCTTTACAACGGAGTGCTTTCGGGCGTCTCGCTAGACGGGCGACAGTTCTTCTATGTGAACCCGCTGGAGGTCACGCCAGAAACGATCCACGGCAGCCAGACCATGCCCAGCACCAAGGTCCAGCGGCAGGACTGGTTCGGCTGCGCATGCTGTCCCCCGAACCTGGCGCGCCTGATGGCGTCGCTGGGCGGGTACGCATACGCGGAGCGAAACGACGAGGTCTGGGTGCATCTCTACACGTCGGGGTCCGTGGCGGGGCTGCTCGGAGGGCGGGTGGCGATTCGGCAAGACACCCGCTACCCCTGGGACGAGGAGATCGCGCTGCAGGTCTCTTGCGAGGGGGCCACGCCCTTTACCCTGGCGCTGCGCATCCCAGGCTGGTGCCGAGGCGCGCGTCTGTCCGTCAATGGCAAGCCGATGCCCGTGGCGGACCTGCTCGAGGCTGGGTATGCCAAGGTCCAGCGCACCTGGCACGACGGCGACCAGGTCATGCTGACGCTGCCCATGCCCGTGGAGCGCGTGTATGCGCATCCCGCCGTCTGGGAGGACGCCGGCCGGGTGGCGCTGCAGCGCGGGCCGCTGGTCTATTGCCTGGAAGAGGTGGACAACGGCGACAACCTGGCGTCCATTGTCCTGCCGCGCGACTCGGCCTTGGAGGCTCGCTGGTCGCCGGACGTGGCGGGTGGGGTGATGACCGTGCACGCTCAGGGGCTGCGCCGGGCGCTGGCGGGCCGGGGCGGGGCACTCTATGCGCGGCAGCCGGGCGGGTGGGTGCCCTGCTCGCTGACAGCGGTGCCCTACTACGCCTGGGCCAACCGCGAGCCTGGCGAGATGGTCGTGTGGATCCACGAGTGCTAGGGGTAGAAGGCCCCAGTACCGATCCACGCGAAAGGCCACACCCATCCGGGTGTGGCCTCGCTGCTATGGTGGAGATGGCGGGAATCGAACCCGCGTCCAAAGAGATCGACCAGAAGCCTCTACGAGCGTTTCCGGCCTTTTATAGTTTCATGGGGCCCGACCCGACCGACGGGGTTGGCATCCACTAAGCCGATGGTCTTACGCCCGCGCTATCGGCGTCGCCGGACGGCAGCCCGAGATTTTCGTCGCCCGTGTCGCCCGCCCTCGGACGCGGCTGGCGGACGGACGTGACCGGCTGTGCCGGTCAGTGGCAATGCGTTGGCTCGCCCTTAGGCGGCCATGGCATATGCCGGTGCATAAGTGTTGTTGGCACTTTTGCTGTTTGCCCCTGATTAGCGAGGTTGAGGCGCCTCGGCTCGCAGCCGCTGACCAGCCCTCCCTGTCGAAACCTATCATCCCCAATGCTAGACATAGTATAGCAGGGTGGGGCGAGGAAGGCAAAAGAATGCAGAGGCGGATCGTGCCGCGGTATGGAAACCGCGACTACCCACCATGGATCCTGTAGGCGCGGATTCCAATCCGCGTCCCCGAGTGCTCGCG
>JBNGEB010000183.1:0-4977 GCA_049975585.1 Anaerolineae bacterium
GGCATCTAGAGCGTCTCCACTGATCGTCGGAGCAGCGATAGGTGCTCGAGGCCGCGCCCTGCGCCTAGGGCGGTGCAAAGCATGGGATCCTCGGCTACATTGCACGGCACGCCGGTCTGCTTGGTGAGATACTGGTCCATGTTGCGGAGCAAGGCGCCACCTCCGCTAAGCACCATGCCTCGATCGATGATGTCCGAGGCGAGCTCGGGCGGTGTGCGCTCGAGCACCGAGCGTACGGTGGAGGCAATGGTGGCCAGTGGCTCTGCCATGGCGTCGGTGATCTCGGAGGAAGAGATGGTGACGGTGCGCGGCAACCCCTGCACTTGATCGCGGCCACGCACGTCCATGATGAGCTCTTCTTCGAGGGGGAGGGCACTGCCGATGGCGATCTTGATCTGCTCGGCGGTCTGCTCGCCGATCATCAGGTTGTACTTGCGCCGTACATAGCTGGTGATGGCTTCGTCGAGCTTTTCGCCGGCGACGCGTACCGAATCGGACACGACGATGCCGTACATCGAGATAACGGCCGCTTCGCTGGCGCCGCCGCCGATGTCAACGATCATGTTGCCCGTCGGGGTGCCGATGGGCATCTCGGCACCGAGGGCAGAGGCCAGCGGCTCGGGAATGAGGTGGGCCACGCGCGCTCCTGCCTGGATGGCCGCGTCGCGGACGGCACGTCCCTCCACGCTGGTCACGCCGGCCGGCACGCTGATCATGACCTCGGGGCGCCGCTCGAAGCGATTGCAGACCTTGGAGAAAAAGTACCGCAGCATGGCTTCGGTCACCACATAGTCGGCGATGACGCCGTCGCGCATGGGACGGGCGACCTCGATGGTCTCTGGGGTGCGGCCAAGCATCGCACGGGCCTCGTTGCCAACGGCCAGGATGCGGCTATCGTTTAACGAGATGGCAACTACTGAGGGCTCGTTAAGGACGATGCCCCTGCCGCGCACGACGACAATGACGTTGACGGTGCCTAGGTCGATGCCAATCTGTTTGCCGAACATCGGCCCTCCTACGGGTGAGTGTGGCTGGTGCGTTGGTATGCTAGCTGTGGTAGCCTAGTCCTGGGCCAAAGGAAGCCATTCCAGCGGATCGGGGGCATCTTGTGTAGGGCAGCGGTGCTCCTGCTCCTCAACCCGGGTCACGTGTGCCCCAAGCTGGCGCAGCCGTGCGTCTAGATCCTGATAGCCGCGATCGATATAGGTGACGTTTCCGATCTGCGTCTCACCTTCAGCGGCAAGACCGGCGAGGACCATGGCAGCACCCGAGCGGATATCCAGCGCGTCGATGCGGGCACCGTAAAGCCGTGTGGGGCCGTGTACCATCGCGATGCGACCAGAGCCAGAGACGTCGATCCTTGCGCCCATGGCTCGTAGCTGCTCGACGTAGCGAAGGCGCCCATCGAACATGGTCTCATACACCGAGCTACGTCCCTGAGCTTGGGTGAGCAGCGTGGTAAAGGGAGCCTGCAAGTCGGTGGGGAAGCCAGGATAGGGATAGGTCTGTACGTCCACGGCACGCAACTCGCGCGAGGCGCTGACGAGATAGTGATCGGAGCTTACCTCGACATCAACGCCGGCCGCGCGCAGTTTGGTGGTAAAGGCTCCCAGATACTGGCTGACCTCACCGGGGAGCTTGACCATGCCACCGGTGATGGCTGCTGCCAGGGCATAGGTGCCAGCGACCATACGATCGGGCATCACGCGGAAGGCTGCCCCGTGCAAGCGCCGCGTTCCTTCCACCGTGATGGTGCTCGTGCCCGCCCCTGCGATGCGCGCTCCCATGGCGCTGAGGAATCCGGCCAGGTCGACGACCTCGGGCTCGATGGACGCATTCTCGATATGCGTGACGCCGTCTGCCAGGACGGCGGCCATCAGCAGGTTCTCGGTGCCAGTGTGGCTAGGGTAGTCAAGCACGATGTGAGTGCCCCTCAGCCGAGGCGATTGCACCACATAGCCTTCATGCGTGGGGGTGATCTCGGCTCCCATGGCCTGAAAGCCCTTGAGGTCCACGGTGACTGGCCGCTTGCCGATGGCGCAGCCACCGGGGTGGGGCGCTTCGACTTGGCCAAAGCGAGCCAAGAGCGGACCAGCGATGAGAAAGCTGGCGCGCATGGCCCTGGCTAGATCGACAGGGAGCTTGCTGGTGGCGATGCGTGTCGCCTTGATACGCAGCGTATTGTGCCCCTCGAACCGCGCAGCGACGCCATGGTGGTGGAGCACCTTGATCATGTTGCGAATGTCCTCGATGAACGGGACATTCTCGATCAAGCAGTCGTCGGACGTGAGCAGCGTTGCGGCGATGATGGGGAGGGCGGCGTTCTTGGCGCCGTCAACCTCCACCTCGCCCTGGAGCCGCCGTCCTCCCTCGATCACTACTGGCATGTGTTATCCTGGCTATCTACACGTGGCGAAAAGGGCTCGATCAGGAACAACGCGCGGGCTGCCTGGGCGACGCAAAGGACCTCTGTTACAAGATGGGCCAATGGCCAAGCGCCCGAGATACGATATCTTACACCGTCTGTTTGCGGCGTGTCAAAGGCGATGGCGGCTGACGACCCCCTCACTTGGGCATCTCTTTGAGGGCGGTGTATGCCGGTCGCGGCTTGAACTCGGGCCAACTTGGATCTGAGATGGCCCACCAGTACTGCTCGTCCTCTGGCGTCCAGTCGTGGTCGCAGATATAGATCAGGCTCATGAGGCCGATCCAAGGTGACCAGTTCTGTTTGGCGTATTGATAGGCGCGCACGAAATAGTCGGCCTTGGTTTCCTCGCTCACCGCGTGCCAGTTATAGGGGGAATCGGGTCGGGGGTCGCTGGTCCAGCCGAACTCGAGCACGGCCACCTGCTTGTCGGCGTCGCCGTACTTGACCATGATGGCGCGCAGATCCTCGACGTGGCGAAAGGCGAAGGCTCGCTGACCGCCCAGGTCGGGGTTGGCCGCGACCTGGGCCGGATCGCGCTCGGGAGGGCTCTTGAAGCCAGGAGCGTGGGCACCGAGAACGTCAAAGTAGCCGTCGCTGTCGCCCATGACGATGTAGAGCGTCTCCAAGTACCAGTCGTCCGGCCGCGCTTGGTCGTTCCATGTGCCGGTGGGCGATAGGCCCGCGCTGATGACCATGGCATGGGGGTCGGCCGCCTTGATGGCTTGGTAGCTGATGCGAAGCATCTCCGCATAGGCGACAGGATCGGGCACCTTGCCTCCCCATTCGCGGGCGAGGTTGGGCTCGTTCCAGACCTGGTAGGCTCGAATGCGACCACGGTAGCGCGTCGCCAGGGCCGTGAAAAGGTCGGCAATGTCCTGCAGATTGTCGGGCGGACCGTTCACCGGAAAGCCGCCGCCTGCCCAAGCCGGCTGATGATCGATGCGCACGACCAAGTCGATGTCGTTCTCCTGAGCCATGCGGACGATATCATCGGTCCGTGACCAGTCAAAGACGCCCTTGCCGGCCCCTTCGATCTCTCGCCAGCCAAAGTTGACCTTGGCCCAGCCAAAGCCCGCATCGGCGACGACTTGAAAGTCCCGGCTGCCTACCTCCGGCCGCCACCAGGGGAAGATCTGCATACCGTATTCGGGCGATGCCATGCGTAGGCTCTTGGTCGGTTGTGGCGTCGCCGTGGCCGGCACCTCGGCGGGCTGTTCGCTGCCCTCTTGCGTGATGGTCGGCGCCAGCGTAGCGGTTGGGCTAGGGGGATCAGCCGGTTCCTGTGGCTGGGTGGCGGTGGCACCTGCCGCCCCGGCGGATTCAGGAGTCGGATCGTCGGGGCGCGGGGTGAAGGTTGGCTTGGCGGTCTTGGTCGGTGAAGGCGGCACCGCGGACGTTGGAGAACCGGCGGCTGGCGCGCAGGCCGAAAGGACCACCGCGATGACGAGAGCGACGGCCAAGATGTGCGAGCGATGTCCGAGCGTATACATGGGCTAGCTCTCCCCCTTGCGGCGTTCTACCGATAGAGACGCCACAGCGCCCCCCCGTGTTCCATAGCAAGCGACGTAGGGGTGCCCGGAGGCTCCTACGTCGCTTGTGGTTCCTTCTACCGTTGTTACTTGGGCATGTCCCGCAGGGCCGCATAGGCAGGCCGCGGGCTCCAGTCAGGACGCACGATGCCGAACTTGGCTTTTTCGTCCTGGGCGCCGCTAATCGGGCCAAAGTTGAGGTTCCACACGAACATGGGCCCTACCCAACCCCAGTTGCGGCCCATCTGGAAGGCGCGCACGAGATAGGCGGCTTGTTCCGCTTCAGTATTCTGGCCTGCATAACCGTACCCCTCGTTGGCTGGCACGCCAAGGTTCTCCGTGCTGGCCCAGCCGAACTCGGTGGGCCAGATGCGTTTAGCCCCGTCGCCGTACTTGACCATGATGTTGCGATAGCTCTCCATGGTGCCACGGAAGAACCAGCTGGGGTGGCTCTTGCAGTCCGGCTCGGCGGGATTACTGTACGTGCGCCAGTCGGCGTCGGGCGGGTTGTTGTAGCCGCTAGGGTGTGCGCCCACAGCGTCGCAGTAGCGGGCTACGCCGGCCTGATACATCTGTTCCAGATAGACGCGGTCATCGATAGCGGTGTCTCCGTCATTCCAGCCGGTGGGTGTCAACGCGCCGCTCACGACCACGGCGCCCGGATCCACCGACTTGACGGCGTTGTAAGCGTGCCGCAAGAGGTCCACATAGGCGGCCGCTGATAGCCGGTTGCCTCGGCCGCCCCACTCGTACCACAGGTTCTGTTCGTTCCAGATCTCATAGGCCTTGACGCGACCCTTGTACCGCGCTGCTAGCTCACGCATGAACGTGGCATAGGTGGCAGGATCGGCGGGTGGCCCAGCCACAGAGCGATCGTCGCCTGCCGGCCGTGCCCACTCGGGGGCCTTGACCACCGACAGTAGTAAGTTGACCCCGTAGCGATTGGCGGTATCAACCAAAGCGTCCAAAGAGCCCCAGTTGTACTGGCCTGGCGCCGGGTTAAAGCGCCACCATTCTACC
>JBNGEB010000184.1:0-4945 GCA_049975585.1 Anaerolineae bacterium
GGGCCAGAGGGGGGCGATGCTGGCGGCGAGGTCATCGCCGAAGGCACGCCCGAGCAAGTAGCAACGATGCCCCAGTCGTACACAGGGCAATGGCTACGCCCGGTGCTTCAAGGCGCCAAGCAGCCGGTTCGCGACTTGGCCCCTTCAACGGAGGCCGCGTAGATGGCCACGTGCCGCGCTCCGCGTTACTACCTATGGAACATCGGTTGCCAGATGAACCAGGCCGACGCCACGCGCATAGCGGAGGGGCTTGAAAGCCTCGGCTATGAACGGTGCGATCGGGCCCAAGACGCGGACCTGGCGATCCTCAACACCTGCGTGGTGCGCCAGAGCGCCGAGAACAAGGTCATTGGACGTCTTACCTCGCTGTCCTCGTTCAAACGCCAGTCCAGCCAACGCGCCCTTCTGGTGATGGGATGCTTTGTCAACGACCTCGACTCGCAGAAGGAGCGGTATCCGTATGTGGATGCGTTCATCCACCCCTCCGACGTGGAAAGCGTGCTGAGCTTTGGCCGCCAGTGGGCAGAGCAGAGACGCGACCTTTCGATCCACACGCACCCTCTCGGCAGCGTGTCCGTTACCGAGATGGTGCCCATCAGCTATGGATGCGACCGTCACTGCACCTACTGTATCGTCACGCTAAGGCGTGGAACTCAGCGCAGTCGCCCCATCGCCGATGTACAGCAAGAGGTCCGCGATCTCGTTGCTCGAGGGGCGCGAGACATCACCCTCCTGGGGCAGAACGTCGATGCCTACGGCACCGATTTCGAGGCCGGACCTGATCTTGCCGATCTGCTCATCGCCGTTCACGACACGCCGGGCCTCGAGAGGCTTCGGTTTCTTACCTCGCACCCGCGGGACATGACCCAACGTATCATCGATACAGCAGCCTCGCTCCCACGGCTGTGCCACGCTTGGGAGCTGCCGGTACAATCCGGCAATGACGACGTGCTGCGGCGCATGGGGCGCGGCTATACTGCCGATCGGTTCCGCGATCTGGTGCATCGCATCCGGAAAGCGACGCCCAACTGTGCCATCAACACCGACGTGATCGTGGGGTTCCCTGGGGAAACGGAGGAGCAGTTCGCCGATACGTTGGAGCTCCTCACCGAGGTGCGGTTCGACGTCGTTCACGTCGCCGTCTACTCGCCACGGCCAGGAACACCAGCCGCCTCCTGGAAAGACGACGTCCCGGCTGACGAGAAAGAGCGACGACGCAAAGCGGTTGAGGAGCTGCAGAGCGAGATCGCAGGAGAGATCAACGCGTCGCTATTGGGGACCGTGCAGGAGATCCTGGTGGACGGCAAGCAGCGAGGTCGTTGGCGCGGTCGCACTCGCACCAACAAGCTGGTCTTCTTTGAGGCCGAGGGCGACTGGTACGGCAGACTGGTTCAGGCGCATATCACCTGGGCAGGTCCATGGAGCATGTTGGCAACGCCCATCGGCTACATCTCAGAACGGCGCTAGGCGACCCCCCACTCCCAATCTCTCCCCCACAATATCTGTGGGGGAGAGGCGACGCCGTCTGCGGCGCGGGGGTTGGCCGGCCACACCGCCTCCATCGTCCCGCGTCCTAGGTACGCGCCCTCAACCACGATCAGCATCCGCGTGGCCGCGGAACACCAGTCGAAGCGGCGATCCCCGGAACGCACAATAGTCGCGGATGCGGTTCTCCAGAAACCGCCGGTACGCAAAGTGGACCAGGCGGACGTCGTTGACAAAGATGACGATGGTCGGCGGCCTGACCCCCACCTGCGTGCCATAGTAGAGACGCAGCTTCTTGCCTCCCTTGGTGGGCGGAGAGTGCCTCGCGGTCGCGTCACGCAGAATCTGGTTGATCTCCGCCGTAGTCAGCCGCCGCCCGGCCTCCTCCCACACCTCCAGCGCCAGCGGAAGGACCCTCTGCACGCGCTGACCCGTGAGCGCGGACACGAACAGAATCGGCACATAGTCCATGAACTTTAGCTCATCTAGGACGTATTGCTCGTACTGCGCCATGGTATGCGTGTCCTTGATGACCAGGTCCCACTTGTTCACAAGGACGACCACGCTCTTGGCGGCCTCTAGCACGTGTCCCGCGATGTGCGTGTCCTGAGCACGCACTCCCTGGCTCGCGTCGATCATCAACAGCACGACGTCGGCGCGGTTGATCGCACGCATGGCTCGCAGCACGCTGTAGCGCTCTACGCCTGGTTCCACGCGTCCGCGGCGTCGAATGCCCGCGGTGTCGATCAGCACGAGCTCGCGATCCTCATACCGTAGTCTCGTATCGATAGCATCCCGCGTGGTGCCGGCCTGGGGGCTGACGATGACGCGCTCCTGGCCGAGCAGGCCGTTCAGCAGGCTGGATTTCCCCACGTTGGTGCGACCCACGATAGCGATGTGCACCACATCCTCGTCGATGCCCTCCTCGGCGGTAGCGGGAGGGAGGGCCTCCACGAGGGCATCCAGAAGGTCGCCAGTACCACGCCCGCTGTTGGCAGCGATCGGATAGGGGGCACCCAGCCCAAGGGCGTAGAACTCGGCGACGCCAAGCTCTCGGTCGGCGTTATCGGCCTTGTTGACGGCAAGAACTACCGGCTTTTGCGAGCGCCGCAACAGGTCGGCAATCTCGTATTCCGAGCCCGCCACACCCGTCGTTACATCGACAACGAGGAGCACGACGTCGGCCTCTTCGATGGCCAACTCGGCTTGCGCATGTACCTTGGCCGCGATCTCGTCGGCTGGGTTCAGATCCAGACCGCCCGTATCCACGAGCACAAAGGTACGGCCGTTCCACTCCACCTCGTCATAGAGGCGATCACGCGTGGTGCCGGGCCGGTCCTCCACGATAGCCCGGCGCGTCCCCAGAAGACGGTTGAACAACGTGGACTTGCCCACATTGGGGCGACCCACGATGGCTACAAATGGCTTACTCTGCGGCATGGTCAAATGCCCCGTTCTTTCGCAATGAGACGCATGTAGCGCTAGCGAGGGGTAGAAGTCGGCGTAGGCGTGAGTGTGGGGACCAGCGTCGCCGTCGGCACCGGCGTGACCGTAGGCGTGGCCATCGGTGTGAGCGTCAGCGTCGGCTCTGGCGTTGGGGTCGGCACAGGCCGCAGTGTGACCTCCACAAAGGTCGGCGCCACATTGTTGATCACCAGGTCAGCCAGACGTGGATTCTGCTCCACGGCAATGGCCACCTCTACCAGCAACTGATGCGTGCCCGGCCCAAGCCCTCCCACGTCCACAAAGGCCTGTATCAACTCGGTCTGTAACTCGTCCAGGATCACCGCAGGCCCAGTTAGAATGACGTCCACCGATGAGACAGATAGCTCGGCGATCAGGTCGGGAGAGCGTTTCCGGGTGATGAGCGGCACCTCGAGCGTTGTACCTCCCATTACGGGATCGATCTCCACCGTGATGAGCACTTGCTCTAGGGTTCCCTCGGTTTCCGAAAGCACAGACACACCCTCAGGGAGATCAAGCGGCAACCTTTCGGCGACCATACGCGTGGCCCCAGAGATATCCACCAGCCCCTTAGTGGAGACAACCCCGGCCATCTCCGCGATGACAGCAGGCGGCCCTACCAAAGTGACCGTATCGGGCTCGATGCGGACGTTGCTCACAAAATAGCCTCGCGCCGGCGTGCCTTCCGTTCGGCTCCTCACGGCCACCTCGCGGTAGTTAAAGCGCCGCGCGATGTCATAGCTGACGTTGACGGCATCCGGAAGCAAGTTCACGCCTTCCACCGCCTCGCCGTCAGGACCAACGGCGACCAGGTCCACCTCCACAACCGCTGGCTCACGAGCCTCTGCCAGAGAAACCCCGGCTATGACGTTGACCACTTGATCGACGCGCGACTCGGCACCGTGCAGCTCGACAGTAGCCGGGCTGATGCCCGAGACCTCTGCCGAGTAGCCCAAGGGCAGCGCATCAACGTCCAGCAGTTCAGCCGTCACGGTCATGGTGCGCTGCATAAGCGGTTCCAGCTCGACATAGAGCGTATCTGGCCTGGCTCCTATCACGTCAACGGTCTCGTCCACACACGTCACCTCGACCGGCACGCGATGGATCCCAGGATCCAACCCTCCGAGATCGGCCGTAGCACGAAAGCTGGCAGCGCTCAGGCGATCCCAGCTCGAGGTAAACGCACGAATCTCCACTTCGGTGGTCTTAGTCGGGTTGTTGGTTACGACCAGGCCCTTTTCGAGATTGAGCGCCTGGATCGGAATCGGCGTGCCGAACACGTCCTCTAGCGGTGGGTCAGCCTCGTAGGTAGCATTCACCCATACGACCACGCCCAGTACCAGGGCCAGTACCAACGACCCCAGCTGCTGGACAAAGCCGCCTACCTGCCGTGTTGCTTTTGCCACGACTACTCTCGCCTCGTTTCCGGATGGCTGTCTGAGCCTCGCTTCCCGGCAGAGTCGGCCTTCCGCCGGCGAGGCTTGCGCCCGCGCTTGGTCGTGAGCAACGCTCGCATCAACGTAACCAGACGCCTCTCGTCCAGATGACGCACCATACGCCCGCCACGGGCCATCGAGATCACGCCAGTCTCTTCGGAAACGACAATGGAAAGGGCATCGGTCTGTTCGGTGATACCGACCGCCGCGCGATGCCGGGTGCCAAGATGAGCGTCGGACATGATCGCCTCAGCCAAGGGCAACACACAGGCAGCACTCACTATACGGCCACCCCGGATGATCACCGCCCCATCATGCAAAGCCGTGCTCGGGAAAAAGATGGTCTGCAGCAACTCGCTCGAGACTTTGGCGTCGATCTCTACGCCAGTCTCGACGTGTTCTTGGAGGCCCGTCTCACGTTCGATGACGATGAGCGCCCCATGCCTTCGTTCAGCCAGACGCACGCAGCCCGCAGCGATTTCTCCTATGGCGCTCTCCAGCGTTGCCTGCCCACCCTGTCCCCAGGCCATGGCGCCCGCCCGGCCAAGGCGATCCAACGC
>JBNGEB010000185.1:0-4920 GCA_049975585.1 Anaerolineae bacterium
GCTACACCACGGTACTTGGCGATCTTGCAGCACCGCACGGCGTCGATCACCACGCCGGCCGAGTTGGGCGAGTCCCAGACCTCAAGCTTGAGCTCTAGCCTCAGCGGCACCTCGCCGAACGTGGTACCGTTCAGCTGGATGTAGCAGTACTTGCGATCCGTGAGCCACGGGACATAGTCGCTTGGGCCCACATGGACGTGGTCGGCATCCAGCTTGTAGTCAAGCTGGCTGGTAACGGCATCGGTCTTGCTGATCTTTTTGGACTCTAAACGCTCGCGCTCGAGCATGTTATAAAAGTCCATGTTTCCGCCAAAGTTGAGCTGGTAGGTATCGTCGAGCCGCACGCCGCGGTTCTGGAACAACCGCGTGAGCACGCGGTGCGTGATGGTGGCGCCGACTTGGCTCTTGATGTCGTCCCCAATGATGGGCAGCCCGCGCTCACGGAAGCGTTCCTGCCAATAGGTCTCGCGGGCGATGAACACCGGAATACAGTTCACCATGCCACAACCAGCATCGAGGATCTGCTGGACGTACCATTTGGTCGCCATCTCGGAGCCTACCGGCAAAAAGTTGACGACCACGTCCGTCCCCGTGTCCTTGAGGATCTGGATGATATTGTCGGTGGCTCCGGGCGCCTTGGTGATGCGCTGACTCAGGTACTTGGCGATGCCATCGTGGGTCATGCCGCGATACACCGGTACGCCCATGTGCGGCACCTCTGCAAACTTGATGGTGTTGTTCGGCCCGGCCCAGATGGCTTCAGAGAGGTCCTTGCCCACCTTGGTCGAGTCGATATCAAAGGCTGCGGTAAACTCGACGTCGCTGATATGATAGTTGCCCAATCGTGGGTGCATCAGCCCTGGGATGAATTGATCGTCTGGTGCGTCTCGGTAAAAGTGCACGCCTTGCACCAACGCTGCGGCGCAGTTGCCCACGCCGATGATGGCAACGCGAACCTTGTCCGACATGTCTCCCCCTGTGATGTGTTGGCTGTAGTTTCTGTGACGATGGCTCATGTGGCGCGATAGTAGGCTCCGTCGGTGGGGACGTCAAGACCGCCACGCCCGCTGGATCTTGATAGCTGCACGGACCACGTCGTGCAGCTCTTCTTCTTCGGCCAGCAAGACGTTCTGCATCAGCCAGAGGCCTCTTCGGCAGGCGTCCTCCGCCACCTGGCAAGCGGGCTGTTCTGGCTCGGGCAGATCGAGCTGCGCCGCCATAAAGCGCGAGCGCTCCACGATGACGCGCATGCGATGCAGTGGCTCGCCATAGCCGACGCTGATAGGGATGCCCTCCGCTCGCATGGCCTCTGCGAACCTGCTCGGTGACTCCCCGCCAAAAGCGTCGGGGTCATACCACATCTTGAAGATATGGTACGCGTTATGGCTCACGCGGCGGTCTCCTGGGAGCGGATCCAATCCATCCACCTCGGCTAGAGCGGCCTTTAGCGTGTCGGCTCGCGCTGAGCGGACGGTAGCTTGCTCTTTGAGACGTGTGAGCTGTACGCGAAGGATGGCGGCCGGCCACTCCGACAGGCGGTAGTTGCTTGCCAGCACGACATGCTCGTACCAGCCCCCGGATCGCGAACGACCCACATTGTGGACAGACCAGCATCGCTCGAGCCACTCCTCGCTGTTCGTAAGGACGATCCCGCCCTCGCCACCGGTCATGTTCTTGCTGGCTTGAAAGCTGAACGTGCCCATGTCGCCGATGGCGCCGACGCTGCGATCTCTCCAACGAGCGCCGTGCGCTTGGGCGGCGTCCTCGATGACCAGGAGCCCGTACCGCTTGGCGATCTCGTTGATGGCGTCCATATCCGCCGGCTCGCCCCCCAGATGCACGGGAAGGATTGCCTTGGTACGAGGTGTGATCAGCGGCTCGATGGCAGCCGGGTCCAGGTTCCACGTATCAGGAAGGATGTCAGCGAACCGCGGAATGGCGCCCACAAGCAACGGCGTGTTAGCGGTAGCGATAAAGGTGTAGGGACTGGTGATGACCTCATCGCCCCAATCGATGCCCGCCGCGCGAAGGGTCACCTCTAGCGCGATACTGCCGTTAGCTACGGCGACGGCGTAAGCCGCGTCATGAGCCTCGGCGAACTCGCGCTCGAGTGCCTTGACCTGCGTGCCCGGCGGCGCCCACCATTGGCCCGAGCTCACCACATCGGAAACCGCCTGGATCTCCCGCTCGTCCCACACGGGCCACCGAGGAAAGGCCTTGCTCCGAACTGGGGTACCTCCGTCCACGGCCAACCCCTGGGGCATGATGCCAACCTCCTTGTGCCTTTGCAACCGCTTGCCTAATCTAGTCCATTCGAACAACAGAGTCAACTTGGTTGCCACGCCAACCTACGCTAGAATGTATCGGGGGAGGATGCCATGGAACATAAAGAGCTCTCGACGACACTGCCGCTGCGCGATGGCCGGATGGCGCGCATCCGCCTTCTAGCGGCCAACGATGCCAAGATCTTGGGCAACTTTTTCTGCGGCCTCTCTGAAGAGACGCGCAGCACCTACGGGCCTCATCCCTTCGACCGCGAGACCGCCGCCAGGCTGTGTGACGCCGTGGGGGACGGTCGCACGGCCCGCTTCCTGGCTGTGCTGGCAGACGGCACGCCAGAGGCCGAGATCATCGCTTATATGATCCTCTCGCGGGACATCTGGGAGGATGATCGTCGTCGCTATGGGGATACGGTCCCCTGGGAGACGACCGCCTGCCTGGCGCCGGTGGTGGCCGATGCTCATCAAGGTCAAGGGCTGGGCAGCGCCATGGGCCAGCACCTGCTGGCGTCCGCGCGGGCGATGGGCTTGTCGCACGTCATCTTGATGGGCGGCGTGCTCGAAAAGAACCGGCGAGCGCAACACGTCTATGAAAAGCTAGGGTTCGAGCACGTGGGCAGCTTCTGGACAGGATCTGGCAACAGGCGTCGCTTGAACCACGACATGATAGTCCGCCTTTAGCGACGACGCTCGTGGCAGAGCTCCACAGCAAGCAGAAGGGTCTCGGTTGGCTACCCTGGGATTCGAGGGGGGAGGGCAACCAAGCGAGACCCGACTGCGACCATTTACCAAGTTTCCCGCTCGTTTGGGCCAAGTCTGATTAGAGTTTTCTAGATATCTTCCAGAGGTCGGATCGTTGTGAGGGGGATGATTTGAGTCATCTGGTTGCATTCGCAAGTCTACCGTTCGGGATGCGTGGAGGCGAATATCCTGTCTCGTTTGGCGACACGCAGGTAGTCGTACGCGTCGCCGAGCGGCGTTTCAATCCGTTCCTGTCCGTGACCTCGCGACCCGAGCTAGCGCAGACCCTGCCCCGCGAGCGCTTTGACGACCGCTTCACGAGCTACACATGGTATGATCACCCGTTCTTGCTGCAGGTGGTATTTGGCCGTAACGTGGCAGCGCTGGGTTCGGTGAGCTCGATGGCTACGGTGGTTGAGCCGCTGCCAGCCTCCCTCGCAGATGGCGACGAACGGGAGGTCAACCACCGCATGGAAGCGTTCGCACGCGTGGCCATGGGGGCGTGTAACAAGATGATCGCGGCCGTTCGGCGCCGGGCGCACCTGTACCAGCTCCTCGATCTCAGCCGAGAGGATGTGGAGATCACCATCCGTGACGATGAGGGCCGTGTGCTGCGGCACGATCCGGTGGAAGGCATTGTGGCGGAGCGTCAAGCTCGCGAAGCCGAGTCGTTCGACCTGGTGGATCAGGATGACGAGTGGTATGATGCTTTGCGTAACCACCTGGCAAGCTCTAGCAAGGGGAGCTTGGCCGAGGATCTCCTTCTGGAAGCAGAGAGAGCGTTGGCCCAACGCTTCGCTCGCCAGTCGGTGGCGACTTGCTACAGCGCGCTGGAGACGGCAGCCGCGGCGCTGCTGACGGTGCGCATGAAAGGGCACGGCCGCAGTGACCGGGAGATCGATGCCACATTGGCTGGCAAGGGGCTTGCCTCCAAGCTGGATAGCCTCCTTCGCACCTACACCGGTTACAGCCTGCGGCGGGACAATCGCGATCTCTGGCAAGAGTTCTACGACCTGCTTTCCCTCCGCAACGACGTCGTCCATCGAGGCGTCTACCCGACCGACGCCAGGGTTCGGGAGGCGATTCGCATCACGCGCAACGCCATGGACTGGCTCGACATGGTGGCCGCGCGCGTCGGAACGTAGGGTATACCTCCCTGGGATGAGATTTGACCGGTTCAGGATGCGCCGGTATACTGTTGAAGTTGCATGGAAGATACTATCGCGATGCTTCGAGTGTGCATCAGCGATGTGGACAACTATACGGGGGGCTCAGAGGCGATGGCAGACGATCTTATCCTAACAGCCAATAGGCGTGATATGTCGCAGACGGCACGGGCTCTGCGAAGGGCCGGAAAGCTCCCCGCAGTGGTCTATGGTCGTGCTATACCCACGACCAGCTTGCAGCTTGAGGCCGACCTAGCTGCCCGTACCGTCGCCGAGGCTGGCTACAACCGGTTGATTGCCCTGGACGTCAGTGGCGATGACCATCCGCAGACGGTCCTGGTGCGCGATGTGCAGCGCGATCCTGTCACGCACAACATCCTTCACCTAGATTTCTATGCCGTCGTGGCGGACCAAAAAGTGTCCACAGAGATCCCGATCGTCCAGACGGGGATAGCCCCAGTGGTCGAGCTAGGTGGCACGGTCGTCCAGACGCTCGAGACGCTAGAGGTCGAGTGCCTTCCAGGTGATATGCCCACCGAGATCGTGGTAGATATCAGCGGCCTCGAAGGTTTCGGTGACTCGATAGCCGTCGCCGAGCTTCCTATCCCTGCCAACGTGGATGTGCTCTCCGACGCGGATCTCGAAGTGATCCACGTGGCCGCTCCTCGTATGGAAGAGGAAGAGGAGGAAGAGGAAGAGCTCGAGCTCTTGGGCGTTGCGGCCGAGGGTGAGGA
>JBNGEB010000186.1:0-4874 GCA_049975585.1 Anaerolineae bacterium
CTCTTGGATCTCACGCACCGCTACACCCGCTTTTTGCCAGAGGCCGCGCAGCCACGCCCAGAACTTGCGTAGCATAGCCCCAGGCCGAAACCCGGAAAACAAGCCCCAGCGATCCTGGACAAAGTGAAAGAGGGCATAGGCCGCGCCCCCCACCACCACGATCCAGAAGACAAGGGAGCGGAGGAGCTGCATCCAAGCGGCCGGGGCACCCCCTACTTCCGCCACAGGCATGGGAGGTTCTAGCGCCGGCGTCTGGGGAGGCGCTTGGGCCGGCTCGCCCTTGAACAGGCTCAGAATCAACTGAAAGACATAGCCAACCATTAGCAGGGCCGATACCATCACATAGGCCGCGATGTAGATCAGCCACTGCAGCGCCTGCGTCACGGCCTTGAGCAGGCTGACCGAGTAGCCGCGCGGGAGGACGGCCGCCACGAGGGCCACCAACGCCAGGCTGACGCCGAGCCACATCACCCACCGACGGCCCAGGCGTCCCAATACCGGAATCTCCTGGACCTCCCACGTGGCGATGAGGGTAGCGTAGCGCACCTCGCTGATGAGGGCCAGCCCCAGGGCAAAGTACGCGAGCAGGTTGGCCCCCAGCCATTCCACATTGGCAGAAGCCACGACCGCCATCTCAGCCAGGTTGATATGCGCCACGCCGGTGATGACCAGCATCACGGCGCCGCCGCCGAGAAAGATCCGCGCCACCCTCTGGCTCTGAGCTGAGCGGTCGGGGCGCCCCCGACTGGGCATGCTGCTCCGTAGATCGTAGCCTGGGTCCGTGGGCGAGATCCTCTTTTCCAGGGGATCAGCCTCCAGTGCCTGCAACGCCTGGCCCAGCTTGCGAGCCGTTACCCACATGCCGGCCAACAGGGCCCCCGACAGCAAGAATGACAGATCGAGGAACGTCCAAGGCTCATTGGACCACATGCGAAGATCCGCTACAAAGCTCGACCAGCCATAAGCCAGCGACGACACCAGGCGCAGGACGATGAGGATGGTGATCGCCTCAGTGATCCGCAGCCGGGCCGTTTCCTCGACGTGCAGCTCTGGCGAACTGAGCAGGCGCTCGGTATAGATGCTCTCCAAACTCACCAGGCAGGCCAGGACCGGCAGCCATGCGCCAGGCCAGGTAGGGTCAATATTGCGCACGAACCCGTAGCAGCCAAGCGCGATGACAGCGAGCATGGCCGCTGACAGGAACGCCCTAAAGGCGAACCGTCCGGGACTGTGGCTTCTACTGACTGCGCCAGACATCGAGATCCCTTTCCTGCCACACCTCATGCGCCACGATGCCCACGCCCCGAGCCCGCTCGCGGATGCGCGCAAAGGGCTCGCGCGCGTCCGTGACAATGAGCTCGACATGGAACCCGCTGCGCTTCATCATAAGCAAGGATGAGAACAGCTCATCGTCGGCATCGGACGTAATGACCACCGCCGTGCCGCCCCAACTGAGATGGAGGCTGGCCTGCTGCAACAGCTCGGCGAACGGACGCCCCTCCGACGTCCCAACCCGCGCCAGCACCTCCAGGATGTTCACCAAGTGCCCCGTTCCCTTGCGCGGCGGCACCGTAATGTAACGGTGATCCTCTTCCAAAGGATCGGCGCCATTGGTGCACAGCCCCACGGTCTGGCGCTTGGTGACCAACGCATGCGCGATGGACGCCGCCGTGATGATGCCCAGCTCGGTAGCGTCATGCACGCGCCCCTGGGTATACGCCTGTGCGTCAAGGTTCAAGAACACCTGAGCCTCAATCGAGATGGCCGGCTCCAAGCGCTTGACCTGAAGCCTCCCCGTAGCCGCCGAGGCCTTCCAGTGCATGCGGCGAAGGCTGTCGCCAATCTGATAGTCACGGACGCCCACAATCCGCGTAGGATCCTCATAGATGCGCTGCCGAGTTGCCAGCGTGCCCATGGGCGTCTGAGCGGGAAGGCGCAGCTCTGGCAGCGGCACGATGCGAGGATAGACGGTCAGATGGTCGTCGCTGGGAATCTGCCTCTCTACCGAACGGATGCCGAACAGGTCGCCGGTGTGAATGGTGAGAGGCCCCAAGCGGTAGTAGCCGCGCCTGCGACCCTCGAGCTCATAGTCGAGCGATACCCTTTCCCGCGGGAGAAACGACACCACCGCCCGCTGAAAGTTGGGCGTGATCAGTTGCACGGGCAAGCTCTCGTGCAGCCGCACATAGGGCAGCGGCAACCAACCCTTGTTGTGGACCTCCAACTTGACGGGGATCTTTTCGCCGTGAAAGGCACGCGGCAGGTACTCGCGCTCGCAGGCCAATGCCTTGGCGGACCGGTCCACCCATACGCGCGATAGCAGATAGAGCCCCAAAAATACATAAAGAATGTACACGAAAAAGCTCAGCCTGAAGACCGCCGCGAGGATGAACAACCCCAGGATGAACAGAAGCAAGCCTTCCATGCCGCGCTTCCTATCCACCAGGGTTCTCTATGCCTCCGGCAGCTCGCCGAGCTCTAGCGGCGTTCTCTCCAGCAGATCGCGCAACACCCCAGCCGTATTGCGACCGCGAAGGGCGCTCTCGGGCTTTATGATCAAGCGATGCGCCAGCACATATGGAGCCAGCCGCTTGACGTCATCGGGCAGCACAAAGTCGCGGCCCTGGATGGCGGCCAGCGCCTGCGATGCCTTGTAGAGGCCGAGGCTCCCGCGCGGGCTGGCGCCAAGGGCCAGATCAGGATGGTTGCGGGTAGCCGTAACCAAACGCACCACATACGCGCGCACGGTCTCATCCACGTTCACATCCCAGACGTCCGACTGCAGCGCCGGCAGACCGCTGGCATCCACCACCGCTTCGATGGTCTCGATGGGGTGCTCCCGACGCAGGTTCTCCAGGATGCGCTCCTCCTCTTCAAAGGTAGGATAACCCACCTCCAGACGTAGCAGGAATCGGTCAAGCTGCGCCTCGGGCAAGGGAAAAGTGCCCTCATACTCGATCGGGTTCTGCGTTGCCATCACCAGGAAGGGACGCGGCAGCCGCCGTGTCTCGCCGTCCACCGTCACCTGGTACTCGCCCATAGCCTCGAGGAGCGCGGACTGGGTGCGGGGCGTGGCGCGGTTGATCTCATCCGCCAACAGCACATTCACAAAGGCCGGCCCAGGCCGAAACTCGAACTCGGTGGTCTTCTGGTTAAAGATCGAGACACCGGTCACGTCCGTTGGAAGCAGGTCGGGCGTGCACTGCAGCCGCTTGAAGCTACAGCCCAACGATATGGCGATGGAGCGTGCCAGCATGGTCTTGCCGACGCCCGGCACGTCCTCCACGAGGACGTGCCCCTCACAGAGCAGGGCGACCATAGCCATCTCGATCACATGACGCTTGCCGACGATCACACGCTCGACGTTGCGGATGACGGCGTCCGAGAACGCCTTGACCTCGGTGGTGCTCATGATGTCCTTCCAGGTGAGTAGCCCAACGCAAACGTGATTGTAGAACCGACGCCATGCCATGGCAAGGTGAGCCTGCCGCTTGTGCGCAGCGACTTGCCCTGCTACCATGCCGGTGACCGCAACGCCAGCGATGGTGTTGCGTAGTATGGATAGGAGGCCCCGTTTGCTGGACGCGATCACCTTTCTGCTCGGAGGCGTCTGCCACCAGTTGCCGGAGCACAGCTACTGGGTCGGGGGGCAACCGCTTCCGCTTTGCGCGCGGTGTACGGGCACGTTCCTAGGAATCTGGGCCGGTCTGATTGCCCCGAGATTCCTAGGACGGGGAAGACGAACGGGTCTGCCGAGCGGGCTGGCGACGTGGCTACTAGGGGTGCTAGCAGCGTTCTGGGCCCTGGATGGGCTCAACTCCACAGCCACGATGGCGCTGGGGAGGAGCCTCTACGTCCCGAGCAACCTGCTGCGACTAGCCAGCGGGGCCGGCATGGGCGCGACGCTGAGCGCGTTGGTGGCGCCCATGACAGTATTGGCATTTGGCACGATTGAGGATCCATCTCCCATCGTAGAGTCGCCGGGCGACATCGCCGCTCTAGTCGTTGCAGCAATCCTTGTGGTCGTGGCGGTCCAGTTCGGCGGATGGTTGCCCTACGCAGCATGGGCCATCGCGCTTGGCGCGGCCGTGCTGGGGACCATCGGTGTGCTCAACGCGGTTCTCGTGCGGCTGCTGGTGCCCCGCTTGGGCCCATGGGGAAGCTGCCTACTCGGCGTAGCCTTGGCCCTGGGGGAGCTAGCCGGTATGGCAGCACTGCGAAGGCTTTTGCAGATCTAGGGCTCGCTTGCCCTTGCAGTGCGCCCATGTCGCTTGTATAATCAGAGCATCGTGAGATTGGGCTGAGCTTCGAAGGCGTAGCCAACACTATCAGGCACGCCATGGAGAAAAAAGGAGAATCACATGGACGTCGGCAGAGCATTCACCTACCCGTTCGAAGATGAGGATTGGCTCAAAAAGATGCTCATTGGAGCCGTCCTCAACCTGGTCCCCGTGGTCAACTTTATCGGAATGGGCTATGGCCTTCGTCAGATGAAAAAGGTCTCGCAAGGCCAGGATCTGCCGTTGCCCGAGTGGGATGACTGGGGAGGGGACTTTGTCAAGGGACTGCTGGTGGCCCTCGCTGCCATCATCTACACGCTCCCGATCTGGCTATTCCAGCTGGTCACGGTCATCGTCGTGGCCATCGCCGGGAACTCGGATGCCGGGAATACGGTCGCTGGCCTATGCGCCACCGCAATGATCTGCCTGATGGCGGTGTATGGCATCGCCATGGCCGTGTGGCTCCCCGCCGCGATTATGCAATACGTCAAAGAGGACAGCTTTGGCGGATTTTTCCGGTTTGCGGACATCTGGGCCTTTATCACGGGCAACCTGGGTGACTATCTCGTCGCCTGGCTAGTCTATCTCTTGGCT
>JBNGEB010000187.1:0-4873 GCA_049975585.1 Anaerolineae bacterium
GGTCATAGAGCACTGATCGATCCCTCGGGCGCGGCAGATGTGTGGGCACCTCCTCGACGATGCGCCCCGGCCGCGGACTCATGACGAGCACGCGGTCCGCAAGGTAGATCGCCTCCTGGATGTCGTGCGTGACCATGATGACGGTCTGTCGCTGCTGCTGCCAGATGCGCAGCAGCTCGTCGTTCATGCGCTCGCGCGTGAGGGCGTCCAGCGAGCCAAAGGGCTCGTCTAGCAAGAGGGTATCGGGCTCATGGACGAGAGCCCGGGCCAGGGCAACCCTCTGTTGCATGCCTCCCGATAGCTCCCTCGGCAAGCCCTGGGAAAAGTCATGTAGGCCAACTAGCTCGAGCATCGCTCGTGCACGGTGTTCTCGTTCCTTGGCAGGTACGCCGAGGATCTGTAGGGGCAGCTCTACGTTCTGGATGACCGTGCGCCACGGCATAAGGGTCGGTTGCTGGAAGACCATGCCGATGGTGTTGCGTGGACGGTCAAGAGGCTGGCCGCGGTAGAGGACGCGGCCAGCCGTCGGCTCAACGAGGCCCCCCAGGAGTCGCAGGAGGGTAGATTTCCCGCAGCCGCTCGGGCCGATGATGCACACGAACTCGCGGGGCATGACTGCCATATCCGCTTCTGCCAGTGCCTCCAGCGCGAGATCTGGAGCCGTGTAGGTCATCTGGAGTTGGTCGGCAATCAGGATTGGGTCGCTCATGGCGCTGGCAGAAGATCGTTGGTGTAGAGCAAAGTCGGGTCGAGCTCCCCGCTGATGTAGCCGAGGTCACGCATGGTCTGGACAGCTTGCTCCCAAGAAGCGGGCGAGCTTTGGCCGAGGGGCTCTCCCTGCCAGAAGGTTACACACTCGTCTAGCACCGCGCGCTGGAGCACCGCCGTCTCGTCGTCCATCTCTGGGATGGCCTTTCGCGCAATGGCAAAGGCCGCATCGGGATCGTCCAGGGTGTCCTGGAGACCTCGCAGGAAGGCGCTATTCAGGGCGCGCACCAGGTCTGGATCCTGTGCAATGGTGTCATCGTTGGTGATGATGCCATTGGATGGAAGGCTGGTGTAGTCATCTAGGAAGAAGCTATTCACCTCATACCCCATGGTACGGAGCTGGACGGGCTCGTTCATGGCGTAGCAGATAGCCGCGTCGATGCGGCCCTCGGTGAGGCTGGCTACCTGCGTGTAGCCCACTACTTGAAGATCGACGACATCGCCCTCCAGACCAGCTTCCCGCGCGAATGTCTGCCACCCGATGTAGCTGGCGCCCTTGAGGGCGGGGATGCCCACGCGCTTGCCGACCAGATCGTCTGGCGTTTCGATGCCCGAGTCGGCCAGTGCCACGACGCAGACCGGAAAGCGCCGGTACCAGTTCAAGACGTATCGCACCGGCAGGCCGTTGGCGCGCGCCATGATGACCTGATCGCCGCTCGCAATGGCGAATCGAAGGTTCCCGACGCCTACCTGCTCCAGTAGGTCCGTCTCCATGCCATAGTCGAGGGTGACGTCTAGACCTTCCTCGGCAAAGTAGCCTCGCTCCAGCGCGACATAGACGGGGGTGAACTGAACATTCGGCACGAATCCCATCGCCAGGGTGATGGGGCGAGGCCCCTCAGAGGTCGGCGCCTGCTGCGCCGGATTCCCACAGCCGATCGACGCTAGGACGAGAAGCAGAGTTGTGAACACGAGACGCCAACCAGTCATGCGTTCCTCCTTGTCATCAGTGGTTGTTCGGTTGATACCAGTCCAACAGCCAGTGCTCCAGGCGATCTACGATGCCATAGAGGGTAAGGGCAATAGCCATCAGGGTCACGAGGGCCACGAACATCAAAGGCGTGTCAAAGAGCCCGCGGGCCAGATTGATGAGAAAGCCGAGACCTCGGTCCGCTGCCACGAACTCGCCGACGACGGCCCCGATGACTGATAGCGTCACGCCGATCTTTAGCCCTCCCAAAAGGATGGGTAGAGACGCTGGCACTTCGAGGTAGGCAAAGATCTGCCAGCGCGTGGAGCCCAAAGAGCGCATCAGCTCGAGCATGCCGCGATCCACGCTGCGAATGCCGATGATGGTGTTTGTCAGGACGGGAAAAAAGAGCGTCAGGGCACAGACGAGGATCTTGGACAGGCTCCCTGATCCGAACCAGATCACCAGCAAGGGGGCTAGTGCGACGACAGGGATTGCCTGGGACGCTACAAGGTAGGGAGCGATGAGGCGCTCCAGGCGCTCGGACTTGGCCAGGAGATAGCCTAGGATGGTGGCAGTGGAGAGGCCCAGAGCTAGCCCCCCAAAGATTTCACGTAGGGTGACGAGGGTGTGTTCCACTAGGACGCCCTGACGAAGCGCGAGCACGAAGCGTCTGGCGACGGCAGCGGGCGGGGGAAGGAAGAAGGCTGGGTAACCGGCCCAACGCACGAGGAGATGCCACAGTAAGAGGGCCACGAGCAAGCCGACCAGCGCAACGAGGGGCGCGCTTCGCCGAGGCACTCGTGTACGTCGCGCTTTCCAGGTGTTGGATCCTAGCACAGCAAAACCCCGCTACTGCTGGACAGCAACGGGGCAAGGCAACCTAGCCGGTTTGCCAAATGCCTTCTTCCGTCCGGACTGTACCGTCGGCTCCGGATTCTCACCGGATCTGCCGCCAAGCGGCTCGCGGGCTTGGCAGGATCTTCCTGCTTTACCGCCGATCGGGAATCGACTCGTAGAGTCTCACCCTGCCCCGAAGGCTGTCTTCATGGATTGTTGAGGCCATTATACGCGGCGACATCGACGCGTCAAAGCAGCGCGAGCGCCCGCGTGGGGCGAGTCGAGAAGCTGTGCGTTCGCTGGGCGAACCGGACGGGACAGCAAGGGTCGTGACCGCGGGCGCGAGGCGAGCATTTGACGGGTCAGTGCCTGGCGCCTATAATGATGCGTGCCGATGCGGGGTGGAGCAGTGGCAGCTCGTTGGGCTCATAACCCAAAGGTCCCAGGTTCGAATCCTGGCCCCGCTACTTGACATGTGGCGACGTAGCTCAGTGGTAGAGCAGGGGACTCATAAGCCCTTGGTCACTAGTTCGAATCTAGTCGTCGCCATGAACAGTAAAATCTGAGAAGAGACTCCAATCCACCGCAAAGGAAAGGGGTCTTTTTTCATGTCTACCCAATTTCATGACCAAGGGATTCCGGCAAATTCACGGATAGACCTGAGGCGCGAAATCTAGGCCTTTCTGATCGATCGGAAGGCTCGTGGGCTGGTCGAAGTCCCTGCGCAAGATCAAGCCTTCGCGCCTTGATGACACCTCGCTGTGGGTCACCTCGCAGGGCACCCGCCTCGGCTTGCAGAGCTTGCATCTGGTCCTACGGAGACGCTCCAAGGATGCGGGCATCGAGGCCTCGTCGCTCCACAGTTTTCGACGCGCGTTTGCGCTGAGCTGCCTGCGCAGCGGCATGGACATCTTTGCCCTGCAGCGGCTGATGGGCCACGCCGACATCAGCATCCTGCGTCGCTATCTGGCCCAGACCCACGAGGACCTGCTACGGGCCCACATGCAGCACAGCCCCGTCGAGAGCATGCTCGCTGCCGTGCGCGACCCGTTGAGCAAGGGGTCTGGAATCGGCTAACGCTGGTTGGGCGCGGCGGGAGCTTTTGCGCCGGATGGCACAGCCGCGATACCAGCGGTTTTCGGCACAAGACCGCCCGTGAGAGAGGGCCGCCTGGCCCTCTCTTTTGTCCCCTCCTGACGCTGGGCTCTACCGTCTGACCAGCGTCGCCTCGGGCTCGGCTTGTCGATTGGCCTACTCACCACCGCCGCGGGCGAACAGGAAGTAACCGAAGCCGACGGAGAAGAATAGGTAGATGATGACGACGCCCCATCCAAGCCAGTTCAGGCCTCCCGAGACCTGGATGGCCAGCGCGGCGATGAGGGCGATCAGGTCATAGACAAAGAGGTCCAGGACGATCGCTCGTCGGGTTGGAGAGGCCTGCGCGTTGCGGGCGAATCAGGTGAGCATGAAGTTGCCCACCAGCGAGGCCCCGTACTGACTCGCCGTGAGGGCGGCTCCGGGGCCAAAAGTGGTCCCGAACAGGCTCAGCAATGGGCCGGGTGCGAGGAGCAGCAGCGGTCCGAATCCGAGGCAGACGATCGCCTTGATGATCATCAGCGTCTTGAAGCTCATCACGATCCTCCTTTGGAGCGAGGTGCTCCTCGTTCTCCGTGTCGGTACTCGCCTCCCTTCCCTACGGGGCATCGCCCTCCGCTTGGGCTCTGCCGAGCAGATTGCTAGGACAGGCGGACGGCGGCGGCTGCCTGTCCGATGCACACACGCGCTAGTAGCTTACGGCTCTGGGCAACGACTTGGCCTGCGCTACCCAGTCGCTGACTTGTGCCTGGCTGGGAAGTTGGCGTACCAGCTTCTTGGCTCTGTTCACCTCGGCCAGTTTGGCGTGCAGGCTGTGTGGATTCCGCTGGGCCAACTCGACCACCGTATCGACGCCCGCCTCCTCGAGCAGGTCCGAGTACTCCTCGCCGATGCCATTGATTCGGAAGAGATCGGCGTGGTTCACCCATTCCAGGATCAGGGCCGGCGAGATGCCGGTCTTTTCCGCCAGGGCCTTGCGCCCATCGGCGGGTCCAGCCTGCTCCAGCAACGCCTCTACGCTGCTGATGCCAGCCTCCCTTAGCTTGGCCGCGTAGGTCTTGCCGATGCCCTCAATCTCTGCGATTCGTGTCATGTCGCTTTCCTTTCGCCTCAGGCTACACGCGCTTGGAGCTTCTGCAAACGATATTCAGGAGAGTGCAAGCTCATTATACTGCGAGAATCGCTTGCGGCAAGCTCGGATGGATGGAGGGTGTTGAAAAAGTGGCCTCGACAATGTGGGCAACCTTGAGGCTTGGCACG
>JBNGEB010000188.1:0-4847 GCA_049975585.1 Anaerolineae bacterium
CTCGAGCTGCAGCAATGCGCTCCAACGTCCTTTGTCATTCGGGCCTACCGACCAGCTCCAGCTGCTGGGCTCTACTTCGGGATCGACGCCCAGCTCGTTCCCTAGCAAGTGGATCTGAAGCCCGACTGCTCGCAACTGACGTTCTAGATAGGCGCGGCGCTGTGGCGGAGATAACCGTTCCACGTCGCTGCCCCGCATAGAGGTCATCGCGAGCAGGTGGCTGTAGGCGCGTCGCTTCGCCGCTCTTGCCATGGTGCACCCTCCACTGCCTTTGCGCCCGACTATACTCGGGCGTTGCTGGGGTGTCAATCAAAGACCGCCAGCGCGATCGATACCCCGCTAGAAGCACCCGATCTGGCAGCGACGGAGCTTGAGCCCCATCGCCTCGATGATGTTGGCCATCCCCAGCCGCGGGTATCGGAACCGGTCGGCCAAGGCCCACACATCGGCGCAGGCGATGTTGCCATTGCGACTCAACTCGAGCACGGCCGCCTCAATCTCCGGTGGGATGTATGCAGCGGGGAGCACGATTCTGTGCTTGCCCTCCGACTTGGGACCGTACCCGAATACGCCCAACTGGCACCGATAGAACCGAAGACTCGTCGCACGGTTCACCGCCTTGCCGACCTCTAGCGGCGAGATGCCCATCTCCTCGGCAATGACATGGGCATCCTCGCAGGCAACCTGCCCATCCACTGCGCGCGCCTGCGCCTCACGAATGATCTCCTCGCGCATCTTTCCTCCTCCAACGTCTTCTACCTCGATTGTAGGCGGCTGCTAATCTTGCGCAAGACCTTCCTGCGCTTGGCGAACGGGCGTGGGTCACCTACAATGCGACATCATGGACATCCGCAAGCCCTATGAGGTGACACCATGCGCGTGCTCGTCCAAAGCTGGGAGTATCCCCCTCACATAGTAGGCGGACTCGGCCGCCACGTCGCCGATCTCCTGCCAGCACTAGCTCGGCGTGGCCTGGAGATTCATCTCGTCACCCCACGCCGCGATCCGCTCCTGCCGCCGTACGAGCATGCCAATGGGCTCCACATCCATCGCGCCGACATCCCCCAGGGCCACTATGGCGACATCTATGAAGAGTCGATGGCGGTGTGCGCGTCGCTGTGTGAGGTCAGCGCCGGCATCATGGAGCGCCACGCGCCCGTGGATCTGATCCACAATCACGACTGGCTCACGGCATCAGCCGCAGCGGTGCTCAAGCACCAGTTCAAGGTGCCACTAGTAGCGACGATTCATGCCACAGAGCGAGGCCGCGGTCGCGGCGAGCTTGGATCGACCATGGCCTACCGCATCAACGATGCCGAGTGGCGACTGGCCTACGAAGCCTGGCGAGTGATCTGCTGCACCAAGTACATGGCCAACGAGATCGTCTCGTATCTCAACACGCCCGCCAACAAGATCGATGTCATCCCCAATGGCGTGGATGTGACGCCATTCACCGCTCTGGACATGCACGACCTCACGGCCTTTCGCGCTAGGTTCGCGCTTCCTGAGGAAAAGCTCGTGGTGAGCGTAGGGCGCCTGGTAGAGGAGAAGGGTATGCAGGTGCTCGTACGAGCGGCTCCCGAGGTGTTAGCGGCGGTGCCAGAGGCCAAGTTCGTCATCGCTGGCAAAGGCCCACAGGCCGATTACCTAGCGCGGCTTGTGCGCGAGCTCCATCTCGACGGAAAGGTGCTGCTGGTGGGGTTCATCAGCGACGAGGATCGCAACCGCCTCTACAAGACGGCCGACTGTGCCGTGTTCCCCAGCCTGTACGAGCCCTTTGGCATCGTGGCACTAGAGGCCATGGCGGCCAAGGTCCCGGTGGTCGTCAGCGAGATAGGCGGCCTCCGGGAGATTGTCCAGCATGCCGAGACCGGCATCACGGTCTATCCGAACAACCCGGCCTCGTGCGCCTGGGGCATCATCCACACGCTGCAGCATCCACAGTGGGCCGCGCAGCGCGTGGACAACGCCTACAAGCTGGTCACGACACGCTACAACTGGGATACCATCGCGGAGCAGACGGAGGCCGTTTACGCGCGCGTCATCGCCGAGAGGCAGCGGACGCCCTGGTAGCGCAGCGGCCCTGGTAGCATAGCCACGGTAGGGGCACGGGCGGTCGGAACCGTCGGCGTGCCCTACCCCAACCTCGTAACACGTTAGTCTCGGCAACGCCCTAGTCGCCCCGAATCAGATCCAGCACGAGCGGCGATGCAAGCTGACCGACCGACGTGATCGTCACGGCCCCCAACAGGCGCTTGGCAGCCTCTTCGGCCGCCGCGTCGCTCTGAGCATGGATGTCCAGCAGCGGAGCGCCCTTGCCGACCTGGTCGCCGACCTTTTTGTGGACGACGATACCCACGGCCAGATCAATGGCATCGCCCTTCTTGCGACGCCCCGCTCCCAGCTCGACGGCGGTCAGGCCGATCTCGCGGGCGTCCAGGCGGCTCAGGTGGCCCTCTTCAGGCGCCGCTACGGTGCGAACGATCGGTGCGCGCGGCATCAGGTCCGGGTCGTCCACCACGCGGGCATCGCCACCCTGGGCCGCGACCCACTCGGTGAACTTGGCCAGAGCAGAGCCGTCCGCCAGCATATCCCGCGCCTCATCGATGCCGGACTCGGGCGTAGGGACCTTCTCCCCCAAGTAGAGCATCTCGCCCGCGACGACGGCGCAGTGGTGCGCGAAATCCTCTGGCCCTTTGCCGCGCAGCGTTGCGATGGCCTCGCGCGTTTCCAGCGCGTTGCCGACCGCATGCCCCAACGGTTGGCTCATGTCCGAAAGGATGGCCGTTACGCGTTTGCCGGCCTCCTCACCAATGCGCACCATCAGCTTGGCCAGCGATCGCGCCTCTTCCAGCGTCTCCATGAACGCGCCGCGACCAACCTTGACGTCCAGCACCAACGCGTCAGCTCCCGATGCCAGTTTCTTGCTCATGATGGAGCTGGCGATGAGCGGGATGCTCGGGACCGTGGCGGTGACATCGCGGAGGGCATACAGATGCTTGTCGGCGGGGGCGAGGTCGGCCGTCTGCCCGCTCACGACGATGCCGTGCTCACGGACGCACGCCAGAAAGCGCTCGCGGTCAAGGTTCACGTCATAGCCAGGAATGGCCTCCAGCTTGTCCAGCGTGCCGCCCGAGTAGCCTAGGCCCCGGCCGGACATCTTGGCTACGGGCAGGCCTGCTGCCGCCACCAGCGGCGCAACCACCAACGTCGTCTTGTCGCCAACGCCACCCGTGGAATGCTTGTCCACCACGATAGGCGCCAACCCGCTCAAGTCCAGCACCTCGCCAGAGTCAACCATGACCATCGTGAGATCGTGCGTCTCGCGATCCGTCATGCCGCGCAAGAGGACCGCCATGGCCCAAGCCGCCATCTGATAGTCGGCCACCGCGCCGGAGAGCATCCCCCCGATCATGAACTGGATCTCGTCGCGCGAGAGCTCGCCGCCGTCTCGCTTCTTGGCGATGATATCCACTGCGTTCATCGCTGCGTGTCCCCCTCAGGTGCGCGGCCCGTGGCCACGCCACCGCGCCGCGCTCGCCACATCATCAAGATCCCAGCGCATGTTACCACACCTTCGAAAACCAGCGAGGACGGGGAAAAGTGGGCCAAACTGCTGCCGAGTCCGGTGGGTCCCACGTGCATCCGATACCGGACGAACGGCCAACCCAGGTACAGTCGACCCGGGTTCAGGTGCGCGTTCACGCCATCCCCGAGCAAGTGAGTGCCATAGCCAACCGCCCACCCGACCGCACGATCGCGCCCGAACAGCCATGCCACAGCCGCTGTCGTCAAGCCCCAACCTAGCAGCGTATGGGCAGGGATCCGATCGTTTGGCGTAACGCGCAGGATCCAGCGCAGAGGCTTGTCCACCAGATCGGGCGCCATGGATGCGGCCATGGCGCCGCCAACGTCCGCACGGGCCGCCCGCGCTGCCATCCAAGCGCTCGCGAGATGGCCCGGCAGGATCACGTTACCCTCCTCACAACCTCCACGACCACGCGCACGCTGCTAACCACCCCTGGTGCCCAGCCTGAGATCCTCAAGGCGCAATCCCCAAAGATGCACGAGCCAGCGATCGCCCCATCTCTCACATCGCCATGATAGCTAGGGCCAACCCGATCCGCCAAGACTGCGCCTTGGGGACACTAGCAATAGGTGCTATAATCGGATCGTCTATCCTCCAGCATGACCTAGAAGGAGCCGCCACCATGGCGCGCATTCCCGTCGACCGTCTCCGTATCGGTGACACTCTCCACGGCCAAACCTTTCTCCTGCGCAGCAAACAACTCGCCACCGCCCGCAACGGCAACCCCTACCTTCGCGTCAACCTTGCCGACCGCACCGGCGTCATCCCAGGCATCCAGTTCGACACCAGCCCCGCTGCCGTCGACGCCCTGGGAGAAGGCCAAGGCGTCGCCATCTGGGGGCGCGTGGACGAGTACAAGGGACAACTCCAAGTCAACATCGACCGAATCGGGCCCAGCGGCCTTGCCGACCTCCAAGAGTTCCTGCCCGCCGCCCTGCGCCCCATGGCCGAGATGCTGGACGAGTTCGAGGCCACCCTCGCCAGCATCGAGGATCCCTACCTGTCCGCCCTCCTCGCCGCTATCTTTGACGAGGACCAAGAGCTCAAGACCGCCCTCCAACAGGCGCCCGCCGCCAAGACCTACCACCACGCTTGCATTGGGGGACTACTCGAGCACACCCTCAGCGTCGTGCGCATCGTCGAGACCACCGCCGCCCTCTACCCCGACCTGGACCGCGACCTGGCCATCACCGCCGCGCTCCTGCACGACCTGGGCAAGATCTGGTCCTACGATCCCATCAGCTTTCAGATGACGCCG
>JBNGEB010000189.1:0-2191 GCA_049975585.1 Anaerolineae bacterium
GGCATGTACAACACCGAGATCGCGTTGATGATGGCCATGTCCATGTTGATGGTGATTCCCATGATCATCGTGTTCTTCTTTGCGCAGAAGCAAATGATCCGGGGCGTGATATTGAGCGGCATCAAGGCCTGACCCAACGGCTTCTGCAGGTCTCGCGCGGGGCGCATCCATCGATGCGCCCCGGTTTGCTTGGGTGGGGTTGCGTTCACGCTATCGTCGTCTAGAATGGAATCCGTCGCATGGTTAGAAGAGAGGAAGCGGTGATGCCACGCAAGCTGATGTGTGTGGGCCGGGAACGCCTGGAGTGGCAAAGCTATGAGGACCTACCCTTGGCTGCTGGCCAGGTCCGCGTTCAGGCCGAGTACGGTGCCGCCAAGCACGGCACCGAGATGGCGCTCTTCAAGGGGTATGCCTTTGACCGGGGGCCTTTCGACCAGGCCCTGGGCGTTTTCCAGGGGTTGCCAGAGGGTCAGGAGCGTGTGGACACGTATCAAGCCGGCCTGGGCAACATGATCGTGGGGCGCGTGGTCGAACGGGGCTCCGGCGTGTCGGACGTGGAGCTTGGCGAGCGCGTCTGCCTGTACAGCGGCTTTCGCGATACGGTGACGGCGCCCGCCTCGGCTTGCTGGCCGATGCCCGATGGGATGCCCTGGCGCTCGGCGGTCTGCCTGGACCCCGCCGATTTCGCTCTGGGCGCCGTCCGCGATGGGCATGTGCGCGCCGGCGATGCCGTGGCCGTCTTTGGGCTGGGAGCCATCGGCCTCATGGTGGTGCAGATCCTAAAACTGGCCGGCGCAGGGCCCATCCTCGCGGTGGAGCCGGTCGCCGCCCGTCGAGACGTCGCCAAGACCCTCGGGGCAGACATCACGCTGGACCCGATGGCCTGCGATGCTGGCCTGGAGCTCAAAAGGCGCACCGACGGCCGGGGGGTGGACGTGGCCATCGACTATAGTGGGGCTCGCGCGGCGCTGCAGGCGGCTCTGCGCGGGGTGGCGTACGGCGGCACCGTCGTGGCGGGGTCGTATCCCGCGCCGTATGGCGCCGGGCTCGATTTCGGCGCCGAGGCTCACATGAATGTCCCCAACCTGGTCTTCTCGCGCGCTTGCAGCGAGCCCAACCGCGACTATCCGCGCTGGAACGAGCGACGTCTGATGGAGACCTGCTGGCGGTGGCTGGCTGAAGGACAGCTCACGGGGGAGCCCATCGTGCATCCGGTCGTCACCGAGAGCGAGTTGCTGGATGCCTATCCTCGGGTCGCTGCGCACCCAGAGGAGGGCGTCAAGCTGGGCGTGGTGTTTGACGCCGCAAAGGAGGCGTGACGTACATGGCCGTGAAACAGTGTCTGGTATTGCCGATTTTCTGGCGGGAGGAGGAGCGCTCGCTGGATGCGTTCTGCGCTCAGGTGGCCGAGATGGGGTACTCTGCCATCGAGCTGATGCGCCTGGACAAAGACGTGCGCGAGGTGGTGGCCACGGCACATCGCCACGGACTGGCTGTGGCTAGCATGGTGGGGCACCAGTCATTGCCCGACGGCCTGAACAAGGTCGAGAACCATGATCGCATCGAGGCCGAGCTGCGAGCTTCCATCGATCTGGCGGCTAACCTTGGTATCGGTGGGTTGATCGTCTTTTCCGGCAACCGCAACCCTGGCCAGAGCGACTATGAGGGGCTGGTGGCGTGCGCCCAAGGCCTGCGACGCGTCGTGCCCTATGCTGAGGCCCAGGGCGTTAACCTGAACATGGAGCTACTCAACTCCAAGGTGGATCACCCTGGCTACCAGTGCGACCGCGTGGATTGGGGCGTGACTCTCTGCGAGATGGTAGGTAGCCCGCGCGTCAAGCTGCTGTTTGACATCTACCACATGCAGATCATGGAAGGCGACCTGATCCGCAGCATGCGGAAGAGCATCCAGCACATCGGTCACTTTCACACCGCGGGCAATCCCGGCCGCCATGACCTGGACGACACGCAGGAGCTCAACTACCGCGGCATCTGCGCGGCCATCGACGAGACCGGTTACGACTACTATGTTGGGCACGAGTTCATGCCCAAGGGCGACCGCATGGAGGCTTTGCGCGGAGCCTACGCGGCGTGCGGGGGGGACTGAGAACGTCGCGGCGCCTGTCACCTCGAAGGAGCGCTTCTCCCGCGCACGACCTTGTGCCGCGGGAGAGCCGGGAGAGGAGGAAGG
>JBNGEB010000189.1:2201-4829 GCA_049975585.1 Anaerolineae bacterium
GCTAGTGAATGGGCAGGTACCGCTCTCGTTCCCAGGCTGTCACCTGCAAGCGATACGCGTCCCACTCTTGCCGGCGGGCGTCCAGGAAGCGCTCGGCGATATGTGGCCCCAGCGCATCCAGGATCACGGGATCGTTCTCCAATACTTCCACGGCCTCGATAAGCGAGCCGGGCAGCGTTTCAAGCCCCTCTCGGGCCCACGCGCTCTCAAAGAGGTTCTCCTCGGTGGGGTCCGGCGCTTCCAGCTCGTTCACGATGCCGTCCAGCCCCGCCTTGAGCATGACGGCGAAGGCGAGGTATGGGTTGCAGCTCGGATCGGGGCAGCGCAGCTCGATGCGTGCGCCCGCGGGCGACACGGTTCGTGGCACGCGGATGAGCGCCGACCGGTTGATGCGCGCCCAGCTTACGTACACGGGCGCTTCATAGCCGGGCACCAGTCGCTTGTACGAGTTCACCGTCGGGGCTAGAACGGCCGCCATGGCGCGGGCATGCTTGAGCTGGCCCGCGATGAACCGCTTGGCCAGGTCGGAGAGATAATAGGGTCCCGTGCTCGACGCGAACAGGTTCTCGCCGGTATCGACAGCTGCCAGGCTCTGGTGCGTATGCATGCCAGACCCATTCACGCCCGCGATGGGCTTGGGCATGAACGTTGCATAGAGCCCTTGCATCGCTGCGACGGCCTTCAGGACGTACTTGAACGTGACGGCGTTGTCCGCGCTGCAAAGGGCGCTGCCGTAGCGAAAGTCGATCTCGTGCTGGCCGGGCGCCACCTCGTGGTGGCCGGCCTCGACCTCGATGCCAAAGGCCTCCAACGCTGTGATCATGTCCTGGCGGACGACCGCGCCACGATCCGCGGTAGCATCAAAGTAGCCGGCCTCGTCGTGGCGGAGGCTGACATCGGGCTGACCGTGCTCGTCCGTGCCCAGAAGGAAGAACTCCAGCTCGGGGCCGGTGCGGTAGGCATAACCTAGCTCTTCGGCCTCGGCCATAACACGCATCAGGGCGGTTCGCGGTGCGCCTCTGAACGGCTCGCCATCGGGTGTGTGCACATTGCAGATCAGCCTGGCTGTGGTGTGGGCCTCGTTGCGCCACGGGATCACGGCCCACGTGTCCAGGTCTGGGACCAGGTACATGTCGCTCTCGCTGATGCGCGCGAACCCCTCGATGGAGGAGCCATCGAACCAGACGCCCTCGTCCAGCGCGCCCTCGAGCTGGCTCACCGGGACGGTGATGCTCTTGACCATGCCGTCGAGGTCGCTGAACTGCAAGTTCACGAACCTCACGCCGGCCTCGGATGCCGAAGCAAGGATGCTCTCTTTGGTGTACCCCATGATTCCTCCTGCGCGGATGCTATCCAACACAATGCCGCGGCTCCCCAGCCGTATGCCACCCTGGCGGCGCCTGCTTTGGCGTCCGTTGCGTCATAGGCGAGCGCGGCTCGTCGCTCACAAAGTCTGGCATAGGATAGCAGTATGGTGGGGATGGCGCATGAGGCGATAGCACCATCATTCGAGGCAGAGGGTTGTGCAGAGTGCACAGCGAAGGGCTAGCTAGGCCGCAGGGAATGGAGCTTGAGGGCTAGGTGGAGGGCGAGGCGAGTCTCGGGGTCATCGAGGTCGGCGCCGAGCACCTCAGCGATGCGCTCCAGCCGGTTGGCGAGGGTGTTGCGATGGACGAAAAGAGCCTGCGCGGCACGCGTGTTGTTGCCGTGCTCGCGCAGATAGGCCTCGATGGTGTGCACGAGCTCTGCATCGTGCTTGCGATCGTATCGGATCAGCGGGCCGATGGTCTCCTCCACGAACCGTGTTACCTCGGCCTGTCCGTGAAAGGCAGCCAGGAGACGGTAGAGTCCCAGCTCGCCATAGAAGTAGGGACTCGCAAGGCTGCCGCTGCGGTACCCCAGGACGAGGGCATCCAGGGCCTGCTGCGTGGCGGCGCGTAGGCCGTCCAGGTCGGCAAGGGCGACGCGGCTGACCCCCACATGACACGTGGCCCCTTTGCTATCTGGAGATATGGATACCGAGAGCCAGTAGCGCAGTCGATCATCCAAGTTCTGGCCCTGGGTTGCTAGGAGGGCGATGGTAGCGTTGCGGTAGGTCGTGAGGAGAACGGTGGCCCCATCGCGCTCGGCGGCCCGTTGGAGCGCCGTCGCCGCCTGGAGCGTCGCTGCTGACGGGCCGCCCGGATCGTGGGTGAGGGGCAGCGATGTCGTCAAGGCGACGGCGGCTTGCGACTGGGCCGTGGTCATTCGGTACCCCTGGCGGGCTAGGCGCGAAAGCAGGGGATCATCCGCGCTCGTGGCGTCCAGGAGGTCCTCGATGATCTCGGCGCTAAGGCGCTCCTCGGTCTCGCGGCGCACGTGGCGCTGGAGCAGCTCGCCCGCCGATAACTCGGCCGCTTGTTGGGCATAGATGCGGGCCAGCGTCTCCCCGACTGCAAAGCCAGAGAGCATGAGCTTGCCAAGCCTGTGTCCCGCCAGCCTGATGGGGATCGTGACGTGAGGGGCGGACGAGGCATCCTCGCCCATCGGGATGTCGGGATGCGTCGCGGCAGCGATCTGCTCGTCCCGGGCGTCATGGATGACTACCTGGGCGCGCGCCAAGGCGGCCAGCTTTTGCGCGAGCGCCTC
>JBNGEB010000190.1:0-4793 GCA_049975585.1 Anaerolineae bacterium
GTGTAGAACTGAACGCCATCGGCGCCGATCTCGGCGGCCTTCTCGAGGCCCTGACGCACGCCTAGGCCTAGATTGTCCGCGAACACGCCGACCTTCAGGGTACCCATCTCTAGCTCCTTTACTTGGGAAGATTTACGATGGCGCCTCTGTGGCCGGTTCGTGGGCGGCCGCAGAGGAACACACGTCTCTGGAACGAGGTAGCAGCACCAACGCGGCGGCGATGGCTCCCATGGCGAGCGCCGGCAGCAAAAAGACGCGGCCCGGCTCCATGTAACGCATGGCCATGGCTCCCAACGCAGGGCCGATGGCAAAACCGATGGATGAGGCGCTGCTAGAGATCCCTAGCAGCGCGCCCTCACGGCCTTGCGGTCCTCCCGATACGAGCATGGCCGCCAAGGTGGGCGCGAGGCCGCCTTGGAATAGCCCCTGAACGGCTCGTAGGGACCCCAGCAGCAGAGCGGACCCGGCAAAGGCCTGCGGGACAAAGAGCGCCGCTGCCCCTGTGACGCATACCACAAGAACACGCCGGTAGCCCACGCGATCACCGATGCGTCCAATGGCCATGGCCGCAACCGCACCCGTCAGCGCGGTGGCGCCCGTGATCGCACCAGCGACTGAAGCGACGCGCTCTGGCGTTGCGACGAGCTCCTGGACAAGGATCGGGAGGGCAGGCCCGATGATCCCGTACGCCAGATTAGTCACCAGCACAAAGCTCACGAGCATCGCCGACCTAGGCGATCTGACCAGAGCGTTCCAACTCTCTCGAGCAGGCAAGGCCTTTTTGCTGGGTTCCTGGCCCGTCTGGACGCGCTTTGGCTCTGCGGCGAGTATAGCGGTGAGGAGCAGGGCGATCAAGCACAGTGTAGAGGCGAGAAAGAAGGTGCTACGATACCCGAGCCAGTCGCCTACGACGCCGCCCAGCATGGGGCCAAGGGACATGCCCGCGTAGAGAGCGGTCTGAATGATGCCCAGGGCATAGGCGAGGCGATGCTTGGGAGCATCGGTGGCTACCAGGGCTTGGGCCGCGGCAGGTGTGCCCGTGGTGCAGCCCTGGATCACCCTCAGGACCAAGAGCTGCGTTGGCGTGCGCACAAAGCCTAGCATGGCAAGGACAACGGTTGTGGCGATCATGGCGCGCACGAGCATGAGCTTGCGCCCGTAGCGATCCCCGAGCATCCCCCAGATGGGCGTGGCCAGCGCAAAGCTGATGGACCCTAGCGACTGGAATGCGCCCGTCCACTTGGCCACCTCGCGCAGGTCGGTTACGCCGAGTTGCTGGATATGGTAGGGAATGAGCACAAAGCTGGCCTGAAACGCCATGAGCGTTAGCAGTTCCGCTATGGCGATGACCCAGAGGTTGCGCCGCCAGTTGGTTGCGGACTGAGATGGAGAGGGGGCCAAAGTTCCTCCTATGTACTGACGCGAGATTATAGGCATTCAGGCAGGCTTGCGTCAAGCTGCTGCTGTAGCTGTGGGTCTGCAGGATTTCTTGCACAAGCGCGCGAGCTCTACCGCATGTTGCGGATCATGGCTCGCTACATGTCCAGTAGTTGTGGTGTCGCGGGCTATAGATACGACAGGTTGTGGGTTGCCAGCGAGCTAGATGGAATTGACGCATAGAAGAGCAAGAGGGCTTGCAAAGAGCGCCTCCGCGGGTTATAATAGTTCTAGTTCTGGGAGGCAATGTGGCTCCCGTATGAAGAGGCGGCGATATCCTTGCCAAGCGGCAGTGTCAGGTCTCGCCCCGTCCGGCAGTCCAGCGGGTAGTCAGCATAGCCACGTGAAGAAAGCCCCCGATGCGCGGGGGCGTCACTTGTCTCTCGGGACGGCGAGCAAGAGGCGATAGCTAGGGGGAGTATGCCATGGTAGACAATGTGATCAGCTATGTACGTAAGCGCGACGGACGCCTGGTGCCCTTTGAGCAGGACAAGATCACCAACGCTATCTTCAAGGCCGCGCAGGCGGTGGGCGGCGATGATTACGATAGGGCCGTGTTCATCTCAAATGTCGTCACGCAGATGCTGGCGGATCGCTATGGCGACGCCATCATCCCGACGGTGGAAGAGATCCAGGACCTGGTCGAGCGGGCGCTGATCAAGCACGGCCACGCCAAGACGGCCAAGGCGTACATCCTTTATCGCGACCTCCACAGCAAGCTTCGCGACATCCGTGCGTTGATCGATGCCAACGAGCTGATAGACGGCTATCTGGAGCATCTGGACTGGCGCGTCCAAGAGAATAGCAACATGACGTTCTCGCTCCAGGGGCTGAACAACCACATCTTTACGGCGGTGAATAGCGCCTACTGGCTGAACCGTCTCTATCCCAAGCGCGTCCGCGACGCCCACGTCAACGGCGACATCCATCTGCATGATCTGTATATCCTGGCGGTGTACTGCTGCGGCTGGGACCTCCAGGACCTGCTGCTGCGCGGCTTTGGGGGCGTGCCGGGCAAGATCGAGTGCCTCCCGCCCAAGCATTTTCGCAGCGCGTTGGGCCAGGTGGTCAACTTTTTCTACACCATCCAGGGGGAATCGGCAGGGGCGGTGGCGTTCAGCAGCTTTGATACGCTCCTGGCTCCCTTTATCCGCTATGATGGTATCGGCCCCAAGGAGGTGCGCCAGGCTCTGCAAGAGTTCATCTTTAACATGAATGTCCCCACGCGCGTGGGGTTCCAGACACCCTTTACCAACATCACCATGGATCTGACGGTGCCTTCCACTCTCCGCGATACAGCAGTGATCATCGGCGGCGAGATGCAAGACGCGACCTATGGCGAGTTCCAGGAGGAGATGGACCTGCTGAATCGCACCTTTGCGGAGCTGATGCTCGAGGGTGACGCGCATGGTCGCGTGTTCACGTTCCCTATTCCAACCTACAACATCACAGACGACTTTGACTGGGAGAACAAGACGCTCGAGCCTGTGTGGCAGATGACCGCCAAGTATGGTATCCCCTATTTCGCCAACTTTGTGAACAGCGATCTCGATCCCGAGGATGTCCGCTCCATGTGCTGCCGGCTGCGCTTGGATAACAAGGAGCTACGCAAGCGTGGCGGCGGTCTGTTTGGCTCCAACCCGCTGACGGGGAGCATCGGGGTGGTGACGCTCAACCTGCCGCGGATTGGCTATCTCGCCACCGACGAAGAGGACTTTTTCGCGCGGATCGCTGCGCTTATGGACGTAGCCAGGGACAGCCTGGTGATCAAGCGGGAGGTGATCGAGCGCTTTGCCGACGCCGGCCTGTATCCCTACTCGGCGCACTATTTGGATGGCATCAAGGCGCGGACAGGGAGCTACTGGAGCAATCACTTTTCCACTATCGGTCTCTTGGGTATGAATGAGGCCCTGCGCAACCTGAACGGCTCCGATCTGACGACGGCTGAGGGGCGCGATCTGGCCGACCGCACCCTCGCCTTTATGCGGGAGCGCCTCGTGACCTACCAGGAAGAGACGGGCGACCTCTTTAACCTGGAGGCGACGCCGGCCGAGGGCACCAGCTATCGCTTTGCCATGCTGGATCGGGCCCGCTACCCGGACATTATCACGGCCGGCGGGCAGGATGGCAGGGAGCCCTACTATACCAACTCCAGCCAGCTCCCGGTGGGAGCTACGGACGACCTGTTCGAGGCGCTGGAGTGGCAGGACGACCTGCAGACAGCCTACACCGGCGGCACGGTGATGCACGTCTTCCTCGGCGAGCGGTTGCGTTCTGTGGAGACCACACGGTCGCTAGTGCGGCGTATCGCAGAGAATTTCCGGTTGCCCTATTTCACGTTGACTCCCACTTTCAGCATTTGTCCCGTGCATGGCTATCTGCCAGGCGAGCACTATACCTGCCCGAAATGCGACCACGAGCAGCCGTGCGAGGTGTACTCGCGTGTGGTGGGCTATCTGCGGCCGGTGCAGCAGTGGAACAGCGGCAAGCAAGCCGAGTTCGCCGAGCGGCGAACCTTTGCGACGGAACCTGCTCGCGAATCGGTGGACGTGGCTGCATCGTGAAAATCGCGGGCCTGCAGCGGGTAACGCTGATTGACTATCCTGGCAAGGTTGCAGCTACCGTTTTCCTGGCAGGCTGCAACCTTCGCTGCCCCTACTGCCATAACCAGTGGATGATCGACGCTTCCAAGGTCACCGAGATCATGTCGGTCGCCGATTTCCTGGACTGGTTGGACACGCGCCGTGGCTTGCTGGACGGGGTCTGCATCTGCGGCGGCGAGCCCACGGTGAGCGGCGATCTGCCCGATCTCCTCCGCGCCATCAAGGACCGAGGGTTCTCTGTCAAGCTCGATACCAACGGCACGCTGCCTCAACGCCTAGGGCCCATGCTCGAGGCGGGCCTGGTGGACTATGTGGCGATGGACATCAAGGCTCCCCTGGATGGGCGCTATGCGCTGATGGCAGGTGTGCCCGGGTTGTCGCCCGAGCCCGTGCGGCGCAGCATAGCGCTGCTGGTGAGCTGGGGCGGTGCCTATGAGCTGCGCACGACGGTAGCCCCCGGTCTGGACGAAGAAGACCTGCTCGAGATCGCCGCGACAGTGGCGGCCGTGGAGCCGCCGCCGCCCTGGTACCTGCAGGCTTTCGAGGCCAGCGACGGGGTGCTGCCCGAGGTGCGCGAGCAGGCGCACCTGTCGTCGGAAGAGCTGGAGGCGCTGCTTTCGCGGCTGCGGGCGGTGGTGCCACACGTCGAGCTACGCGTCTAGGCGGTCCTCATAAGCACTCCGTAAAATCGTGCGATTGAGGGTGTGGAATAACGGGCAGACTAGGGGTACAGATCGCGCATAAGTGGCGCTT
>JBNGEB010000191.1:0-4701 GCA_049975585.1 Anaerolineae bacterium
TGACAGGTACGTCCCTTCGGAACAAGGTAGCCATCATCACGGGCGCCAGCCGGGGCATCGGCGAGGCTATCGCCATGGCCTGCGCGGAGGCAGGCGCCGACGTCGGATTGCTGGCGCGCTCGGAGGCCGACCTCGAGGCGGTGGCCGAGAAAGCGCGTGTCCATGGCGTGAAGGCCCTACCCCTCGTCACCGACGTCTCGGACGAGGCCCAGATCCAGTCGGCCATGGCGCAGATCAAGGCGACCTGGGGCCGCATCGACGTGCTCGTCAACTGCGCCGGTATCGGCGTGTTCGGTCCCATAGCCGAGACGACCACCGCCGACTGGAACCGCGTCATGGCCGTCAACGCCCGTGGCCCCTTTCTCATGTGCCGAGAAGCCGTGCCGCTGCTCGCCCGCGACGGCGAGGCCTGCATTCTGAACGTGGCCTCGGTGGTAGGTGTGAAGGGTTACGTCAATCAAGGGGCGTATACGGCTTCCAAACATGCCCTCATGGGCTTGACCAAAGTCCTGTCACAGGAACTACAGCCAGAGGGCATCCGTGTGCACGCCCTCTGCCCTGGCGGCGTGGACACCGACCTGGTGGCCAAGGCGCGCCCCGACCTCGACACCTCAGTGCTCATGACGCCCGAGGAGGTCGCACGGATCGCCATGTTCCTCATTCAGCAGCCTGGCAATGCCATCATCGATCAGATCAACGTCCGTCGGGCCGTCTCGAGCCCATGGTTCAGCTAGAAGGAGCCTATCATGCTAGCCTCGCAGACAAAAGTCGCCATCAGCTCGTGGGGGTAGTGGCAGGCCCTATGCCCCTTGCCGAGGAACTGGCGCAACCGTCTGCGACCCGCGACCGGTACACGCCAATGGTTCCGACCGCCCGTGCCCTATCTCCAAGGCCTCTTGGCGGGCTATGCCAGGGGATCGCCGTAATCTAGCGCGAGCGGCTTTCTGTCCTTTGGCTCTTCGCCCTCGGGCCACCAGCGGCCCGTCACCTGCGCCTGCTCTCGCAACGACGCCGCCAGCTCATCGGTGAGGGCATCCGGCGGGCAACGCCAGGTCCAGTTGCCCGAAGCCCTTCCGGGAAAGTTGAGGCGCGCCTCGCTGCCCAGGCCAAGGGCATCCTGCAGCGGCAAGATGGCCACGTCGGCCACGGACGTCATTGCCAGGCGGATCATGGTCCAAGACGGGCTAGAGCCATCGCTGCCACTGTACATGCGAAAGCGATGCCGCGTCTTCTCATCGGCGCTAGCGTACCAGCCGACTGACGTGTCATTGTCGTGCGTCCCGGTGTAGATGACACAGTTGACGGGGCAGTTGTGCGGCAGATGCTCGTTGCTAGCGTCGGAGCCAAAGGCGAACTGCAGCACGCGCATGCCGGGCAACCCCAGCGCGTCGCGCAGCTCGTGGACATCGGCGCTTATCAGGCCGAGGTCCTCGGCGATGATGGGCAGGCTGCCCAACCGCTCAGCGAGGACGTCAAAGACCTCCCTGCCCGGCCCTTTGACCCAACGCCCGTTGACCGCCGTCGGCTCGTCGGCCGGGATCTCCCAGTACCCGGCAAACCCCCGAAAGTGGTCCAGCCGTAGCAGGTCCACCTGTTCGAGCGCGCGAGAGACGCGGTTCACCCACCAATCATAGCCGTGCTCAGCCATACGATCCCAACGATAAAGCGGGTTGCCCCAACGCTGCCCCGTCTCGCTAAAGCGGTCGGGGGGGACGCCCGCGACCACAATCGGACCGCCGTTCTCGTCGAGGTAGTAAAGCTCACGGTGCGCCCAAACGTCGGCGCTGTCATGCCCCACAAAGATCGGCATGTCGCCCATGATCTGCAGGCCGGCCTTGTGCGCCTCGTCCCGCAGCGCCGACCACTGCCGGTCGAACAGCCACTGAGCCACGTGCTGATGCGTGACCTCGTCGTGCAGCCGTTGGCGCCAGTCGGCAAGGGCCTCAGGTTCGCGCATGGCCGCGCCTCGCTCCCAGTCGGTCCAGGGCGCCCAGTCAAAGTGGCGCTTGAGCGCCATGAACAGGGCATAGTCGTCCAGCCAGGCGGTCTGCTGGGCAACATAAGCATCCAGCTCGCCCTTGAGGTCGCGATCCACTTTGCCGGCAGCGAGGCGTCTGCTGGCCTTCCGCAATACGTCCCCCTTGAACGCGATCACGGCGCCATAATCCACCGCGTCTTTGCCAAAGGCCGGGGCGTCGGCGAGATCGTCAGGGGTGAGAAGCCCCAGCTCGACCAACTGTCCCAGATCGATGAGAAGCGGATTGCCGGCGAACGCGGAGAACGACTGGTACGGCGAATCGCCATAGCCCGTCGGTCCGAGAGGGAGCACCTGCCAGTACGTCTGGCCAGCTTGTACGAGGAACTCTACGAACGCCATGGCCTCGCGACCGAGGCTGCCGATGCCATAGGGGCCAGGCAGCGACGTCGGGTGGCAAAGTATTCCGCTGGCTCGTTCTCTCACGGCAACGCTCCTTTGTCGCCAAGTGCTTTCCATTTGGGCATCCCGACAAGCATAGGCTACTGGTCATACCGCGTCAATCTGGGTATGATGCAGCTATCACCTCGCGCCGGAGCGACAATCCACCACAAAGGAGCAGACAGGGATGCGATCGAAACACCGCTGGTTCGTCCTTTTTGTCCTTTACCTCTTTATCCTGCTTCATCAGGCAGACAAGCTGCTGATCGGGCCGCTGACGACTCCCATCATCGAGGATTTTGGCATCACGCAAGCGCAGATGGGGGCCGTCTCCACCCTGGCCATCTTGGTGGCCGCCGTGCTCTACCCCGTGTGGGGCTATCTCTTTGACCGCTACGCGCGCGCCAAGCTGCTGGCGCTGGCGTCCTTTGTGTGGGGGGCCACCACTTGGCTCAACGCCCTGGCGCGACGCTATAGCGTGTTTCTCATCACCCGCGCCTCGACGGGCCTCGACGACTCGAGCTATCCAGGGATCTATAGCCTGTTAGCGGACTATTTCGGGCCCAAGCTGCGCGGCCGCATCTTTGGCGTGTTGCAGACGGCGATGCCCTTTGGCTACATGCTGGGGTTGATTCTGGCCACAGTCCTGCAACAGCAGTGGGGTTGGCGGTACGCCTTCTTTCTCACGGGGAGCATCGGCATCGTCGTAGCCGCGCTTATCTTTTTCTTTGTGCGAGAGGCACCCCGCGGTCGCGCCGAGCCCGAGATGGCCGATCTGGCCGAGATCCCGACCTTCCGCTTTGACATGGGCATCGCCAAGCAGCTCATCCAGCGCAAGAGCATGCTGCTCATCTTTCTCCAGGGTTTCTTTGGGGTCTTTCCGTGGAACGTGCTGACCTTCTGGGCGTTCCGGTTTCTGGAAAAGGAGCGGGGCCTCAGCGGCAACCAAGCCACGGTCACCATGATGATCGCGGTAGTGCTGCTGGCGGGAGGTTACTTCCTTGGCGGCAGCGTGGGCGACGCCCTGTTCCGCAAAACCCGCAAGGGCCGGGCGCTCACGGCCATGATCGGCGTCATCGTGGGCGCGGTGGGGCTGGGAATCGCGCTGAACATCCCCATCGGGCAGCACGCCATCTTTGTGGGGATGCTCGGCATCTCGTGCCTAGCCATGTCGGTGGCGGCGCCCAACGTCACGGCCACCGTCCAGGACATCGCCGAGCCCGAGGTACGCAGCACGGCCATGGCGATGCACAGCTTTATCGAGAACCTAGGCGCCGCGCTCTCGCCATGGCTGGCGGGGCTCATCGCGGACCAGTCCTCGCTCAAGGTGGCGATCCTGTCGATCTCGCTGGTCACCTGGGGGCTATGCGCCGCGTTCTTTGCCGTGCTGATGCGCTACCTGCCCGATGACATCGAGCACCTGCGTACGGTGATGCGACGCCGCGCCGAGGAAGCGGCAACCTCCTAGTTGGTCGCTATGCCCAACGCCTGCAGCGAGCCCTCAGTCAGCGCGGAACACCTCTCGCAGAGCTGCCACCGCCGGCTTGGGCATGGCATCGTACTCGACGATAGAGTTGTTGCTGGGACACACATAGCAATCGTGCCCCATCCAGAAGATGACGCCGCCGCATCGCGGGAACCGCCGCTTGCAGCTCGACGCCACATAGGCCATCGCCTCGGCCTGGATGCGCCTGGTGAGCTCCACATAGCGTGCCAGCTCGGGACGATCGGCGTCGAACCCGTGCGCCTCGGCCAACTCCCAGGTGTTCCACCAGGGAGTTCGATAGAGCCAGAAGGGGTTGTCATCGTTGGGCGGCCAAAGCTCCATATCGCCAGCGTACGCCTCTAGCAGCTCCAGACGTGAACAAGAGGGCACATCGAACCCCAGGTTCGATTGCTGATGGCCATTACCCATCTCCTCATAGGTGTAGGTATTGCCTATATTCTAGGCCGCACGAGAGAGCCCGTCAAGGCACGCCGACTTAGTTTACTGCGCCGGGGGGTAGCGGCGGCGGCGGCTCCACTTCTAGTCCGTGGACCTCGATCTCGATATCGATTCCCCGGCGGCGACGCTCCCGCGCCCAGTTCTCAAGCCACAGGTCGGCGATATAGGGATCGCCGCGCGGCAAGACCGTCTTCCAGTCCAGCGGGTAAGGATCGAATACCTCACGCCGCTGGTTGAGGTCTGGCGTCCAACCACCCGGTTTCGCCGCTTGCATACGCCCATCGCGCCACACCAGGCGGATAGGCTCCATACCCGCGATGCGAATCTCCCACTCTATCAT
>JBNGEB010000192.1:0-4654 GCA_049975585.1 Anaerolineae bacterium
CCTCATAGGCGGCCGGTCATTCGCTTGCTGTCATCTCACGAGCCGAGTATAGCCGGAACCCTGGGCGTCTGCCAAGCGAAGACGGATTCGCCAGCCACCCGTGTTAGGATTGGCATTACGGAAGATGGCTAAAGAGCTTGACAAGACTTGGGGGCTGGGCGACAATGCGGCTCAGGTTGATCGCTGTCCGCTGCCGTCGAGCCGCTGGGGATTCCACGCTTGCCAGGGATCGACGCTGCAGCTAGCCCATCGGAGCCAAGCACATGACCAAGCTCCAGCGTGCCGTCAATGCCATCCAATCTGGCGATATTGAGCAAGGGCGCGAGCTCCTAGGGCGCATCCTTAGGCGCGATCCTCACAACGCGCAGGCATGGCTTTGGCTCTCTCGCATCGTCGAGACGGATGCTGAGCGGCTCTATTGCCTGGAGCAGGTGCTCGAGAGCGATCCTACGAACGCGGATGTGCCGCATGAGCTGGAGCAACTGGGTTGGCCTAGCCCGGGAGAAGAAACAGACGAGGACGTTGGGTTTGAGCAGGTCGTGCCAGCGCCGCAGCCTCGCCCCTCGAAGACAGCCGGCATCCTGCGCGGCTTGGCCATCGCGCTGGCCGCCATCGCGGGGCTGGTCGTGGGGGTGGCGGTGGGGACCTATGCACTACGTGGTGTGCTGCCCCCCAATAGCGCCATAGGCGAGGTAGTGGTCCGTGTGTGGGGAACGGCACCCGCTCGCGCGACCCATACGCCTAGGCCGACGCGGACCGCAACGCCGGGCGAGGTCCCCAGCCAGACTCCGGAGGCTACGCTGGCGCCGACGGTGACGCCGCGCGGCGAGATCGTGGTTGTGCCCGCCGCTACGCACACGCCCTATCCCACTTATACGGTGGCACCAACCTACACGCGCTATCCTACCTTGGTGCCTCTAGCTACTTACACGCCGCCCGCTGGCGCCACTCCCTACCCGACGTACACCGCGCGCCCGACGTACACGTCGCTGCCGACGCTTGGACCGGTCGCGACCCAAACGGCATACCCGACCTACACGCCTTACCCGACCTATACCACGGCGTCTGTCGCGCCGCAAGCGACGTACACGCCGTGGCCTACCTACACGCCGTATCCGAGCCTTACCCCGCAGGCGACCTATACGCCGCCATCTACCTATACTCCCATGGCGCCCAAGACGTTGCCGGTGGTACCGCTCGATACGTTGACGCCGTATCCGACCTATACGCCTTACCCGACCTATACGGCCATGGCTACGTTCACGCCGGTGCCAACGTGGACGCCGCTCCCGACGACGGAGGTCGAACCGACGGCTACGCGTTATCCAACTTACACGCCCTATCCGACGTTCACGCCCATCCCCACATGGACGCCATGGCCGACATACACGCCCTATCCCACGCCGACCGTGGTGCCGGGTAAAACGCTGTCACCGACAGCGACCTACACGCCGTATCCGACCTATACGCCTTACCCGACCTATACAGCCGTGCCAACGTGGACGCCGTACGCTACGCCGACGGCGGCATCGGGCGTGATTGTCACGCCATGGCCGACGTACACGACGCAGCCTACCTATACGCCCTATCCAACCTATACGCCGTATCCTACCTACACCATCGCGCCAACACTGGCTACGACGCCCGACGCTACGCCGTCCCCCAGCCCGACGTCCACGCGGCGAGCCATCTCGCTTCCAACTGTGGAGCCGACAGAAGATGGCGAGCTCGAGAGCGTGGCTGTCACCGAGGCGCCGACGGTCATCATCGCCTCGGAATGGGATGGGGGCACGGGCGAAGGCCCCGCTCCCACAACCACGCCCGCTGACCGGCTGCGATCGCTGATCCGAGCGAGGTATGCTCAGGTGGACGGCGTGCCGTTACGTTTCGAGCAGATCGTCATCGCGCCTCAGAGGGACACAGAGCTCCGGTACGTGGTGCGTCTGGTTCTGGAACGACCTGTCTCCTCGAGCCGCTTTGCCGGGCTGTCGGTCCCTGTGATCGAGACGTATGCGGAGGACGTACTGCGTGACGCAGGGCGCTATCTCGGCACCGACGTGGCGCTGATCGTGGAAGAGCAGTACCAGGCCACCAAACTCTCGCCTGCTGAGCGGTCCGACCCAGCGGTGACGGCTGCGTACTCGGAACTCTACGGGCAGTGGGTGGTACGGCGTGCCTGGCTGATCGCAGAGCAGCGCGGCGACGTCCAGGACATCACGGTGATGACGCCGCGCGGCGGCTGAATGCCTTTGCGTTAGCGCCAAGCGTCGATTGCCGCCGGGCCCGACACTCCAGGAGGTTTCGTGAAACTGGCTCGCAGTGTGGCGTGCGCGATAGTGCTGTTGGCCGTTGCCTTTGCTCACCCGGTCGTTGCCGAGTCCAAGCAAGCAGGCCTGATCGTCGTGTTCGCGGCCGATGACATCCACGAGGCGTGCATCGCCCTTGACGACGGCCCGGCCTCGGGCATGTCGTTGCTGAGTCGTGCCGGCCTGGGGGTCATCAGTGTGAGTGATCCCGACGATGGGACGTTAGTGTGTCGCATCGCGGAGGTGGGGTGCTCTTTTCCGGAGGAGGACTGCCTCTGCCAGTGCGGCGGTCCCTGCGTGGCGTGGCACTACTGGGTGTGGCAGGACGGGGGATGGGAGCTATTCGAGGGCTCGCCCACGGAGCGGTCGGTGGAACGAGGCGACGTGGATGCTTGGGTATGGGGCACGGCGGACGCCCTCCCGCCAGAGCTGAGTGGCGAGGGCCCTTGTGGACCCCTGTTGGCCATGCCTCAAGCCGTTGGCGATGACGACGCTTATCCAGAGCCGCCTGACCTGACGCCTCCTCCTGAGGAGCCGTACCCTGGCGCCACGGACGAGCCGGGCGACGGGAGCACGCCGGAACCCCAAGCTACCTCGACTCTGAAGACGACGGCCACACGAACCGGCGTCGCTAGCCCATCCGCTACCGACACCCTCGCCTTTACGGGTACGCCTGGCAGGACATCCTCGCCGGCCACCGTTACGCCCACATTGGAGCGGGTCGAGCTTCCCACAGAAACCTCACTGCCGCCCACGTCAACGCCAGCGGAGGATACGCCCGACGCGGGGGCAACGCTGGTCGTGCGGGCTGCCACGCGCGGAGCCGCTTGGCCCACGCAAGAGCCGAGGCCAGACCCCGATGCGCGGGTGCCCGCCGGGCGCTTGGGGGCCGCGGCGTTCGCGCTCCTCGCTGTGGTGCTGGGCGCTGCTTGGTGGCGGTGGCGGCAATCGCGCTCGGGAGGGCCGCCTGCGCCTTGAGCTGGGCCTTGTCACTCCTCTTCTGGCGGAATCGGCTCGCTCTGGTCTAGATCTTCCGGATGGTGGCAATGCGAGCCACGCGGGAGGCGTCGGCCGTCTCTTTGAGATCCTGCAGCGTCGCTTGAGCGAACGGCGCTACGATGGTCTGGCCAAGATGGGGCGCTTCCTTGAGTCTTGCCACGCGCAGACGAAGCCTCTTCTCTTGGCGATCCATGTCGGTGAACATGAGGTTATCGGCAGCGCTCTCCAGTTTCGCGATCATCTCCTTCAGCGCGCTCGAGCTCACCGTGAACAGATAGGTGCGGCTCTTTTCCTCGCGCAAGGTGGTGTCCAGATGTGCGAGCATGCGCTGGCCATAGGTGCGGGAGAAGAGCAGCAGGTTCAGCGCCGAGGCAAACACTAGCGTCCCAAGCTCGCTGGGGCCCAGAGCTTGATCGGCAAGATCTAGCGATGCTTCCCAAGCGTCGGGGCTGACCAAGTTGGCCACAACTTCATCATCGCGTATGCGCTCCACTGTATCGGCGGTGGGCTCGATGTCGGGATCAAACCGGATAAAAAAGAACGAGCCTGCATAATCGTCGAGCTGGACGTCGTACAGCCGCGATAGATCGTCCTCGGTCCATTTGCGATCGGGATACTGGAGCGACATGAGGACGACTTTGCCATCCTGCTCAAGCCAGGAAGTGACTACGGCCAGCCCTACCAGGGGTTTGCCGGAACCCCCAGGTCCGGAAATCACTGTCGAGGACGGTATGGGAAGACCTTCGGGCATGAGTTGATCCAACCACTCGTGGTGTGTGTAAAAGCGATTCATGCTATCAACCTCGCCATTTTTATGGAACACGCGCAATGCAACTGCTAGCGACAGACGAACCTGGCAGCTCGTGCCAACGCAATGCCGGTGCCGCGAGCTGCGGCTGTTACCGTTCGGACATGACGCGCGGCACGCCATCGGGCACGCTGCCCGTCAAGCCATCCACCGTGATGCTCTCGATATCGCTGGCGCCATCGATGCGGACGACCGCCTGGATGGCCCGTGGTTCGGAAAGATCTAGCCCGTCGATCACGACATGGGCGCAGTTCTCGATCAGGACGCCGACGGCGCTCTCGGCGGGAATATCCGGCCTGCGGTTGACAGTTTGGAGCCGATTGCTGCGCAGGGCGACCCCCTCGGCGCTTCCCAAGTAGATGGCGTTGCGCGGCCAGTCGCGGATGGTATTGCCCTCAATGACGATGTCGCGCTGCCCACGCCAAGCCGCTAGCTCGAAGCCAAGCTTGTTGCCCTTGACCTGGATGGCCGCAGAGTCGGGTTGCAGGCCATAGGAGCCGCTGAATCCCACATGCTCGATGACATTGTTGCGGATGGTGAT
>JBNGEB010000193.1:0-4579 GCA_049975585.1 Anaerolineae bacterium
GGTGCTTGACGGTAAGGGAGGCGTCGTCCCTCAGGAGGCTGAGGCCATGGACGTGACCTTTGACCAGGGGATGCGATTGCTCGCGGCTTTGGTGGAGGCGGAGAATGCCCGCCCGGGTGGCGATCTGCGGGTGCGCATCTACTGGGAAGCGCTGCACTCGCTGGAGCACGACTATGTCGGGTTCGTGCAGCTCGTTGGCCCGCATGGTGTGCTGGGGCAGGGCGACGCTCCCCATCGCGCAGACGGGATCGATCCGGGGGTGCTGCAGGTTGACACGCACGATATGTGGTTGCTCTGGCATACCGAGCCTGGCACGTACCAGCTCATCGCCGGCTTTTACTTCCTGGACGAAACGGGCGCGTGGCAAAGGTGCACGTCGGCTGGCGTCGATCACGTCGTGCTGGGCCAGGTGGAAGTCTCGGCGGCGCAAGGCTCACCGGCGAGTCTCCATCCCAAACGCGTCGTCTTTGCTGATGGCATCCTGCTCACGGGGCATGACTATGATCGGGGCGTGCAGGGCCAGACGCGGGTATATCTGCATTTTGAGCGGCAGGGGCCAAGTAAGGACGAGGATCGATCGGACGCGCTGCGAGCCACACTCTTGTTGGATGGCGTGCCCGTGGCATCTGGCATTCTGCCTGCGCTGGCGCCTGGGCAGGCAGCGACGGTCGCCTTGGATCTAGCCGGCAATCCTGACTTGCTGCACCTAGCCCTGGAGACGCTGGATGGGGCCCGTGTGCCTTGGGCCGGGGCCTGGCATCTACGCCGACGCGGATGTCTGCGGCTGTGTCTGTCGGATCTAGGCCAACGCTATGTCCCCTTGGGGGGTGATGTGGCGTACACCGGGCTTACGGTGGAGGACGGTGCCCAGGGCGAGCTGGCCCTTTCCAGCGAGTGGCTCGCACTGCGCCCTCTTGTGCGCGATTATGTGGTGTCCGTGGGCGTGCGTAGCGGCGCGTCCGAGCTCAAGGCGGACGGGACCCCGGCCATGGGAGCGATCCCCACCCTGAAATGGTTGCAGGGCTGGAAGGTCCGCGATGAGCGTGCCCTGGGGTTCGAAGCCATGCACGCCGAGGACGTCATAGGCTACAGCGTCGAGATGTACGATGCTTTCACCTTGGCGTCGCTTCAGGTTCTGGACGAGCGGTTGGTCCGTGAGGGACAGGGCACACGCATTCTTGAGCCCTCTGTTGGGCCCTAGGGCTCGTGGACCGGAACGATGACCGAGCCGATCCCCGCCAGCGTTGCGCGATCGTAGAGCACGACCTCGACGCGAGTTTCTGACGCATCCGCGTCTTCTGGCACCGGCATCAGCACCCGATCGGAGAGCACCTGTCCCGGCTTCCAAAGCGTGGTGGGGTAGCCTCCCAGGAACGGGGGGATATCCCGCGACGTGAGGGGTTGACCCTGGGCGTCCTGCAATCGCACGGATAGCCAATAATCGCGCGGAGCTTGTGCGAGCGCCTCCCACGTTAGCGCCACTTGGACCATGCCCCCCTCGTGGGTCGAGATGGATGCATCGGTCAACGCGATGACGGGCGGCGTCTCAGGGGGACCATAGGCGCCCAAAGGCTCGTAGGCGGGAGCTGCGACGTGCCCACTCTCAACCTTCAGGGGCAGCAGAGAGACCGTGCCCATGGGATGCCCTGTGATTGTCATGGGCTGTAGGGCGACATCCTCGTCAAGGACGTCGATATAGACCGCATAGAACCCCGGCGCAAGATGGTCCGGTAGCGTGAGCCTGAGCCTTGTGACCGCCGTGTCCAGAGGGGCCATCGCTTCTGCCCATACGGGGGCGGGGGACAGCAGGTGACCGCTCAGTCCCACCAGGCGCGCCCGGACCGTGAGGGAGACAGGTTCATGCCAGGTGAGCCTGATTTCGATGGGCGAGCCAGCGTGGATCGTCCTTGGCTTGATGGTGTAGGCCAGCAGGCGTGCGTCGCCCCACGAAACGCCGTCGAGCTCGCGATGGAAGAGAGGACACCGGGCAAAGTCGGCGACGATGGGGCCAGCCGCTACGGCGTCGTCGCGCGTCAGGCGGGCGGCGCCCCATGCAATGGATACGGCGACAACCCCTGCGGCGATTCCGATGAGCGCGAATGTCCGCGCACGGTGGCTGGCAAGTAGTGCCTGGACGAGAAGGGCTGCCCACACGACCGTGGCAAGTAGCGATGTCGCTAGGGTATAGCGCCGGACAGGGGTGCGTGTGAAGCGCAGCTCCACATCGTGGCTGCCAGGTTGCAGCCTGAGCCCTAGGAGCCCCAGGCCTTCGAGTGGCTCGATGCCCTGAGGGGATCCATCGACCGTGGCTTCCCAGCCCGGATAGTAGGTGGTATGGAAGGCTAGCAGGCTGGGCTGCGAGACCCGAATGGCCCACACCTCAGTATCCGGCGTGATCTCCCTCGGAATGGCTTCCACCATGTCGCCCTCGAGCGCCAGCGGGACGGGCTTGGGGCTCTCTGCAAGTTGCACCGCCGAGGTTCGCGGGCGCGGGACCATCCATCGTGGGAGGTACTCGTGTCGGATCGTGGTGCCAATGTTGCCGGAGAACGTCTCGTAGAGCATCAAGCGCTGGGGAGTGACGTCCTCCGGCGCGATGTGGACCCGGTCCACTGAGAGGGCGCCAAGGCCGTTCCACGCTGCCGAGACGACAAGGCCTGCAGCTAGCAACCATTCCCAAGAGGCGCGACGCCCCGGTATCAAGGTTGTGCCAAGTAGGGCGACCAGAAGCGCCTGGATGCTGAGCAAGCGCCACGGAAACTGCGCCATGGCGATGAGTGGAAGATGGTCCCAGAAGGGACGCGACAAGGGCAGCATCATCGCGGTGTAGGCAAACGCTGCCAAGGCCGTGAGCGTCTGCCAGGGTTTTAGGGAACGCCCGCGGATGGCGCTTCCTGTCAACGCGATCAGTGCCAAAGCCCACACGGCGGCCTGGACCAGCCCCATGCGGAAGGGATGCGTTGCCGCGTTCAGAGCATAGTCGTGGGACAGACGTAACTGTACCAGGCCGTCATCGAGAAAGTGACCGGCATAGTGGAGGTAGCCGGTTGTCTGTTCCTGGAGCTGGACGAGGACGCGCTCGCGCAACGCTGGTGCCCAGAACCACAGCGATAGCAGCAGACCCAGGGCCAGACCGGCCAACCCGCTCCAGAGGAGCCCGCGTCGTTCCGAGGGCGACGCAGTCAGCACGCGGACACCAAGCCACGCCAGCGCCAAGGGTGCAAAGAGCAACGCCGAGACGTTGTGCGTCAGGATGAGGGCCGCAAAAGAGGTGCTCAGTGCAAGGAGGTCTGCCGGGCTGGCGCGGGCACGCAGCCTTTGGATGCACCACAGGATGACAGGGTACAGGGCCATGGCCGTGAACTCGGAAAGCGCGTCGCCTCGCACATAGACGTTGGCCAGATGGTAGGGGGCAAAGGTATAGAGAGCCGAGGCAACCAGGGCTGCTGCAGTAGGCGCGGCTAGGCTACGCGCGAGGCCGTACGTGGCGACACTGGCGACGATAAAGCCTGCCAGTTGGGTGATCTGGATGCTGAGGATGAGATCTGTGCCGCTCCAGTGCAAGAACGCCGCGGCATAGTAGGGCAGCGAAGCGTAGAAATCGTAGAATGGATACCCCAGTCCGTGGGCGCCGTCCGGCATCCATCGGGCAGGGAGCACGCTCGCGCGGAGATTGGTGGTGAGCTGCTGCACCCGCACTAGCAAAAACGGCGAGTCGCCGCCCGCGCGCGTCAACACCATGCCGGACCCGGCAAAGATGGGGACGCTGGCTGCGACCCCTAGCAGCAAGGCCAGGGTGGCGCCCAAACGCCTGATCCTGACCTCGATAGCTATCTCGTTCGTCGGGGTGTTCACGCTGGGCGGAAAGCCGCTACACGCGTGCGCGGAAGAAGCGCAAGCCTACGGGTAGCAACAGCGCCAATACTGCTAGCAGGATGCCGCTGATGCTCGTCAGTGACCGGCCGCTCGCCTCCTCCGGCTGTGCGGGCGTAGGTTCTACAGTGGGCTGTGCGGAGACAGCCGGGGCTGTCGCCTCTGGCGTCGGATGGGCCGTTTCGGTCGGCGTGGCGGTGGGGACAGGTTGCTTCCCAAAGCCCACCTCTAGCGTCTCGCCGCTCTCCACCTGGACGGCCCACGCATCCGGCGAGGTGGAGCTAAATCCGGGCGTATCGGCCGTGGAGACCTGATAGAGGCCCGGAGGTACCTCAAACGCGTGCGGCTCGCTGGTGCCATCGGTGGTGTAGCTCAGCAACGACTCGCCGGCCTCGTTGGCGATGTCCACGCTCACGCCGGCCAGGAGTGGCTCGCCATCGTCGCGGCGGCGGTTGCCGTTGGTGTCTTCATAGGCAGAGATGAGCAGGGTAGCTGGCGCCTCGGTTGGCGTCGCCGTGGCAGTGGCGGTCGCCTCGGGCGTCGGCGTGGCGGTGGGTTCAAACGTGGGGGTGGGCGTGTCTGTGGGACGCGGCGTGTTCGTCGGTACAGCGGTGGGGGCCACGTAGGTCAGGCAGATGTCATCAAAGTAGGCGTCGTTGTGTTTGACTGGCCACTCGGCCTCGCCGCGCAGGTACACGGTGACCGT
>JBNGEB010000194.1:0-4501 GCA_049975585.1 Anaerolineae bacterium
GTCGTAGGACCCGCGCAGGCCGTCACCAGCACTGCGATGAGCGCCGTGAGAATCAAGTGGTTTGTCCATCGTGCCATGATGTCGCCTCCTACAGAATCTGCAAGGCCTCTCTGCGAGGCCTCTTCAAAACGCCATCCTATGGACGCACGAGGTACTGCCAGGGTTCCACAGCACGGCCGTCTCCGATCCGCGAGACCGACGAGCGCCACGGGGTTGCCAACGCTCGTGCCGGCCAGTAGCATGGACCCGTAGACACCCTTCCAGCATGACACCTGTCCATCGGCTTGGAGGTTGCACGTGACGTCACGCAGTGCCTGGCGCAGCATCTCTCAAAGGGCCCGCATTCCGCATCTCCTGCGAGCCACCGTGCTCGTGGCCGCCTGCGTCATCATGGCGTTGCGAGCCCCGCTGCTGTTACGGCAGCCCCGCTTCTGGGCAGAAGAAGGCAAGGTGTATTACGCCTATGCGTATGCTTCGCCTGCCTGGCGCGCCCTGCTGGCACCGCATCAGGGCTACTACCATCTGTTCGCCAACCTGGCGACGGTGCTGGCGACGCTCGTGCCCGTCCGAAATGCGCCCATGGTCACGACGCTGTTGGCGTTCGCGGCGCAGGCGCTGCCGTTGGCCATCGTCCTCTGGGGCAAAGCGCCCCTATGGCGCACGCTGCCCAAGAGCATCGTAGCCGTCGCCATCATCCTGCTAACCCCGTCCAGCGGCGAGTGCTGGCTGAACGGCATCAACAGCCAATTCTACCTGGCTCTATCGGCGGCCCTGTTGCTGCTCGAGGAGCCCCCCAAGACGCCGTGGCGCCGATGGAGCTACCGCGGTATCTTGGCGCTGGCCAGCCTCAGCGGACCCGTCACCGCTTTCCTCACGCCTCTCTTCCTGGTGCGGGCGTGGACGCATCGGCGGGACCATGAGGCTGGCACCCAAGCGTGGATCGTCGGCGCCGGCGCCATGCTCCAACTGGGCATCGTCCTCACATCGCTGGAGGCCCCTCCCGAGGGCCCTGTACGATTCGCGGGATTGAGCCCGGCCAACCTGCTCGCCGTCATCTTTAGCCGCACTATCGTGATGCCGCTCGCCAGCTCGCGAGGCGCTCACTGGGCATCCGAGCGCCTCGTCCAAGCTCACGAGGCCGGCGCCGATGGCGCTATGGCCCTAGCATTGATGCTTGCCCTAGTGGCCTTGGGGACATTCCTCTGTTGGAAGCAGCCCCCACGACAGCGCTATCTTCTGGCGGCATCGTTACTGATGACGACGCTCTCTACCATCTCCGCGCTGATCTCACCGGACCAAACCAAGTGGGTGCTCGTATCGCCTGGGGCCGCCATCCGCTACTATTATGCGCCTTCGGTACTGTTCATGCTGGCCGTCTGGGGCCGCGTGGATCCGCACCCCAAACGCTGGCGACGTCCGGCTTCAATGCTGGCCGCCCTGGCCTTGGCAGTCAGCCTTGTGCTCGGCGCCGTGGATTACCAGTCGCTGATGCGACCCTTTGTGAGCCCCGACTGGCCCGTTTGGGCGGAGCAGGTGGCCATCTGGGAGACGCGCCCTGGCTACCGGCTGGAGATTTGGCCGCCGCCGTGGGACATGCAGCTCGTGCGGTGGGACTAGCTCCCAACGGCGCCGCCCATCACCAGGACGATGGTGGCCGCAACCACAGCCATGGACAGCAACCCCACGAGCAGGTTCTGGAGCTTACCGTTCTCCCAGCCTCGCATGACGCGCTTGTTGCTGCCGAGCTGTAGCATCAGCACCAAGAATACGGGCAGGAGCACCGCGTTGGCCACCTGCGACAGCCACATGAGCGGGAACAGCTTGATGCCAGGAATCAGCACTAACGCTGCCGCAATGACCAGAATACCTACGTATAAACCGTAGAAGACGGGCGCCTCGTGCGGCTTGCGGTCGAGCCCGCGCTCCCAGCCAAAGGCCTCGCAGAGCGCATAGGTCGTGGCGAGCGGCAACACCGAGACAGCCAGCAGCGAAGCCCCCATCAATCCAATACCGAACAGCATCTGCGCCCAGGTTCCCGCCACCGGCGCCAGCGCCATGGCTGCCTCTTCGGCTGTCTCCACAACGATGCCCGCCGGATAGAGGGTCGCCGCAGTGCAGATCACAATGAACGCCGAGACGATGTTGCCGATGGCCGCGCCGAACACCACATCCAGCCGCGTCTCGGCATAGCGCTCCTTGGGCGTACGCCGATCTGCTACCGACGCCTGCATATACACAGCCGCCCACGGCGTGATGGTGGTGCCCACCGTCGCCAGCAAGGCCAGCATATAGTCGCGGCCACCTTGCAGTTGCGGCACCACCGTCGCGTGCAACACCTCGCCCCAATCGGGCTTGGACATGAATGCCGACGCGATATAGGCCACTGCATAAAGCGAGATGACCAGCAACACCTTTTCTACCACCCGGTAGGTGCCTCGGGTGACCAGCAGCCAGACCGCCAACGCCGCTATGGGGACGGCGGCATAGCGTGAGAGGCCGAACAGCTCCGCGCTCGAGGCTATCCCCGCAAACTGGGCGGCCGTGGTGCCCAGGTTGGCCAGCAACAGACCGACCATCACAAAGAAGGTCAGCCGCACGCCATACCGTTCGCGGATCAGATCGGTCAAGCCCTTCCCCGTGACGGTACCCATCCGCGCGGCCATCTCTTGCACGAGCACCTCGCCCAAGGTAATCCATGCCAGAAGCCATAGGAAGCTATAGCCGTATCGCGACCCGGCCATGGAATAGGTCGCGATGCCAGGGGCGTCGTTGTCGGCGCTGGCCGTGATGAGCCCTGGCCCAAGGATGGCGAGAAAGAGCGCGACGCGTTTCAGCATGCTTCGAAGCGTCCCCCGGCCGCGGAGACGGCGCACAAGCGGGTTGAGGCTGGACACAAAGCTCCCTCCTAGAACAGGCGCGGGATCCGCTTCTTCCATGCTGTCGGGATGATGGCATCGATGGCGTCATCCACGGTGACGATGCCGTGCAGCACGCCGTTCTGGTCCACGACGGGGAGCTCGATGAGATCGTACTTGGCCACCAACCGCGCCACCTCGCGCTGTTGGGTCAGAAGCCCTACGGTGATGGGTTGCGTCTCGGCGATGGCATCCACGGACGCCTCGGGGTCGGCCATGACGAGGTCACGGAGCGAGATCACCCCGTGCAGCCGACCGTCGGGCGCCACCACGTGCAGGTTGTATAGCGTCTCATCCTCCTGCGCCTGCGGCGACGTGCGCAGATAAGCCAGCGCCTCGCCAGCGGTCATGCCCTGCGGGATAGTGGTGAACTCGGTGGTCATGATGCCAGCGGCCGTATCCTCTGGATATGCCAGCAGCTTTTCGACCTGCACCGAGTCCCGATCCTCCATGGCATCGAGCAGCGTGCTGCGATGCTCCTCCTCTAGCGCGCCCAGCAGGTCCGCCGCCTCGTCCGGGTCCATCTCTTCCAACACGTCGGCGGCTCGCTCCAGCGTCATGCCACTCAGCATGGTCTCCTGAAGCTCATCGGGGATCTCTTGCATGGCGTCCGCGGCCGTCTCGTCGTCCAGCGACTGGAGCAAGGCCAAGCCAGAAGGGGCATCCATCTGCGCGACCAGATCGGCGATATCGGCAGGGTCGATCTGGCGGATCTTGTCGCGGGCGACGCGCAGGCGAATGGGCTGATCGGGCTCCACGGCAGCCACGACGTCCCAGGGGATGACCTGTTCGTTAAGACGCTTGCCAAACGGCCGCAACAGGCCATCCATGGCACCCTGGAGTCCGAGTCGCCGCAAAAGGCTGGCGGTCCCGACGGCTGCGCCCGTCACATAGAGCTGCCGCGCCGGGCCAAGCGGGTTGAGGCGGAGGTCGTTAACGCGGACCAAGCGCCTACCCTCCACGTCCACGATCTGCCGATCGAGGATGTCGCGGCCGAGGCGCATCTCCCCACCCTGCGACGTGTACACGGGCGGCGGCCAAGCCTTGAGGGTAAGCGCGGGGATGACGCGATCGATCTGATCAGCAGGCACAAGGCGTTCCTCGCCCTTGTCGGTCTCGATGAGAACAGCGGCCAGCGGCAAGGGCCCCTGCGAGCGATCCAGCGCCAAGAGGTCGAGGCACCGCCCGACCGGTTCGCCCAGATGGGTTTCCACGCGATTGCGGAGGACCTGGCTGAGGTAGGCTCCCACGTTGCACCCCCTATCGCACGCGAAACGCCGCGGCCGTCGGCTGTTCTCCCCCTGGAAACCAACCAAACAGACCGCGGCGCGCGAGCGCCGGGGTTGCTAGCGCCTCACAGGTGGTAGCTTCAGCCGCCGATGCGGCCTACGTTGGTGGCTGCGGTCACCAGGACCGCAACGTTCTGAAGGACTACTATCTTCCGTGCTCATGGCTTTCCACACACTAGGACAAGTATAAATATGCTACCATGTACCTGGCCCGCCGTCAAAGAAATCCCGCTGTGGCAGCATTCGCCGAGCAACCGCCTATCCCTCTGGCAGTTCCAGGGTCTCTGCCAAGAGGCC
>JBNGEB010000195.1:0-4491 GCA_049975585.1 Anaerolineae bacterium
GCCCAGAACATGGTGCGCTGCACCTCTTGGCGACTGCCCTCGAGGATGCCCTCGTAGGAGACTTCGCCCTCGACTACAGGCATGTGCGGGGCGCGCGCGACCTCTTGGCGCACCGTCCGGGTGGTGTTGGGAAGCGAATCCATGCCACCGTGGCCGGTCTGGAGCATGTCAAAGTCCAGGACGCTGTCATCGACCACCTGGTCGCGGGCACAGTCGGTCGGATGGATGGTGATGGGTCTGCCGTACGGATCGATCTCTCGAACGTAGCGGCCAACTTCCGTCCAAGCCTTCCGCTGGAGCTTGCGGTCGCCTTCCTTGTCGTCCGACAGGTAGTAGGGCATGGCGCCCTCGCCGGCTAGGCACCAGACCACCGGGTAGGCTCCCCAACGGGCGACCAGGTAGCGCCAATGCTGCTCGATCCTGTCGATGCCAAGCCAAGGCAGATGGTACCCCCAACAGCCCACGATGCAGGGGACTAGCCCCTGCTGCACGAGCCACTGGATGCGGAGGTCTGCCATGTCAAAGTAGGCGGGCTGAATGGCGGCGTATTCGGGTTCCCAGGGATGCCCCGCTTCGTTGAATCCGCGCTCGTCATAGGCCGGCATGTCGGGGTAGAGACCCGCTACGATCTGGATGACGGAAAAGCCCTTGCGAACACGGTCTGCAGTCAGGTGCTGAAACTCCTCCGGCCAGCGAAGCCTCCGGGTTAAGCCCATCCACCACGTGTCGCCCAGCCAGAAGAACGGCGTACCGTCCCGATGGCAGAAATGGCGACGATCAGGGCAGACCTCGACGGCGCCATGAACCTTGAGCGGATCGCTGCCCTCGTATGGGGCTACCTCGAGGGCGTCCTGGACGTCATGGAGATCGGCATTGTCCGTGTCCGAACAGACCGTACGTAGCTCGTACTGGCCAGGCAACTCGGGAGTGTACCGGACCCGCCAGATCCCTTCGCCCGCCCAGTAGGTGGGGACGGTCTGGTCCGCGCCATCTGGCGTAGTCACGCGGACATCCAGCGTCACGTCATCGAAGGGGCTGGCGTAGGCCTTGCCCGTGCGATAGTACCACTCGCTCACACAACGCGCTGTACCGAATCGAACCGTCACCTTGCTCCTCCTTGTCTTCTAGACCCAGGCTCTTGACCTGGATGGGCCAAGACGTCCAAGGCGCGACATCTTGGCCTGATCAGCGAACCCTACAGAACGACGCAGCCAGCACCCAGCACCTGGCAAGGCGGTTCTTTGCGGAGTAGCTTGAACCTCGGCGGGAATTCGCTCGCGGTTCATCACCCATTCGTGGCGGCCCAGCTGGGCATACAGTCCCCAGTGGACGAACATGCCAAAGCGAGCGCGATGCCACCAGCGCATACGCTCCTCGCGAGTGGCGGCGGTCTGTTGCAGATAGGCTTCCTTGTCCATGTGAGAGCTCCTTCTCTTCGTTTTGACGGGGGTTACGCGCGGACTCTAGGAACGGAACGCAATGCGGAGATCATCGGCGATCTGTCTGATGTGAGCTGCCGCTGCGCGGTACTGATCTGGTTCGGCCAGATGTTCGAGCATCAGCGGGGTGTCAGGATCGCAGGCATCAAGCCGCGTCAGATAGGTGCGATAGTCCAGAGCTCCTTGTCCAGGGGCCACCTCGTCCAGGTGAACCGTGAGCCTCTCGGCAAGCCGGATGTCCTTGGCGTGGCAGCTACGAATGCGGTCGCCCAGCAGATCAAAGCAGCGATCGATCAGTTCGCCGTTCCGGAAGTAGCGTGAGGGGCTGTTCACCAGGTTCACTGGGTCCAGATGTACGGCGAACTGGGGCCGATCAATGGCCTCGATGAGCGCCTGGTACGACTCTGGAGAGTCGGGGTAGGCCCAAGGCATGGTCTCCAGTGCATAGGTGGTCTCGCTGGGTCCGACGGCGTCGATGATCTCCTGCACCGTTTCGACGATGCGCTCGAACGTCGCGTCAGTTAGGTTGTCGGGATGCGGGCCGTCCCATTGGGATGAGCGCGATCCAGCGATGTTGACACAACAGCGGGCACCGGCGCGCTCGGCGAGTTCGAGCTGGCGTTTGCACTGATCAATCGCTTGGCGAGCCAGCTCCGCGTTCGGGCTCAGCGGATTGCTCCACGCGCCGACCTCGGCGATGACGATACCGTGCGTATCAGCCGCCTGGCGGTAGGCGCGGATTTCGTCGCTCGGTGCATCGTGAGCGGTGGGCCAGTAGGCCGCTGTATAGCCTTCACGCTGCAAGGCAACGACCCACGCATCGGGCGTCGGCTCCTCAGGCCAGACAGGTCCTCCTAGGCGCATCGTACCTCCTATGACCATGGACATATTGCCATTGTCGCGTCGAGGGCCGCGATGTCAAGGTCATACGCCTTGATTCCCTTGGCGGACGTCGCTAGAATGTCTTTGTTGCAAATGCATGCAACAAGCGCATAGACGGGGAAGGGGTGAGATGGACCATGTGCATGGTGGATGCGTATCTAAACGGAGAGAAGCTGATCGAGAATGTAACCTGGGTAGAGCCAACGGACGATGGTGTGCTGGTGCGCAGCTACTTTGAGCCGTCGCGCACCATCAAGGCGCGGATCCAGGCTGTGGATCTGACGGCGAACCGTGTGCTACTTCTATCGGAAGAGGCGGTGTCGTCGACGGAACACGTGGTATGAACGACCTGGAAAAGCTGGCGACGCTGATCCCCCATTGGCGCGACCATAACCGCGCTCACGCTCAAGAATTCGCCACGTGGGCGGCACGGGCGCGCGCGCAAGGCATGCCAGACGTTGCAGAGCTCGTGGAGCGCGCGGCGGCCGCGCTTGCCGGGGCCGATGACGACCTGGCAGAAGTGGCATTGCAGCTAGAGGCCGCTGGCATAGAGGCGCACCATCACCACGACGAACACGAGCATCACGCCCACTAGGCGTCGCAAGGCGCCTCGCTAGAGGACCCGCCAGGCGGGCTCACAGGGGTAGTAGAGCACCTCCAGCGATGGGAAAGCCTCGCCAAGCTGCTTGGCAAAGAGGCGCAAGCCGGGGTTCTCGGAGGCGACGTGGCTCGTCTCGATCATGGGTATGCCCAAGTCAGACGAGAAGCGAAAGCCATAGTCATCGCTCTCGCCGGCGATCAGGGCATCCACGCCCTGGGCGACGAGCTCTTGCTGATACGATACATTCACAAACAGCCCCAGGCCGCCCCACGGGAGCCCCACCCGATGGACCACTTGGCGAGGGCCCTGGGGCAGCGAAACCCGGACGTGCGCCAGCCCCATGCGGCGCTTGACCTCATGAACCAGTTCCCCTATCGGTCGAGGCGTGATCTTGTAGACCTTGACAGCGCCTTTCTCATAGCAGGGATCCGGTAGTCCCAATAGCTCGGCAAAGGCGTCGAACACGAGTAGCTCGTCCAACGTGCCGTGCACGCGCGCATAGACCATGCCATGCTTCTCGAGCAACTCACGTCGGACGGTGTTGCTGGGCCAGGATGCCCAGTCGGGATGGTCCTCGCGGCGCACGAGCGGATCGTAGGGGTGGTAGAGCTTTTCGTGGCCCAGCACCAGGTCGTAGCCATGTTCGCCTGCGTAGCGCAACGCAGGTACAGAGGGCACAAAACAGACGAGCACCCGCTGCACCTCTTGGCTCGCTTCGCCTAGGCGCACGCCCTCATCAGCGTGCAAGTCGTGGCCACTGCGCTCGGTCACGTATGTTAGGATATCCTGTACCGTCGTCATGGTTTGCCCTACCCTAGCCTCTCAAACTCACCCGCTAGCAGATGCTGTTTGTACTCGATATACCATAAGAAGTTGTCGAACGATACGTCTGGCGGCACGGTGTGATCCACGGTAGGGATGTAGCCGCCCTCGACGATGAGCGGCGCCAGCTCCAGGAGATGCGCCTTGATGGCCTTGGGGCCGTGAACGAGCACTCGCTTGTCAACGCCGCCCCAAAGGCGGAGCGATTTGCCGAACTGCTTGCGTAACGCGACCGGGTTCGCGTCAGAGGCACGCTCGAGCGGGAACAGCACGTCCACGCCCGCTTCCATAAACTGCGGGACGAGGATCGTTGGGTTGCCGTCGGTGTCCAGCGCTACATAGCGGACGCCGTTGGCCTTTAGCGTTGATACCAGCCGTTTCAGCCTGGGAAAGATAAACTCCCGATAGGTCGCTGGGCTTAGGAGGGGGCCAGTCTTCATCGAGAGGTCCTCGTTGAGGACAAAGTACTCCACGTCGATCTTGGCCAGAACGGGCAGGCTTGTCTCGATGACGAAATCGGCGAACCACTCCATCATGTCGTGCATCATGTCGGGATAGTCGTACCAGGCCAGGGAGAGAGCCTCGGTTCCCATGAACTCTCGCGCTCGCCAGTAAAAGCCGTTGGCTGCGCAGTTCTCGCCCAGCACCAAGGGATAGTCGCGCTGCTTCCATTGTGCGATGCGCTGGTCCAGGTCGTCAGGGTATCGCTCGTCAAGGGCGGGGACGAGCCGCTCGCGCTTCAGTCTG
>JBNGEB010000196.1:0-4481 GCA_049975585.1 Anaerolineae bacterium
CCTCTGCGCTGCGACCACGATCCGCATAGTGGGGGGATCGTGGTCGCTTGACGGTCCTGCGCGTGGCTCTCTCTAGCTTGACCGGATGGCTCCCGGCCTCGCCCCGCATGTCTCGCCTTCCCACTCGATCTCGATGGTCGAGTGTTCGATGCCGAGGCCATGCAGCATCTCGCGCGCGGCGCACTTGATGGCAATGGCGTTGGCCGGCGTCGTCCCGGCCAAGACGACGAGGTGCACGCTAAAGACGTGATGCTCGCCATCTAGCGACCAAAAGTGTGCATGATGGACAGCGACGACGCCCTGAATGCTGACGAGCCTTGCCTGCAATGCAGCGAGATCGACGTCATGCGGGACCCCTTGCAGCAAGAGGCGCCCGGCGCGATGGAGGTAGCGGCCCGCATTGACGAGTACAAAGCCGCCGACAACGATGGAAAGGATGGGATCGAGAACGGCCAAGTCCGCAAAGAGCAGCACGATGCTGACGAGCAGGACGGCGGCCCACCCAAGAACGTCTTCTAGGAGATGGAGGGCCGCCGTGCGCGCGTTGAGGGAGCGCTCGTGTTTGAGGCGTAGCGCGGCGAGACCGTTGGCGGCGATGCCCAGCAGCGCGAGCAGCAGCATGCCGCGGGCGTCGGGTTGTTGCGGGTGCCACAGTCGCGGAATAGCCTCAGAGAGCACCAGGATGCTCCCTCCGGCGAGGATAGCGATATTGGCTAGGGCGCCGAGCATGGTGAACCGACGATAGCCATAGGAGTAGCGGTGATCGCTGTCGCGTTCCCCAAAGCGTGCGAGTCGCCACGCGAGCGCCAGCGAGATGCTGTCGCCTAGATCGTGCAGCGCATCGCTCAGGATGGCCAGGCTTCCCGTCCACCAACCACCCAGTAGCTCGATCACGGCAAACGACAAGTTCAGCCAAAACGCCACGCGTAGGTTGCCCGAGCCGCCGATGGCGTCCTGTTCATGGTGATGTGTGTGCATGCTTTTCCGTTGGAGATATCAAGACATCCTGCCAAGCATACGCGCGCAGTTGGGCTTTGCCAAACATTCGCTCTAGCGACAGCTACCCGCGCTTGAGATAAGACGGTCGGATATCTGTGCGTCTGAGCAGATTAGCATTGGTGACCACGGTGATGGACGAGGTCGCCATGGCGATCTCTGCCAGCAGAGGGTGCATCCAGCCCATGATAGCCAGGGGCACCATGATCAGGTTGTAGAAAAACGCCCAGAAGAGGTTCTGGCGGATCTTGCGAAAGCTGGCTCGGCTCAGATTCACCGCCTCGACCAGGGCATCCAGCTCCCCTCGCACCAGGGTGACGTCGCTGGTCTCGATGGCGATGTCGGTGCCCGTCCCGATGGCGATGCCGACATCGGCCTGCGCCAAGGCGGGTGCGTCGTTGATGCCGTCCCCCACAAAGGCAACGATTCCGTGCTCTTGCTGGTAGCGGCGTACAGCCTCGGCCTTGCCTTCCGGCAAGATGCTGGCTGCGATATCGCTGATGCCGAGCCGCTGCGCAACGGCCTTGGCCGTTCGCTCGTTGTCACCGGTGATCATGGCCACGTGTACGCCCATCTGCTGGAGCTCTGCAACGGCGGATGCTGCCTCTGGCTTGAGCGTGTCGGCCAAAGCGACCAAACCGAGAACTTGGCCCCCAACGCTCACGAGGGCGACCGTCTTGCCTTGCTGTTCCAGCTTGTGCATAGCCGCCTCGGCGGGCTTGGCCGAGATGCCGTGTTCCGCGAGCAGCTCCTGCGTGCCCACAAGCACGACCTGGCCATCCACCACCGCGGCAACGCCTCTGCCGCCCAGGGCTTCAAAGCCCTGAGGGGCATCCAGCTGCAGGCCACGTTCCCTGGCGTGTGATACGATGGCTGTGCCGAGCGGGTGTTCGGAACCTACCTCAGCCGATGCGGCTGTCTGCAGTAGGCTCTCCTCGCTATCCGAGAGCGAGATCACGTCGGTGACCTCGGGCGCGCCTTGGGTCAAGGTGCCCGTCTTGTCCAAGATGACGACCGCTGCTTCCCGAAGCAGTTGGATGGCAGCGCCCGTTCGAATGAGGATGCCGTGCTCGGCGCCCATTCCGCTCCCCACCATGAGGGCGGTGGGCGTGGCTAGACCCAGGGCGCACGGGCAGGCGATGACCAGGACGGCGACCATCGACACGATCGCCAGGGTGAGGGCGCTCAAATCGGTCCTTACCCAAGGCAAGAAACTGCCCAGTGCGACCAAGTCACGCATCGTCTGAGGGAAAGCAAGCCACGTCACCACTGTCAGCAGGGCCAGCGCCAGGACGATAGGCACAAAGACTGCGGTAACCCTGTCGGCAAAGGCCTGCACGGGAACCTTGGTGGCCTGGGCCTCCTCCACTAGGCGGATGACCTGGGCTAGGAAGGTGTCCTTCCCAACTCGCGTGGAGCGGACGTGAAGGAGGCCGGTCTGGTTCACCGTTGCGCCGAGGACCGTGTCGCCGACGCCCTTGTGCACCGGCAAGGGTTCACCCGTAGCCATGGATTCGTTCACTGCGCTCTCGCCGGCGACGACCTCGCCATCGGTGGGGATCTTTTCGCCGGGCCTCACGACCGTCACCTCGCCCACAGAGACGTCCTCCAGCGGCACCTCTACTTCCATGCCGTCGCGTAGGACATGAGCGCTCTTGGCGCCCAGCTCTACCAGCTTTCGAATGGCCTGTGACGCTCGTCCCTTGGCCGTCTCTTCGATGTAGCGGCCGGTCAAGTGGAAGGCCATGATCATGGCCGAGACGCCGGCATAGTTGGCGATGGGCCAGAAGAACGAGGCCGGTCCCGTGAGAAAGGACGCCAGGGTGCCCAGGGTGATTAGCGAGTCCATGTTGGCATTGCCGTGGAGGGCAGCGGTTACCCCGCTCCGGTACGTTTGCCCACCGGCCCATGCTAGGACGGGCAAGGCCAACACGATCATGCCGAGGCGAAAGGCGGTCACGCTCGGCCAAGTGATGCCCCACACCATCTCGGGGATCATCCACGCCACAATGGGGGCGGTCAGCGCCCACGCCACGACCATGCGACGACGTGCCAGTTTGAGCTTCTCCTGCGTCGTGTCGGCGCCCGTTGATGCGGCGTCCTCGGTTAGCGGGAGGGCATCGTAACCCGTGGCCTGGACAGCGTCTCGGATGGCAGCGTCGTCGACGGCGCCCGGCAGGCGTCGTATGGTGGCCCGCTCTGTGGCCAGGTTCACGGTGACCTCGGTGACGCCAGGTAGCGCGCCAATAGCACGCTCGACAGCAGCCGCGCAGGCGGCGCAGGTCATGCCCTCGATGCGGTAGGTTGCTTGCTCGGTGCGGACGTCATAGCCCGCTTGCTGGACGGCGGTCATGAGATCACTGGCGGGCGGGCTCTCCTCGCCGAGCCAGACGCTGGCCTTCTCGGTAGCGAGGTTCACGCTCACACGGTCGACGCCAGAGACGCCCTCCAGGGCTTTCTGAACGTGGATCACGCAGGATGCGCAGGTCATGCCTGCAACGTCAAGATCGAGTCTTGTCTCACCCATGATGCCTCCCCTTACGGCCCCCAAAGCCCGTCGGAGACTAAGTTGATTTATTTTATAAAGTATATACCATGTCCGATGGCTTGGCAAGGCGAGCGATGATGGTCGACGGGGGTCTGTCATGGTGCTACAATGGGCCTGCGCGAGGCGACCCACTGGCACGCGCTCTGCGGCCGGCTGCGGGTCGAGCAAAAGCTACAGATGGGGGGAAAGATGAACGGTTTGCATGCTGCGCTCCTGGTAGTGGATGCGCAGGCTGACTTTTTTCCTGGCGGGGCTTTGCCCGTTCCGAAGGGCGATACGATTCTGCCGGCCCTCAACGCCTATGTAAGGATGTTCGCGGATGCCAATTGTCCGGTGATTGCGTCGCGGGATTGGCATCCTCCAGAGACCACGCATTTCGAGAAGCATGGTGGCGCGTGGCCGGTCCACTGCGTGCAAGGCACGCCGGGGGCCGGGTTCCACGAGGAGCTACAGTTCCCTGACGACGTGATCGTGGTCTCGAAGGGCATGGGCGCCGACGAGGATGCCTATTCGGCGTTCCAAGCGCGGGACGGTCAAGGCACCATGTTGGCCGAGCTGCTGTCCGCAAAGGGCGTGGAACGCTTGTACGTCTGCGGATTGGCGCTGGACTATTGCGTCAAGGCGTCGGCCATCGACGCGGTGGAGCAGGGGCTCGAGACGGTCGTCCTGATCGATGCGACGAGAGCGGTCAACGTGTCCGTGCACGATGGTGAGGACGCGGTAGAGGAGCTGGTGCGAGCTGGCATCGGTTTGGCGGTTCTCGAGCAGGTACGAGCCGCACTGTCAGCGTGAGGGCAACATGAGCAACAACGAACGCCGATTCCACATCGCGAACGAGGACGAGCTAAGGAGCGGACGCGTCACCGACGTCTACTTTGTGCGGACCAGAGAGGCTATCGCGCAGAGGGGAGTGGACAAGCAGGTCGTCGGGGAGATG
>JBNGEB010000197.1:0-4448 GCA_049975585.1 Anaerolineae bacterium
CGTGCCGACTCTGTATCGAGCGCACCACTTGCCGGCGAAAGCGACGGGCTTGCGAAGCAACGTCCTTGCCGATGGGGTGGGCCGAGTAGCGGGCTTCGTCAAAGATGCCGGTCAGTCCTCCGGCGTCGCCAGCGGCCTCGGGGAGGCTTCGGGCCAGCAGGACCTGGTACTCGTTGGGCGTGAGATGGGAGGGTCTGCCCAGGCCGGCTCGCTCGGCGCGGCGCAAGGTCGCCAAGTAGTAGAATCGCGCGCGTTCACGGGGCGACAGTCTTCGTAACGAGATGAGCGTGCGCGAGCGCGCGAGCGCGCGTTGGGCTCGATTGGCGCGCGCTCGGGTTGCCAGGGTGCGTACCGATTGCGTTGCGCCCGACCAGGCCCTGTGCATCGTGCGCAGGAGCGCTTGCCAGAGGTTGCGCAGCCAGGCCCATAGCTTGGTCCGTTTGAGCCAACTTGGCAGATGGAGACGGTCCCCGAAAAAGTGTATCACCGAGTACCCGGCGATGCCCAGCAGTGCCCACCAGAACAGCAGCGAGCGGACGAGCTGCCAGGCCAGTGAGGGTCCCCAGCCTCGGATGCTCCTGGGGGGAAGGGGCGTGGGCTGGGGCGTAGGCATAGGTGGCTGTGGTTGGGGTTGGCCCGTTAGCAGCTCTAGCACGAGACGAACGGCTACGGCTGCAAAGAACAGGATCAGGAGCAGCGCCTGGATCACGATCCACGCCAGCCAGCGCGCGGCGATGCTCACGGCCTCAAAGACTGGCGCGCTATAGCCCGTGGGCAGCAGGAGGGAGCCCAGGGCCGTCAGCGTAAGGAAGAGCATGGCCAGGGCCATCCAGCGTTGTCCGATGCGCTCACGGATGGCGATACCCTGGAGCTCCCACTGCGCTCGTAGCACCGTGTAGCGGGCTTGGCTGATGAACAGCAATCCCACCGCGAAATAGATGAGCGCGTTGGCCCCCAGGCCGCCCAGGCGGGCGTTGGGGAGCGCATCGAGCGTCCGAAGGTCAAGCTGTGCCATGCCTGTGAACATCAGCAGCAGCATGCCGCCCAGGAGATAGATCGTGATGATGACAAACATGCGCGCTCGGCGATCGGTCTGACCGTGGTGAGGCATGGTCACGCGTAGGTAAAAGCCGGGATCGGTGACGGTGGGCATGTGCTCGATGGGCGTTACCTCGAGCTCCCACACAGCGCGGGCGAGAATGAGGGCTAGGTACCAGAATGCCAAAGTCAGCATGGCGTTCATCGCAAAGCCATAGCTAAAGAACTCGATGGCATGCACGGTCCACGTCGTGGCATCCTCGAGGAGGCGATCCCACCCGTAGTGGAGATAAACGCCGAAGCGGATGACCAAGAGCAACGTCACCCATTCCACAAAGCGGAAGCGTAGGCGATCGCGCGAACTGACCTCGCGATGGGCCAGGATCCGGTAGGCGTGGATGCTCTCAAGCGAGGCAAGGAACACGAGTATGGCAAAGAGCTGCCCTGGCCAGTCCGGGACAATGCGTCGAAGCAGGACGCTTACCGAGACGGCCAGGCACGTGAGCATTACGGCGATCGCCAAGGGCCGTACGATCTCTTGCAGAGCGATCTGCCCTGGAGATCGGGCTGGCGCGGTCTGCGCAGCGGCGGCTTTCTCAGCTGGTTGCGGGGGGCGCGTCTGGTGCGACATCCCTCGTTGGCCTCTCGCGGGTGGTGATCTCAGCTTTGCTACTATTGTAACAGAAGCGCCCATCGCTGGGGAGAGGACGCGAATCTATCCGTCAAAATCGTCAAGATTCCTCGGAAAATCCTTGACAAACTGGCACGGGTATGCTATTATGATTGTGCAGGACTCGAGGGATTGGATCGACCCTCTGGGTCTGGCTCCCAAGCGGGGAGTCTGGCAGACGGGGAGCTGGAGGGCGCAAGCCTAGACAGGAACCGTGAGCTGAGGTAAGGGTCCGGAGCTCGTTTACCGCGTGGGAACACGCGTTGAGCCAAGATTCGAGAGCAGCAAGCGCCATCCCGGCTCGTCCGGAAGCGTAAGCCAGAAGAAACGTGGTCGGTGGAACGGATCGTAAAACGTCCGAACCGCTGAGGGTCAGGCAATCAGAGGCCAGAAAAGGTCACTTGAGTCCTGCGTTTTGCGTGGGGCCGTTACCAGCTACTGGGTGACGGCCCCTTTTTGCTGCTGGCCTGGATTCGCTTAGCCGACGCCTTTTTCAGCCAGCGCGTTCCGCAGAGCGATGGCGTCCTCTCTCGCAGCGCGGCTGCCCCAAGGATCCAGCACCTCGATGGAGTAGCCCCCTGTGTAGCCGTGTTGCCCCAACAGCTCCAGCAACCGATCGAGATCCAGCTCGCCTCGTCCCCACCGCACCTGCATCTCGCCAGGAGCGGCATCTCGCAGATGCACACGCTCCGTGCGCTCCAGAAGAGCGGCAGTATTTTCGAGGGGGATCTGTTGCATGATCAGGTGCGACGGGTCATAGGCCACCATCAGTCCTGGCACCGCGTCGAGGATGTGAGCCGCGACGCTGGGGTCCTCCATGACCGAGTTGACGTGGCATTCCAGGCAGATCGTCAGGCTCAAGGGCCGCATGATGGCCATGATCTCCCGCAGCGACGCGATGGATCGCTCCACCAGAACATCGGTGGCAAGGTCGGGGTCAGGCTGGCCGGGGACCAGGCTGGCGGTCGTCAGGTGGTAGCGGGTCATCAGCTCGGCCATGGCGGCGGCCTCTTCCTGGCGGCGCGAGCGCGCGTCGGCTCCGCGGTCGTGCAGCGCTGGCGAAAACCCCATGTTGAACGCGTCTAGCTCCAGACCTGTGGCGTCCAAGGCCTTTTGCAGGCGACGGTCCACCTTGTCCACGTCGGCGACGGCTTCGGCAGGGCTGATATGGCACCATCCGCCGATGGCGAGAAGATCCACGCGCTTGAACCCCATCTTGCGGATGCCTCGCAACGCGGCCTCGAGCGGAAGCTGGTGAAACGTGCCACTGGAACAGGCAACGGCCATGGGAACCTCCTGCCTATGTTGGGTCGAGCCGATCCGGGGGCTAGACGCTTCTATCCAAGCAGTTGGCGCTGACGCGTGCCCCTGTACGGCCGAGGGCGCGGTACTCCATCAGGAGCCTCCTGGCTACGAGCAGCTCAACAACTGGAGAGGATAGGTGCGGGGAAGGCGGGAGTCAAGCTAGCCGATGCAGAGGATAAGGGGGCGACCGTATAGCGATCGCGCCCCCCATCGATGACTGTGCTACGCCATGCCCGCTCCGCTCAGCGTAGCTAGATACGAGCTCAGGAGCAACACGACGATGCCTAGGGCCATATTGAGCATCAGCATGGCCGCCGAGATGCGCTCGCGGGTGGAAACGCCAGCCGTGATAGGACTGGGTCTGGAGCCCTGCGTGGGGCGAGTCAGATAGAGGCTCCGAACCAGCGCCAGCGCGATCATCAGGAGGTACAGCAGGTGCTTGATCGATAGGGTCACCTGATACGGCGTGCCGAACTGGAACAGTCCGGCAGTGCCCGCGCGCCGTCCCAGCAGCATACCAGTGACGGCGAGTCCAACGATGCTGACATAGACCCATCGGCTGAGGCGTGTTTGGATGGCGTTGAGCACGCGCTTGGCTTCGCCGCCCCGTCCTAGCGTTTTGAGCGTCGCGGGCATCACTGTCGTCGCTAGGACGATCAGTCCGCCGATCCATACGGCGGTAAAGAGATCGTGGAGGAACGTGACGAGAGCAAAGACGAGTGGGTTGTTTGGCATTGGGGTCTCTCCTAGAGAATACGCGATGGGTCGGATGGACGCGGCGTCTTGATGACCAGGAAACGGACGCGCTCGTTGCCCTCGTTGAGCACGCGATGCACGATCTTGGCCGGGCTGTGGATCAGGCTATGCGCCGGAGCTACCTGACGCTCCTCGCCGATCTCGACGGTGGCGTTGCCCTCCAGCACGTAAAAGGCGGCATCCACCGGCGTGATGTGAGGCCGCAACGCCTCCCCCGGCTCGAGCGTGATGAGCGTCACCTGGACGTGTTCGGTGCTGTGAACGGGCCGCACGCTGGCGCGATGCGGCGTTTCCACTTCTGGCGCCTCCAGCGCCTGGATGATCTGCATGAAAGCTCTCCTTCTCGCTAGGCGGTGGCGACGATGCTGGCCAGACCCTCTTCCACGGTGCCCATGGGCTTGAGGCCGAAGGTGTCCACGATAATCTGGGCCACGTTGGGGGACAGGAACGCCGGCAGCGTTGGTCCGAGGCGGATGTCCTTGACTCCCAGCGCCAGCAGCGCCAGGAGCACGATGACCGCCTTTTGCTCGTACCAGGCGATGTCATAGGCGATGGGTAGGTCATTGATGTTCTCTGCGCCTACGACCTCGGCGAGCTTCTGGGCGATGACGATCAGCGAGTACGAGTCGTTGCACTGGCCGGCGTCGAGGACGCGGGGGATGCCGCCGATGTCTCCCAG
>JBNGEB010000198.1:0-4395 GCA_049975585.1 Anaerolineae bacterium
ACTCTTGGGTTCGGGTGTGATCGATGGGCTTGTCGGCGAGCAACTCGTCGCGCATCTTAGCCCAGCCCTCGATCTGTGCGATACACCTGCGCGGGTACTCGTCCAACGGGATGTGGAACTGCTCGATGAGCTCGGGATGCTCTGCCTTGATAAACCACGGCACATACTCGGCGGTATGCTCGCTGGACTCGGTCACATAGTGACCGAACCACTTCATCAGCTCAAAGCGCACGGCGTCACGCCGCTTGTACTCGGGGAGCTCGGCCCGGCGCTTGATCTCCGGATAGAGGTCCTCGCCATGCCGCGTGATCTCCAGTAGCCAGCCCTGGTGATTGATGCCGGCAATGCGCCACTGTAGGTCATCGGTTGGGAGATCTAACTCGGAGCACAGATGGAGCGCGCAGACCTGCACACTGTGGCAAAGCCCTACCGTTCGCACGCCTGTGGCCTTGAGAAGGGCCCCGGTGAGCATGGCCATGGGGTTAGCATAGTTCAGCAGCAGCACATCTGGTGCCACCCGCTCCATGATCCGGGCATAGTCCAGCATCACGGGAATGGTACGCAGCGCCCGGAAGATGCCGCCGATACCCAGCGTATCGCCGATGGTCTGCCGCAGGCCATACTTTTTCGGGATCTCGAAATCCGTCACGGTCGCCGGCTCATAGCCACCCACCTGGATGGCATTGATGACATAGTCAGCATCTCGCAACGCCTCATCCGCATCCTCGGCCAGGTAGGCGTGGATGTCGGCCTGGGCCCCCAATGTGCGGTTCACGTTCCTGAGCATCGTCTCGGAGACGTGCAGGCGATCGGCGTCGATATCCACCAAGCTGATCTCCGCATCGCGCAAGGCCGGCACGTGGAGGCAGTCTCCTAGCACATTCTTGGCAAACACCGTGCTGCCCGCACCCAGAAAGCCAATCTTTGCCATGTTTACTCCTATCGCATCTGATGCCTAGCGCCCTCGACGGCGCCAAAACTCGGTCATGGGATGGCGAGTTCCTCGTACGCGTATGCCTTGATGGGCTCCCGGAGGAAGGCGAAGCTGTGGTCGCCGTCATCGCGCCTCCACCGCCCCACCGGGTCCGTGCGCACGGGTATCCTCGCCAGGGGTATGCCCAAGAACGCTTCTAGCTTGGCCAGCGTCTCTTCCTGTCGCAGGACGAAATCCTCAAAGCGCACCTCGATCCAGTGCGCTGGCTTGGGCGTCGCTTGCATCAGGTGATACTGGTAGATGTACGAGATGGCCCGACGCTCGCGGACGTCATCGGTCTCGGGATAGTCGATGCCGAATACGCGCAGATCATCGGTCACATGCGCACCGATGATGCTATCCCGAGGATCGCGCATCCAGTAGATGTACTTGGCATCCGGGAACATGCGCTGGATCCAAGGGATACAGAGCGTCGTCTCGGGGATCTTCCACCCCCGATGAAGCGCATCGCTGGATAGCACGCTCTCAAGATAAGTCGTGATGAGATCGGTGAACTCGGCCGGTGGCTCCGACGCGAGAACTTGGCTCCAATCCCACGACAAGTCGCCGTTCCACGTCACATACCGCCCGAACACCCGGCAAGCTTCGTACATCGGGTCGGGCGGCAGCAGGTCGCCAGAGACATTCTGTGGCGCCCCCATGAACACGCCCGAAGCCGTCAGCGTGTGCGACATTGCTCGCGTGCCACCGTGCCCTCGTCCCACAACCGTGATCAGTGACATGAACCCCTTTCCCGCCCTTGCTAGCTGATGTCCTTACCCATAAGGCAGATCGCCGGAGGCCACTTATAGGGTCTCTTACGCCCTGCGTCAAGTGGACCGGCGCCCCGCCACGAAAGCGGTCGTGGTCCGCCATGGCACCGCCCGATCGCCGAGATGGACGAGACAGGCTTGCCGAATCGTGTCAAGGTCCGCGCGAGGCAGCCCCGCAGCCATCAGGCGATCCGCGTAGCTAGACGAGCTTTGCCCAAGGGCGAACCAGGTCATGAGCTGCTGCTTGGTGAGCATCTGCTCCCGGCGCCACATTTCGGTGTCCAACCGCACGTCGCTCAGCCCCGCGTCCTCGAAAACCTCACGGAGGTCCTCCGCGCGCCAACTCGCTTTGGGATTGCGTGGATCATGGTACACGGCCTCCTCGGCGGCGCGCCAACGATCCAGAACATCCGGCGAGACAGCGCCCTCGGGAAGCAGCGCCGAGAGGCGTTGCGTGGCTGACGGCACAACTTCGGCCAGGCTCAGCACGCCTCCCTCGGCAAGTAGGCTCACTAGGCCATCTACGATCCCCTGCTTGTCGGCCGACCCACCGAGGACGTTGCGCCCAACGATCAGGTCAAACCGAACGGCACCGTGTCCCTCTGCTGCCAGCGCCTGCTGCAAGGATGGCAACGTGGCCTCGATGATGATGGGGCGCTGCAGCGGATCCAGCGGCTCTGCCTGCTGCGCCATGGCCTCGGCCGCTCGTGCGGTGGGCACCCGGCACCAGACGCCCCCTTCTGGGACACGACGCAGGGCCTCCCAGGTCAATAAGCCGCTATCGCCCGATAGATCCAGGATGAGATCATGGCGCGCCAGGTCCCGCGCGCTCAAGACCCGGTCACGGATTGCCTCCAGCGCCTCCCCGACGTTACCGACGGTGCGCTGCAGCCAGCGGTCCCGTACCCGGTCGCCGGGGCTGAAGGTCAGGATCTCGGATGGCTGATCCTCGACGTCGAGCATCGCCGCAAGCTGGGCCTCTCGCCGCCGCAGGACGCGCTCCCGCACCTGCGCCTCGTATCCCTGATCGCTGGGCTCGTAGAATAGCTTCCCCTGAAGATGATCCGGGAGATACTGCTGCGCGACCCAGTGGTCGCGGTAGGCGTGTGGATAGAGATAGCCTTCTCCATGCCCGAATCCTTCCCTATCGCGACTGGCGTCCTTCAGATGGATGGGCACATCGCCCTCGGCCTCATGTTCCACCGTGTCTAACGCGTCGAAAAAGCCCATGACGCTGTTAGACTTGGCCGCCGTTGCCAGATAGAGCGCCGCGTGCGCCAGATGGAACCGTCCCTCGGGCAATCCTACGCGGTCAAAGGCTTCGGCGTCCGCTACGACCACGCGAATGGCGTCCGGGTCCGCCAAGCCCACGTCCTCACACGCCGCGATGAGCATCCGCCGGAAGATAAACCTCGGATCCTCGCCCGCATAGACCATCTTGGCGAGCCAGTACAGCGCGGCATCGGGATCCGAGCCGCGCAGCGACTTGATGAACGCGCTGATGGCATCAAAGTGGTAGTCGCCCTGTCGGTCATAGAGCACGGCGCGCCGTTGGATCGACTCCTCGGCCACCGCCAGGTCGATGACGATGCGACCCTCGTCATCGGGAGGGGTCGTCTCTACGGCGAGCTCGAGAGCGTTCAAGACCGAGCGCGCGTCGCCATTGGCTACATCGGTGAGATGCTCCAACGCCTCCGGCGTGATGATGACGTCACGCTGGCCGTAGCCACGCTCCGGGTCATTGAGCGCCCGCCGAGCGATCTCGCGGAGATGCTCCTCCTCGAGACGCACAAGCTGGAACACCCGACTCCGACTGAGCAGCGCCTTGTTGACCGAGAACCACGGGTTCTCGGTGGTGGCGCCGATCATGATGATGGTGCCGTTCTCTACCCAGGGGAGCAGGGCGTCCTGCTGACGCTTGTCCCAGCGATGCACCTCGTCCACAAACAAGATCGTCCGACGCTGGTAGAGCTTGCGGCGCTCTCGCGCATCCGCCGTCACCTCGCGGATACGCTGGACGCCGGCCAACACTGCGTTGATCGTCACAAAGTGGGATCGCGTCGTGTTGGCGATGACCATGGCCAAGGTAGTCTTGCCCGAGCCCGGCGGCCCGTAAAAGATGAGCGAGGAGAGCTGATCGGCCTGGATGGCACGCCGCAGCAAGCGGCCGGGGCCGACGATATGCTCCTGGCCAACGAACTCGTCGAGGGTTCGCGGACGCATCCTCGCCGCCAAAGGCGCCTCGCGGCGGATGCTCTCCTCAGCGGCATGGTCAAAGAGATCGCGGTCGCTCACGGGGTGGCCTCGGACGACGCACGCTGCTCCAGGGCGCGCTCGACCGCCTGGCAACATTCACCGGCCCGCTCGACGTCGCTCAGCGAGACGTCACGGAGCGAGTAGCGAGCGCGCTCAAAGGCATGGGTTAGCTCGCTGAGGTCCCCTTCAGCCTGGGGCACGTGCGGGGCCAGACAAGGGAGATACTCGGCGGGCGTCATGCTAGGCGCACGGGCAATGCCGTGCTCAGCCGCGACCTCCAACGCCATCACATAGAGCTGCTGAACGCGCTCGCGGGGCGTTAGGGCACGTCGCCGCCGTTTCCTCCTAGCAGCCACTTGACGTTGGCGCTTGGCTCGTCGCTGTGCGGCGCGC
>JBNGEB010000199.1:0-4395 GCA_049975585.1 Anaerolineae bacterium
GTGTAGAGTTGACGGGACCGCCCATTCCATCCGTAAGAACAAAGATGATCGAGAATACCTGAAACGTGCCTATGATGCCCATGATCAGCGTGAAAAAGATGGTGGGCGTCATCAGCGGGATCGTTACATGCCACAGCTTGCCCCAGCGGCCGGCTCCGTCGATCTCTGCGGCCTCGTATAGAGCCTCGGGGATATCCTGCAGCCCCGCCAGATAGATGATCATGGTCCCGCCCGAGCCCCAGACCATCACCAGGACAATGGCCGGCTTGGCCCATGCCTTCGAGGCCAACCAGCCTGGACCAGGCAATCCGACCGCTTCAAGAATACCATTGATGACGCCCCACTGCGGCTGCAAGAGATACATCCACAGGGCCGCCGATGCTACAGCCGGAACGATAGATGGGATATAGTAGGCCGTTCGGTAGGCGGGCATTCCAGCGACGTCTTGGTTCAAGAGCAAAGCAACCGCAAAAGAGGTGATCATGCTCAGCGGCACAGCAAGCAGAACGATATAGATCGTGTTCCATAGGCTAGTAGAGAAAAGAGGATCACCAAACAACTCTCGATAGTTATCAAATCCCACAAATTTGGGCGGCAATATCATATCATACTGCGTGAAGCTCAAGCCCAACGACGCAAGGATTGGTCCAAGAGTGAACGCAAGGAAGCCCAGCAGCCATGGCAGGATGAATAGATAGAAGCTGAGCGCCTCTCGCTTGGCCGGCGCCATGTTTCTCATCCGTTGTATTGCATTCGTGCTTGCCATATTCCCTCTGTACTCTGGCCAAAGCGCAAAGACAGCGGCATGCCATCTCTGCGCCTTGGCCGTGTATGATCAGTTGCTGCACGCTCCGCACGGAGGAGGCGCGGCCCCTTCTAGGGAGTCATCGGCCTCCCCGCGGACCCTAGAAGCCTGCACTCAGCCCTCGATCGCCTCCCAGGCCTCATCCGTCGCCTGCTGGACTTTGATCCGGCAGTCCTCCAAGGCCTCTTCAGGCGACTTTTCGTGGGCGAGTGCCATGCGGGCGGCGTTGTCCATCTCAACCCAGTACTCTAGCGCCGCGACGCCCATCTCGGTTCCGCAACCACGGGTGTGGTTCTTCAGCAGGTCAAGCGACATAGCCCAGGTATCCTGCTCTCGCTGGTCCAGCTCTGGGATGTATTCGTCCTCGAGCATCTGGAGTGAGGGCAAGTGGCATGCCAGCGCCGGCCAGAACTTGGGCACGCCCTCGATCTGCTCACGCTGCCAGACGCGCACCGTCTCCTTTTTTTGGGCCTCCGCCTCTGCGCGCCAGCCCTCTTCGGTGGTCCACCACCTCATCAATTCCCAACCTGCTTCTGGCTCCTTTGCGGAGGGAGGGATCACCAGCGACCAACCGCAAGACCACGTGGCGATCTCGCCGTTGGGAGGAATGGGCATCGGAGCAGCAGCCCAGTCCAGATCCGGATTGCGCAAGTGCCGCGCCACAGCCCAGTCGCCATCGGCGACCATGGCCACCTTGCCGGCGTCAAACGGCTCGCCCAGGCCAGCCGAGGAGATGCCCTGACTAAACGTGTTGGCCAACTCAAAGTCACCGACATAGCTGTCGTAGAAATCGACCAGCCACTGCAGCGTCTCTACCCAGCGCGGATCGGTGCACAGGATGGTCCGCTTGTCCTCGCTGAGCGAGGGCGCCTTGTTCAAGAACCCGTACAGCCACATCCAGGAGTTACCATACAGATACGGGACAAACCCGTATCGCTCCACATCACCGTTGTTGTCATAGACCGTCAGCTTTTCGGTGTACTCGGCAAGCTCGTTGTAGGTCTTGGGTGGCGTGTTCGGATCCAATCCGGCCTCTTCAAAGTAGGCACGGTTCCAGTAGAGGAAGCGCGTATCGGTCGCGATGGGAAGGCCATAGATGACGCCATCCCACGTCGTCTCCTCGAGCTGCACCGCCAGATAGTCGTCACGCCTCAGGCCAGCCACGTCAAAGTACGGCGTGATGTCCATGTACATACCCTTGGCGGCGAACTGCATGAACGTGTGGCGGTTGGCAATCGACACGTCGGGGCCCGTACCCGCCGCGACGGCGGTCAAGAACTTCTGGCTGCCAAAGACGGCGTCACCGATCTCCGATGTGTTGACGGTGATGTTGGGCTCTTGCTCCTTGAAGATGGCCAGCTTATCGTCCCAGACGGGACTTGGCCAGCCCCAGAAGTTGATCGTTACGGGAGGTTGTGCCTCAACCACTACCTCCTTCTCGACAACCACCGTCTCCTTGACAACCTTCTCGACGACCTTCTCCTCACCCTCGACCAGAACCGTCTCTTTGACAACCTTTTCGACGGTCTCGACGACGACCTCCGGCTTGCAGGCAGCCAGTCCGGCAGCGCCAGCGGCCAGTCCGGCAACCTTGAGGAAGGATCGACGCGACAATAGCTTTTCCATCTCCATGTCCTCCTGTCATCACACGATGCTTCGTTGTAGTCACTTCCACGACGCGACCGGATGATCTGTGTTAACTCGCCTCCTCTCCAGATTCCCCTCTTTTGACGCTCACCAGGCTCGCGACTAGACTAGGGATCACGATCTGGCCAACGCGTTCCCACATCTGGTCGGCCTGCATGACACTACTATTATAGCAGCTCGCTTGCGCCAGAGGGGCCCATATTTCCCAGGTTTCTCTCAGGTTTCTCTCATCTGGAGGACTAGTACTCCTTGGACTTTGACGAGTTCGCCCAGCTCGTCTGCGACGCGCTGGACAATCTATACGACCAAGCCAGCCTGCAAACACACCCCCTCGTACGCGAGCTGGGCGTCGCGCCGCTGGCGGGCGAGACGGTGGCAGAGGCCCTCCGCCGCAGGCTGCACGACGCGGTGGAGAGCCTGCGGCCGCCAAGCCCACCAGGGCAAGGCCCGCCACCTCCCTCGAGCTCCGAGTGGCTGCCGTACCGCGTGCTGTCGCTCCACTACCTAGGGAGCTGGTCCATCCCTCAAGTGTGCGAAGAGCTCTCCTTCAGCGTGTCCTCCTTCTACCGGCAGCGCCACAAGGCTCTGGATGCTGTGGCGAGCGTCCTCTGGCGCCAACGGCGTCCTAGCACCGACGCATCAGCAGCAGATGCTGCTGATGAGACGACCAGCCCACATGACCGCACGCTGAATGACCTGGTAGCCCTGCCTCGCCAGGCCGTGTCGTTGCCAGCCCTCCTAGAGGGCGTGGCGAGAACGCTGCGTCCCTTGGCAGAGAGACACGGGGTGTCGCTGCACTGGTCTTGTGACGAGAGGACACCCACCGCAAGCATAGCGCCCGAGGCATTGCGCCAGATCGCGCTCGGCCTGCTCGCGGATTGCATCGTCGGCCTGGACCAGGGGCGACTCATCGTGCAGCTAGCCACCCGAGAGGATCACCTGCTGCTCCAGGTAGAAACGCCCAGCGAGATGTCTATCTTGGCCTCGCGAGATGCCGCGGACGATGCAAGTCCCTTCTGGCGCGATCTGGTGGAGGCCTTCGGCGGTCGCCTATGGGTCAAGGCCTGCCCAGGCGGCGGCACCATTCTCGGAGTGAGCCTTCCTTTACCTGCGCCGCTGGCAGCGATCCTCGTGGTCGACGACGACGAGAGCGCGCTCGACCTCTACCGACGCTATCTGGAGCCAGCAGGTTATCTGGTGCATGCAGCACGCAACGCCCAGGAAGCTCGTGAGGCCCTCGCACAGGTGGACCCGGATCTGATCCTCCTCGACATCATCCTCCCGCATAGAGACGGTTGGACGCTTCTTGGCGAGCTGTCGAGCGATGGCCATGCTGACACGGTGCCCGTGATCGTGTGTTCGGTAGCGGCCCAAACTCCGCTGGCGCGCTCCCTCGGCGCTGCAGATGTACTCCCCAAGCCCATCACGCGCGAGGAACTTCTGGCGACGGTCGAGCGCTGGCTGGATGCGTCACATACTCTGGGCTGACGCGGTCGAGCAACGCTCGCAGGTACCGTAGGCCCTCAGCCACGCCAACCTCGCTCGGCATGAGAACCCCGAAATCGTCACCCAAGCTAGCCGACGGCTCGAGGGCATCGCTGGCAGAGACAATAGCCACGGGTATCGTCCGCAGGTCAGGATCAGATTGCATCTCGCGCACAACATCCTCACCCCGCAGCCCCGGCATCAGGAGATCCATCAGCACGAGATCGGGCTTCTCCTGACGCATGACCTGTAGAGCCTGCGTGCCATCGTAGGCGCGCAGCACGCGGCAAGGCTCTGGCATCGATGTGAGCATGATCTCGAGCAGGCGGACAGCGTCGGGGTCATCATCCACCACCAAGACGACGAGCTCTTCTCCCCGGCAGGCCGCCTGGCCGAGCGTCATCTGCAGCGTTTCGTTGCTGACAGGCTTGATGAGAAAGGTAAAGACGCCTTCGAGG
>JBNGEB010000200.1:0-4369 GCA_049975585.1 Anaerolineae bacterium
GTGCCGCGATGCGCTCGCCGGGGGAGTCGCACAGCAGGTCCAGCGCCAAGCCAACGGTGGGTTGGCGCGCGGTGACGTCGTCGTGGAGGTAGGCATAGATGCGCTCATAACCGCGATCCAGCTCCAGCGCCAGGCACAGGAGCAGCACATCGCGCTCAAAGGGGCTTAGCTCCAGGGCTGCCAGCAGGCGTTGCCAAGCCGAGGGCTTGGACGCACCGCTGACGTCGGCCGGTGGGGTCAACGGCTCGGATACGAGCTGGCCGAACTCTTGCTCCGAGATATAGAGGCCGCGCAGATCGTGCTCGGCTTGTGGGGCAGCTGCCAGCTGTGCCGCGCGGACCTTGACGGCGCCATCGAGCCGTTGCAACGCCGCAACGACCTCGACCCAGCGAGCGTTCTCGACGGCACGCCTCTTCAAGGGGAGCACCCTGCGCCTTTCTGGCCGCCGAGGCGACCGGATGCGGAGCTATCGCGAGTGGAGATTGTACCGGGACGATCTTGATCTTATCTATGTCAAGTATAAAGGTTCATAAAGCTTGTGTCAAGGGTTTCCAGGCGTTTCCCGCCCGTGTCTTGGCGTGACGGCATGCTCTCTTGCTCTTGGCTGGCCATGGCGAGCTATCGTTGTCTGGTACACTGGCGTCTGTGTAGCCCAAGCTAGTGAAGGTTGTCGTGCGCGCGCTGGTGCAGACTCGCCCGAACAGGCTAGAGCTCCGTGAGCTGCCCACGCCCCTGGCGGTCTGCTTGCGCGGCGCCAAGCGGCTAGGGCTCCAGGATCGCAGCACCGCCATGGTGCTGGGTGATCGTCCTATCGGGCTCTTGATGGTGGCGGCGTTGCGTCGTGCCGGCGTGCATCGCTTTCTCGCCGAACGCTTCCAGGACACCCTCGCGACGCTGCGGGACCGCGCCGGCGGCGCCATCAAGGTTGTGCTGGAGTGGTCAGCGCTGGAGCTAGATCCCGTCGGTAGCGAGGACGACGCCCTAGACGTTGGTCTCGGTGATCTGCTCGAACAGGCGGCCATACGCGTCCACGATGACGTCCATGCGGCGGTCCACCTCCTCATCCACGACGCGGCGGCTGGGCTCGGCGTCATACCAGGCGATGGACTGGCGGATCCCCTCGGCAAAGGGCAATGTCGCGCGAAAGGCCGGCACCGCCCGCTTGATCTTGGTATTGTCAAAGACGACGCTGTGGGCCTTGTCGCCCTTGAGATTGGCGCCCCAGTCGGGAGCGAGCGCCGTGATCAGGTCTGTGGGGATGTGGACCAGCTCGATGTCCACGCCAGCCGCCGCGGCGGTGGTGCGGTAGATCTGGTCCCACGTCAGGACCTCGTCGCCGGTGATATGGTAGGCTTGGCCAAGGGCTTGCGGCAGCCCGAACAGCCCCACCAGGCCGACGGCGAAATCGGTGGTGTGCGTCATCACCCAGAGCGAGCTGCCGTCCCCGTGGGAGATGATCGGCTTGCCCGTGCGCATGCGATGCAGCACCGTATAGCCGTGCCCGCCGACGCTCGAGGGGATCCACGTGGTGCCATAGGTATAGGACGGCCGCACGATGGTCACGGGGAACCCAAGCTGGCGGTAAGCATCCACCAGCGCGCGCTCGCAGGCGATCTTGTCTTGCGAATACTTCCAATACGGGTTGTGGAGCGGCGTGGACTCGGTGATGAGATAGCTGGTCGGGGGCTTCTGGTAGGCGCTGGCGGTGCTGATATGGATGTACTGGCCCACTTGGCCATGGAAAGCGTCGATGTCCAGCGCGACCTCGTCGGGCGTGAACCCGATAAAGCTCGTGACGACGTCGTACTTGCCGTCACGGGCGACGTCGCGTAGGCGCTCGGCGTCGTGACGGTCGCCTTGGATGGCCGTGACGGGTCGGCTGAAGGTGGGTTGGTGATGGCCCCGTGTATAGATGCTGACCTGGTGGCCGCGCTCCAACGCCCGTTCGACGCAGGCGCTGCTGATATTGCCGGTACCGCCGAGGAAAAGGACTTTCATGGCATCTTCCTTTCTCTAGGCGTCTGCATCGGTATAGGATATGTGGCTCTCGATGAACTCGATGCGCACGCTGTCGGGCGCCTCGATCACGGCCAGGCGCACGCCCGGAGCCGCCAGGTTGGGGCGCTCCACAAAGACGACGCCTCTGGCATCCAGCGCGGAGGCTAGCGCGTCCAGCTCTTGCACCTCAAAGCCAAAGTGGTCCAGCCCAAAGCGGGGCTGCACCGACTTGGGCAGGGGGAGCTCCCGCTCCAACTGGCCATGGATGACTAGCGTCGTGCCCTGCAGATCCAGCTCATGCTCGACGGATCCGCGAAAGCTGCGCGTGGCAACCAGCTTGGCCTCGAGCACCTTTTGGTACCAGGTGGATGTCACGTCCACGTTCTCGGCCTTCAGGTGGATATGCGGGCGAGTGAGTTGCATCATGACACTCCCATCAATCGGTCTCTTGGCTGCGAACCAGGTCGATGATAGCACAGGCATCGTCGAGGGTCCAGAGCTCGCCGGCTGTGCCACGCATCTAGGGTCAATTCGTGCCGATTTTACGTAGCCTTTGTTGTGCTCGGCCGTGTCGTGAGTACAATGGTGCTCAGGAAGCAGGAGGAGGTCCTCGCGATGTGGCTTTCCGTCAACATGCAGCGCGTCGTCGAGTTTCTGATTGGCCTCTTGGAGACCCCCAGCCCTACGGGGTACCATCAAGAGGCCATGCAATACGTTCAGGAGCGCATGGAGGCGCTCTCGCTGGACGGCCTCAGCGTGCGCTCCACCAACAAGGGGGCCCTGGTCTTTACCTGGGCCGGCGAGCGTAGCGATGCCCCTCGGGCTGTCACCGTCCACGTGGATACGTTGGGCGCCATGGTGCGTGAGATCAAGACCAACGGCCGCCTGCTCATGACCCAGCTCGGCTCCTATGCCTGGAACGCCGTCGAGGGCGAGAATGTCACCATCATCTCGGTGAGCAGCGGCGCGCGCCACACCGGCACCATCCAGACCGTGGCGCCCAGCGTGCACACCAGCGACGACGCCGAAAAGGGCAAGCGCGAAGAGGAGCGCATGGAGGTCCGCCTGGACGCTCGCGTCTCCAAGCGCGAAGAGACTGCCGCCCTGGGCATCGAGGTGGGCGATCTTATCAGCTTTGCGCCGCGGGTGGAGGTCACCGACACCGGCTATATCAAGAGCCGTCACCTGGACGACAAGGCCGGCGTGGCGATCGTCTATGGCGCGCTGCTCACCATGCGCGACCTGGGGCTCCGTCCCGCCCAGGATACTCACTTTTTCATCAGCAACTATGAGGAGGTGGGCCACGGCGCCTCGGCCGGGATCCCGCCAGAGGCCAAAGAGCTGTTGGTCATCGACATGGCTGTCGCCACCACCGGCGAGCACCAGAACTCGGACGAGTATTCGGTGGGCATCTGCGCCAAGGATTCGTCGGGGCCGTACGACCTGGAGATGCGGCAGCGCCTGACGCGACTGTGCCGTGAGCATCAGATCCCCCATAAGGTGGATACGTTTCCTCACTATGGTAGCGACGGCAGCGCCTTGCTGCGGGCCGGCGGCGACGTCCGCGTGGGCCTGATCGGTCCCGGCGTGGACGCCAGCCACGCTTACGAGCGCACCCACCGCGACAGCTTGGACGCCACCATCTGCCTGGTCATACGCTATTTGCTGGACGCCAGAAGCTGACGTGACGCTCCCACACGATGACGCGGGGCGAGAGGGTGAAAGCCTCCCGCCCCTTTTGTATAGGCGACGCGCGTTCCCCTTGGAACTCTTTCTTTACGATGAGCTACTGTTTGCTCCAGTGAACAGAAGCATTGGAACGCACCTCTCTTTGATGCTATAATGTCCGCATCGTGTGGCCGCTTACATCCAGCGCCCAGGGCTGATCCGGAGGTTAGGTGATGGAACCTCACGACCGGGCAGAGACACTCCAGGGCCGCGTGGCTCGTTCGCAACTCGAAGAGGGAATCTTTTTGGCGCGGCATGGCGATCGCGATACGGCGCGCGCCATCTTTACCCGGCTGATTCACCGCACGCCCGAGGACGAGCAGGCTTGGCTGTGGCTGGCCTATGTCGCCGAGACGCCCGAGGAGAGCCTGCGCTATCTGCGCGAGGCGCGGGCGTTTCTTCCCGAATCCGAAGGGCTGGCCGAGGCCGAGCGGCAGGCGCGCGAGCGTAGCGCCGAGATGGCGTCCGAGGGTAACGATTCGGGCAAGGAATCGGCGTCCAAGGCCAAGAGGGCGCAGACCAGGGATGCCCTGCGCGAGGCTGCGTCGCGCGTCGGTGCGACGGCCAAGGAGGTCACCGGGCGGGTGGATGCCTCCGAGGCGGCGCGCACGGCCGGCGCCAAGCTCCTGGCAGGGGCCAAGGC
>JBNGEB010000201.1:0-4360 GCA_049975585.1 Anaerolineae bacterium
AGCTTGGTCAAGCCGCTTGAGGAGCGTCTCCCGTTGCTGGCCGAGGTCTCGGGACGCCTCACGTAGCGAACCCAGCTCGTCTTGGCGTGCCTCAAGCTCGTGCTGTGCCGCATTGGCCTGCTGCTCAGCGTCCCTCACGCGGGGCTTTAGCTCTCGCCACTCACGGTCTTGGGTCAGGATCTGGCCGCCCGCTCGGTGACGACTGCCGCCGCTGACGGCGCCGCTCGGCTGGACAGTCTCGCCGTCCAGCGTGACATATAGTGAGGCGCCGGCGCGCGAGCGGAGCAACCGCCGCGCCGTGGGAAGATCCTTTGTCACGAGCACACGGCCCAGCAGGAGCTCATACGCGGCGCGGTAGGCCTCATCATACCGGACGAGATCGCTGGCGACGCCCACAATGCCTGCGTCCGCGCCTGGCTTGAGCACGGTGCGCGACCGAATGGTATCGAGAGGCAGGAAAGTGGCCCAACCGGCTCGTGATCGCTTCAGGTAAGCGATGGCTTTCTCCGCATCCTCCCACGTCTCTGCGATGACGTGCTGCAGGCGAGCTCCTAGCGCAGCTTCGATGGCATCCTCCAACTCTGACGGGACGCGCATCAGCGAGGCAACGGTGCCCGCCATTCCCGTGAGGCTGGCCGCCTCGCTGAGGACGGCGCGTACGCCGGGGTAGTAGCCCGACATCTCCTCTCGGACGCGAGAGAGCGCTTGAAAGCGGGAGCTGAGCTGATCGCGTTGCCTGCGTGTTTGGGCAGCGCGCTCTTCGGCTTGGGCCAGCGCGCGTTCCGTGTGCCGGGTTTCCTCCTGCAGTTGCTCTCGATGGGCCTCTAGCGCCACCTGTTCCGCCTCGAGGCGCTCGACTCGTTCGATCAGTTGCTGTGTGCGTTTCCGGGCTTGGTGGATGCTCTCCGCGAGCGAGCGCGTGGATGCCTCTGCTTCCTCCTGCTCTCGCGCCAGCTCCTCTTGCCGTTCCAGAAGCGTCTGTAGCCGCGCTGTCGCCTGGGACTGCTCGTTGATGGTGGCTGCCAGCTCCGCTTCATGCTTGCGCGCCTGCTCCTGCAGGCTGGCCCGCGATTTCTCCAAGGTCTCTAGCTTCTGGCGCGCTTCCTGCCACGTGGCAGCACTCGAGGCGTGTGCCTCTTGCTGAGACTTGAGTTCGTCCTGGGCCCTGACGATCTCTGCCTGCAGGACCTCGCGTCTCTCCACAAGCTGAGCGAGGTCGTCCTGGAGGATCGCGAGTTGCTTGCGTAGCAACCGGGCGCGTTCCTGGCCCACGGCGACTTCGCGTTGGAGATTCTCCCGGCGGCTACGCAGGCCCTCGAGTTGCCGCTCGATGTCGCTGATGCGCTGCCGGTGCTGCGCCGTCGCCTGAGCCACCCGTTCTCTGCGCTCTGCCACCTTGCCAATGCGCTGATGGAGAGTCTCTAGGCGGGCGGCCTCTTGCCGAACGGTGGCCTCTGCGCGCTGAAGCTGGGCCTGACGGCGCTGCCACTGGTGGCCGTACCAGATGCGCTGCAGTTCCTCGAGGTCCTGTTTGAGAAGCAGGTACTCTTCGGCGCGCTCGGCCTGGCGGCGCAAGGTGCGCGCGCGGAGGCCAAGCTCGTTGATCAGGTCGCCCACCCGCTCGAGGTTGCGCTCGGTCTCGTCGATGCGACGAAGGGTCTCCTCGCGCCGGCGAAGGTGCGGCGTGATGCCGGCGGCTTCTTCGAACAGAGCGCGTCGTGCCTCGGGGCGCAGGGCCAGTGCCGCATCGACCTCGCCCTGCCCGATGGTGGTATAGTTGCTGCGTGCGAGGCCGGCGCCGCCCATCAGCTCGATGATATCGCGGTAGCGGACCTTGGTGCCGTTGAGCAGATAGTCGTTCTCGCCAGAGCGGTACGCACGCCTGCCGACGGCTACCTCCGAATAGGCGAGGGGCAACATGCCGTCGCTGTTGTCGATGACGAGGGTGACTTCCGCCATGCCCAAGCGCGAACGGCTGCGGCTTCCGGCAAAGATCATGTCCTCGCTGGTCTTGGCGCGCAGGCTGCTGAAGCTCTGCTCGCCCATCACCCAGCGCACGGCATCAGCGATGTTGCTCTTGCCACTGCCGTTGGGGCCCACGATGGCAGTCAAGCCTTCGCCGAATTCGAAGCGAGTGCGGGTGGCAAAGCTCTTGTATCCGTACAGCTCTAGCTGCTTCAGGCGCATCGTATCTCCAGACAGGTCAACGTCAACGAATAGCAGTGATAGGTGCAGTGTGTCCGGCGCTCGGGTGCCGCGCCCTGATCTATGGGCGCTCTTGCGATTGGCGGATGCGGGAGGCCTGCAAAGCCTTGCGAGCGGCGGCTTGCTCGGCCGCCTGTTTGCTACGGCCGGTTCCCTCACCCCAAACGTCATCGCCCACGAGGGCCTGGGCGGTAAATACTTTGGCATGGTCCGGGCCGCGTTCGTCGGTGATGCGATAGGTAGGAGTCACGTGGAGGCGTCCCTGTGTGACTTCTTGGAGCAGGCTCTTGGCATCCTTGGCCTGGCGCTGCATGTCGATCTCTGGGGCGCGGTTGTCGAGCAGACGGTGGACAAGGGTCAGGACGACATCGAGGCCCTGATCTATATATATGGCGCCGATGAGGGCCTCAAAGGCGGCGCAGAGGTTGGCGTCTCGCTCGCGGCCACCCGTACTGTCCTCTCCTCGGCCCAGGCGCAGGTAATCCCCTAGATCCAAAGCACGCGCAAAGGCCGCAAGGCCCTCCGTGCGCACGATCTCGGCTCGTAGGCTGGTTAGCTCGCCTTCTCGGGCGTCAGGATAGCGCGAGTAGAGCCAGTCCCCAACGACGAAATCGAGGATAGCGTCGCCAAGGAACTCGAGGCGCTGGTTGTCGCCGCTGGCGTCGCCGGGCGACTCGTTGATATACGAGCTGTGCGTCAACGCTTGGCGAAGCACGCCTTGGTCGCGAAAGCTGAACCCCAGCGTTTCTTCAAGGAAACGGAGATCGCGCTTAGTGTCTTTGTGAAGGAGGTGATCGCTTCTCTGCTGCACTCCGCTAGGCCCCTAACCGTCGTCTGTACGTTCCACTGCCATGGATCCCAGTGGCAGGCAGTATACCATAGGCAGCGCTGGCGGCCAACGCTATGGCCAAGGTCCCCAGGGAGCATTCCAGAGGACGATGGTCATTCCTGCGGGTGACCAACCGGTATGAGATAGACCAATCTTGCTTCCGCTGGGAGCTCCAGAGCTTTGGCGACGGTGTCCTCGTAGAAGGCGCCAATGGGCACGGCACCCAATCCCAAGGCAACTGCTTCTAGTAGCACGTTCTGGGCCACGTGGCCTGCCTCGAGAAGAACGTATCGCTCGGCCCGCTCGCCATACTTGGCTTGGGTCCTTTGATACACCCCGTTGATGGCGAGGATCATTGGGGCCTGCGCTAGCGGCTCTTGCTCGAGCCCCGCTGCCCAGATAGCTTGTCGCCGGTCGCCTTCCAGCCAGACCTCCCCAGCGTGTTGGTCAGGCCGATACCTGGCGACATGGTCTTGCGTGACGATATACAGCTCCAGCGGGTAAAGAGCGCCTGCGGAAGGAGCCGTTCGCCCGCCCCAGTCTCTTGTGACGCCTTGCGCCGCCCAGAGGAGCTGGCCAATCTCCTCAAGCGTGAGAGGCGCATCCGTGAACGAGCGAACGGAACGCCGTTGTGCCAGGGCTGCCTCGAGCGAGAGATCGCCTTCTAAGCGTGGGGCGGGTAGAGGTATGATCGCAGGCTCACTGGTGGGGGCGGCGTTGGGCCCAGGACCGGTTGTTGCGCAACCCATGCCCAGGATGATCGCGCACAGCGCCAAGACTCGATAGCACGTGCTGACCTCCTCCCTATGGATCATCGGCGGTAGGCGCGAGCGTTGACGATCTGGGCGGCACGGGCTATGGTCGAGCGGATGACGCCAGGGGCCAGGTTGCAAAGGAGCCGTCGTAAGCGGCTAGGCTGCGACGTGCTCGTGGATAGGAGCCGCTAGCCCCGTTCGCACAAAGCACCAGCCAGCCACCAACGTTCCTGTGAGGCTCACCAACGCATAGCGGGCCAGGTGCAACAGTAGAGCTGCCCAAGGCTGTGAGGGCTCTCCCAGCAGCAGTTTCGGGACCAGATAGGCGACCCCGACTAGCCCCAGGCCCAGCGCGATGCGCCCGATGGCCTTCGTTAGTCCTCCCCGTGGCGCAAAGTGCCCGGCGCGCGCGTTGAGCGCGAACCCGATCCCCATCCCCAAAAGGGCTCCCGTGGTTGTGGTCGTCTCCTCCAGGGGCAACAGCAACGTAAGGGCGATGGGGATGACGATGGCAAGGGCGAAATGGGTTCCCAGCCCACGGCTCGCCACCCAGCCGTCCACTGGCTCGACT
>JBNGEB010000202.1:0-4356 GCA_049975585.1 Anaerolineae bacterium
CCCCAGCTCCGTCCGGGACTGCACGCTTCTGGCATATGGCTGGGGCAGTCGGTGCAAAGAGTCAGCGTCTCGACCTCTGAGTAGGTCACGCCGTCGCAGCGTGACCTCTCCTGGTCTATGGAATCGGCCCCAGATCCGGCCACCGAAGCCTCCGAAGCACGGTCTCGTAGAAATAGCCATCGGCCCCGAACCGCACGAAACGGGCTCGTCGGTCACTAGCGGTGCAGACGACCCTGTCATCGACCTTCAAGGGAAGGTCCTGCTGGCCATCGGCCGTCAGCATCGCGGCGCTTCCCTTGACCAGGTGGAGACACAGCTGCCGCTGGGCCGACACGACGATAGCGTGCGCCACGCTCAGATGGGCTGACACGGGGGTCACGATCATGCACGCGACATCGGGCGCCACGATGGGCCCCCCAGCCGCCAACGAGTAGGCCGTGCTACCCGTAGGCGTCGCCACGATCTCGGCATCCGACGTGCGCGTCATCACATACCGGTCGTCAACCCGCAGCTCCACCCGTATCGTGCGCGAAACCGCCCCGCGAGAGAGCACCGCATCGTTGACCGCGTCATAGCTTGCCAGCTCGCTATCACCGCGCATCACGCGACAGCGGAGCATCATGCGCTCCTCCACGTGATACGCGCCAGCCAAGACCTCATCCAGAGACTCGCCAATACGCTCCGGCTCGACCTCGGCCAGGAACCCCAAACGTCCCAGGTTCACCCCCAGGACGGGAACCTCTGCAACCGAGAGCAGCCTGGCGGCTCGCACGATGGTCCCATCGCCGCCGAGGGTAATCACCAGGTCCAGATCAGGGGCGACCTCACATAGAGCCTCATCGTCGTGTGCATCGCCACGCCATACGTGTAGGCCACGTTCCTCCAACAACGCCAGCGTCTGATCGGCGAGGGCAGCGGACTCTTCTCGGCCAGCCTGATAGACGATCCCTACGTTCTCGATGCTCATCCCGACAACAGCCTCGCTACGTGGTCCACAACGTCCGCCAACGCGACGCGCTCCTCGGGCGCATCTCGCAACATCGGATGGACCACGATCTCGCCGGCCTCTAGCTCCTGCTCGCCGAGTACCAAGGCATAGCGCGCCCCGTCGCGATCGGCGCTGCGGAACTGCGCGCGAAAGCTTCGGTCGTCAAAGCTCATCACCGCGGCGATCCCTCGCTCGCGCAGAACGGTGGCCAGGCGCACGGCCTGCGTCTTGGCCGCATCTCCATGGTACACCAGGCTGACGTCCGGCTGGGGAACGCCGGGAACGGGGATGCCCTGCTCCTTCAACGTCAGCACCAACCGTTCCATGCCAGAACCAAAGCCAATCCCCGGCGTCGGATCCCCGCCCAGCTCCTCAGCCAGTCCATCATAGCGACCGCCGCCGCAGACCGCATTCTGTGCGCCGATGCCCTCGGCCCACACCTCAAAGACCGTCTTGGTATAGTAGTCCAGCCCGCGCACGAGGCGATGGTTGATGGCATAGGGGCGATGCAGCGCGTCCAGATAGCGCCTCACTTGCTGAAAGTGCGCCTTGCAGTCATCGCACAAATAGTCGCTGATCTTGGGAGCCCCCGCGATGATCGGTTGGCACTGCTCTTCCTTGCAGTCCAACAGCCTGAGTGGATTGCGCTCCAGGCGGCGCTTGCAGTCATCGCAGATCTCGTGCTGGTGTCCCTCATAGTAGCCCACGAGGGCCTCCAGGTACCGAGGCCGACACGCCGGGCAGCCCGTGCTATTCACCTGAAATGCCAGTTCCTTGAAGCCCAGCCGCTGGAAGAGATGCCAGGCAACCGACATGACCTCGACATCCACAGCCGGATCCTGGGAGCCAATCGCCTCGATGTCGAACTGCGTGTGTTGCCGATAGCGCCCAGCTTGCACGCGTTCATAGCGAAAGATGGGTCCAATGGTAAAGAGCTTGACCGGCTGGGGCCATGTCTGCATGCCATGCTCAAGGTACGCCCGCACTATGCCCGCCGTGAACTCGGGCCTGAGGGTGATATCGCGACCGCCCTTGTCCTGAAAGGAGTACATCTCCTTATCGACAATGTCCGTCCCGGTACCCACGCCACGCACAAAGAGAGACGTCTCCTCAAAACACGGTACCTCGATTCTGCCGTATCCGAAAAGAGCCGTCGTCTCGTCTATGCAACGCCGGAGGTGATCCCAATACGGCTGATCCTCCGGCAAAACGTCCACAGTCCCGCGTGGCGCAGTGTACACGTATTCCTCCTCCCTCGCCGAATCTTTCGCGATTATAGCCCAAAGGTAGACGCCGGTCTAGCCTCCTTTGTCAGAAGCGCTTCCGAGCACGGCCTGCCAGTAGTCGCGGTAGGGCTCGGTGATCGTCATCAACACACCCTCTGGGTTGTATGCTGTGAACCAGGCAGCATCCTCGGGGGAAAGCCGGATGCAGCCATGAGAAGCGGGTCTCATCCCGAGCGCATCCCTCCCCAGATACACTTTGTACCCGTTCCGCCAGACATAAGGCAGGCTGTGGACGAGGATGTTCCCCAACGAAGGATAGAGATACCACGCCTCGTCGGCCCAAACGCCGAACGACATAAACGTGCCATAGTACCGCCCGACGAGACCCTCCCAAGCCTCCGTGTAGGTGGTGTCGTCCGGCAGGCCGGTGCTACAAGGCATCTCCCGGATCAGCTCGCCTCGCTCGAACACATACATCCGCTGCGTCTTCTGATCGACGTACAAGTACCGGTCAAGATCCGGCCGCGTGTCGAACGTCAACTCGCGCATCGGCGTAGAGCTAGGGACAGCAACGGCCTCTAACGCGAAAGGCGTCAGGCTAGGTCGGAGGGTCATCGTCGGGGCCAGCGTAGCCGTGGCAGTCGCCGTGGGCGACGCTGTCGGCGAAGGTTCGGGCGTCGAGTCTGTCACCTCCGTCGTCGGCGTCCGCCTGGGCATTGGCGCCGGCGCTGTGCCCGTCTGCCCTAGGGAGAGCGCCGTCACCACAAGCAGCGCCAGAGCGACTAGGATCTCGAGAAGCCTCATAATGCGCAACCCACAGCCGGCTTGTTCGGCGGATTCTGGTACATCAGCTCTCCGCAGCTTCCGGCGGCTGGAGGCCTTCCGCAAGCCGCCGCTCGAACTGGCGCAGGGTGGCCTGAAGCTTTTCCTGGCGCGCGGCCGTGGTGAGGTCGCCGCGCGTACGCTCGGTCACACCACGCACCATGTCAGTCGTCCGCCGAAGCCCGCCGGTCAACGAGTCGGGAAAATCAACCGTCACGAGTTGGCTATAGATCTCGTCCATGGTTGCCAGAAGCTCCTCAGCGCGGTCGATCTCGCCACGACGGATGCTATCCAGCGCAAAGCGACGAAACTCGCCCGCCGCCTCGCCTAGTCCGTTAAGGTAGGCGGCATATTCGACCTGCAGGTCTTCGGGGCCAGGAAGCGGTTGACCGGTGACAATCGCCAGGGTGGCCGCTGCCTCGGTGAGCTCCTTGAGGGCATCCTGTGTGTAGCCAGCGTGGTACACATCGCCATACGCGGCCGCGTCCTCCCGCATACGCATGGCCGCACGCTTGGCCTCCGAGAGCAGCTCCCTTGCCAGATCATAGTCCCGCCGATGGGTCGCACGGATGCTGTTGGCACAGAAGCGAATCAGCTCCCGTGACCGCTGCAAGGTGTCATCGCGCACCCGGTTCTTGTTGGTAAGCTCCTCCACGATGTGGCCGACGATGGACTCAAGGCGCTCATCGCTGCTCATGCTCTTGCCCCCTCATAGACGACATCTAGCCGCCCTGTTGCCGGAACTCGACCCAGGACATCCTACCGAACTCGCCTCGCACCTCGACCGCCTGCGCATCGAGATCCGGCAGCGAAAGCGTGTAGGTGACAGGGTTCCGTAGGCCATCGAATGCAAAGGCTCCGTTCAGATCGGTGATGGCGACGCTGAACCAATCAAAAGCCTGGATGCGAACGCGCACGCCTTCGATGCCCTCGCCGTCCGCATCCAGCACGGCCCCCCGAATGAGCATCTGTTCCTCACCGATGCTAGTCTGCTCCACGAGTCGCCCGGCAAATTCGCCCGGCCGCGCGGTCGCACCCGCAGTCGGTTCGATGGGCCCCTCTCCGGCTTGGCAGCGCTCGCGCGCCTCCGAATGCTTGGCCGTGACCAAGGTGCTATCCATGACTTGGAGCGCCGCCGCATACTGCCTCTGGGCGGCACACCAATCGCCATCGCCTGCCAAGGAATCGCCATAGGCCGCGAGGGCATCATGCAGCTTCTGCCGCACATCATGGTACGCGGGGTCGCGTAGATAGACGGCCCTCAGTTTCTCGATGGCACCCGGCCAATCGGCATCCCATCGGGCCAGCCCGTCCATGTAC
>JBNGEB010000203.1:0-4335 GCA_049975585.1 Anaerolineae bacterium
GAAGAGGGGCGTCTGGTGCGGGGCGCTTTCGCGGCACCAGAAGGCTACTTGTTGCTCAGTTGCGACTATTCACAGGTAGAGCTGCGGCTCCTGGCGCATATGAGCGAGGACCCTGAGCTCATCGGTGCTTTCCAGCGTGATGAGGACGTGCATGCCACGACGGCGGCGGCGGTCTTGGGGATCCCGCTGGACGAGGTGACCAAGGAACAGCGCGCCTTGGCCAAGGCGATCAACTTTGGCTTGATGTATGGCATGTCCGACTATGGCCTGGCCGCGCGCACGGATCTCACACAGGAAGAGGCTCACGACTTTATCGAGACCTATTTTACTCGGTTCCAAGGTGTGAAGCGCTACCTGGAGCAGATCAAATCGCAGGCCTACAAGCAGGGGTACGTGGAGACGATCCTCGGGCGCCGACGCTATTTCCCCGAACTGCAGTCGCGTAGCGCGAGTTCGTTGCGGCAGAGCGCTGAGCGAGCGGCCATCAATATGCCCATTCAGGGCAGTGCAGCGGACATTATCAAGATTGCCATGATCCGGCTGCACGATGCCCTGAAGGGGCTGCCAACTGACGCGGCCATGGTGCTGCAGGTGCACGACGAGCTTGTGCTAGAAGTTCCAGAAGATGACCTGGACCAGGTGCGCGACCTGGTGGTCAAGACGATGTCGCAAGCACACAAGCTGCGCGTCCCGCTCAAGGTGGATGCCGTGGTTGGGCGCAACTGGATGGAGCTAAAGTAGATGGCCCTGATCGACGACACATTGCAGCGAGGCATTGCTGAGGCACTCGAGCGCGCCCAGCAGGAGGGCGCACTCCCCGCGTTCGAGATACCCGACAGCATCCCCGTCGAGAGGCCCAAGTACGATGAGATGGGCGACTATGCCACGCCACTCTGCTTGCAACTGGCACGCGTGGCGCGCATGAACCCGCTAAAGATCGCCGAGGTATTGGCAGCGCATCTGCCAAGCATGCCATTTCTGGCGGCAGCCGAGGTGGCGCCGCCTGGCTATGTCAACTTTCGCTTGAGCGAGAGCTGGTTGGCTGAGCAGGTCGATGCAGTGCTCGAGGCGGGCGAGGCGTTCGGCTGCGTGAACGTCGGGCACAGCAAGCGCGTCCAAGTGGAGTTCGTGAGCGCCAATCCCACCGGGCCTTTGCATATGGGATCGGCCCGGAATGCTGTCCTCGGCGACACGCTCGCCCGCGTGTTGGAGGCGGCTGGCTATGATGTGCAGCGTGAGTACTATGTCAACGATGCCGGCAGCAGAATGCGCGTGTTCTACGAGACGCTGTACGCGCGCTATGCTCAAGCGCTGGGGCGAGACGAGCAGGTGCCGGAAGACGGCTATCACGGCCAGCATATGGTGGCCATGGGCGAATCGCTCGCGAAAGAGGTCGGTGACAGGTACCTGAACGTTCCTCGCGAAAAAGCGATTGCGGCCGTTGGCGAGTGGGGACTGGCGCGCGTGCTTGACAAAGCGCGTGAGGACCTCGAACGCTTGGGGATCACTTATGATCGGTGGTTCCACGAGTCCACGCTCTATGAGGATGGCGCCTTTGAGCGCGTGATGGATATCCTGCGCAGGGGCGGCTATCTCAGTGAACACGATGGCGCCATATGGTTCGACGCGACGCGTCTAGGGGGCGACAAGGACGAGGTCATCATCCGATCGGACGGCTCCCCTGGATATTTCGCGTCGGATATCGCCTATCACTATGACAAGTTCGTGGGGCGAGGGTTTGACCAGGTCATTGATGTCTGGGGAGCAGATCATCAGGGCCATGCGCCGCGTATGTTCCTCATGCTGGAAGCGCTAGGTCTGGATCCGGCGCGGCTCACCATCATCATCTACCAGCTCGTCACGCTCAAGCGGGGCGGCGAGATCGTCCGCCTCTCCAAGCGGACGGGTGACATGATCACGCTGCGTGAGGTGGAGGAGGAGGTGGGCGCCGATGCCATGCGCTTTTTCCTGACCGCTCGCTCGGCGGATAGCCAGATGGATTTCGACCTCGATCTCGCCAGGGCACAGTCCGACGAGAACCCTGTTTACTATGTGCAGTACGCACACGCGCGCATATGCTCCATTCTTCGGTACGCAGAGAGCCTGGATAGCGATGATGGCGACGTGAGCCTGTTGACGCATCCATCCGAGCTGGCACTGATACGGCAGATGCTGCGCCTGCCCGAGTTCGTGCGCACAGCCGCCGAGGGCCTAGCGCCGCACTATTTGGCGTACTATGCGCAAGAGCTGGCCAGCGCGTTCCATGCCTTCTATCGGGATTGCCGCGTGGTGAGCTCGGATCCGGCCGATGCCGAGATCAGCAAGGCAAGGCTCAAGCTTGTGGCGGCTTGCCGAATGGTGCTTCGTCGCGTTCTCGCGCTCATGGGCATGTCGGCTCCGGAAGTGATGTGAGCCGCGCACGTGCGGGGAATGGATGGAGCTTTGACGCTGCTGGGTGAACGTGGTACACTCGCTCCGGTTGGGGCGAATAGCTCAGTTGGGAGAGCACTTCCCTTACAAGGAAGGGGCCACAGGTTCGAGTCCTGTTTCGCCCATCGTTTGCTGCCAAGGCAACGGCGCGGCGCGCCGGGGCCTTTTTCCGGGTAGCAGGTTGGCTACGCACCTCTGGGGAGGGCATGCATGTCAGGACCGAGCAATCTGCAAAGCCAAACGGAGGCCTTCTGGCGCGACGAGTACCAGGTCGGTGAGGAGGATCTGGACTTGGCCACCAGCCTCATCCTCGAAGCTGGCAAGCCGCAAGGCGCTGATGTATTGGCAGCCGCCATCATAATGAGACGCGTCAAGCGTGAGCAGCAGGCTCTGAAGCAGATGGCTGTTCGAGGCGAGCTCTATCAGCCAAAGAATGCCTACGAAGTGGGGCAGAGGCTTGTGTTTTCCGCCAGGGGCTTTGAGGCAGGTGAGGTGGTCGAGGTCCGCGACGGCTACAACCCCAAGTATGGCGAGTTCTCTGTGATCAAGGTCCGATTTGAAAAAGACGGCTCGGAGCAAGAGTTCGCGAGTGCCTTCCCATATGAGCATCCTCTAAATGGTCCTGAGCAACAGCTCCTGGGCAGGATGGACCCGAATCTCGGTGTGGAGGACCTGGTTGCTGCCTGTCTGCCGTATGTGCGCGATCGCCTGACGGCAACCCTCGAGAACGACGACGATTTCATTGGCTTTGAGGACGATTGGTACCTACAGGAGCTCCTGCCAGAAGTGGGTGAGGGTTACCTAAATCTGGCAGAGGCGCTGATCTACGAGCGGAACGAACCCCTGCCGGTGGGCGTGATCCTCGAGAACCTCGATCTCGCCGAGGGAATTTCGCCTGCCGCTCAGGTGTTCGCGTTGAACCGTGCTCTGGCAAACGATGACCGGTTTGACGACGTCAGCCTGGATGATGAGCCTCTCTGGTACCTGCGTCAGCTGGAGCCCGCTGCTGTCCATATGCGCCCGCCCATCATGCAGGATCCTGTTCGCGCCGAGGGCGGCGAGTTCATCTGCCTGTCCATGCTCGATCTAGTCGAGGAGATCGGTGACGAGCTTGACGACATCCCCGGGATGCTGTTCCGCGAGCTCGACGAGATCACCTTTGATGTGACATTCCCGCATCTCTACGCCGGAACCATGCCGGCCACGCTTCAGCTTCTCCGGCGCATGTCGCTGCCGCGGGGCAAGCATCACGCGCGCCTGACGTTGGTCGATGCGGATGTGGGCAAAGAGTACCGCGTCTGGCTGGTGCCGGATGAGGGATATATCTGCGGGCTCGAGGCGTGGTATGAGGATGTGGGCATGTGCGTCGGCGGGCAGGTGGAAGTGACGATCCCCGACGAGCCGCTGACGATCGAGCTGTCGGTGCAACGAGCCAAGCGGAGCCGCAGTGAGTTCATCCGAACGGCAATCGTGGAGGACGACAAACTCACGCTCCAGATGCAGCGTGCGAGCTTGCCCGTGGAAGTGGATCGGGATAGCGTGGTGCACGTGCCGGACGCTGATCAGATAGCTGCTCTGATGCTGTTCGACCAGACGCAGAGGCTCTCTTTGGCAGAGATCGTGTACCATGCCTTCGAGGAGCTCGCCAAACTCAGCGCCGGCGGCACGGTCCACGCCAAGTCGGTGTATACGACTGTCAACCTGATGCGCCGCTGTGGCAGTGTCCCCGTGTTCCAGGAGCTGACGCGACGCGCTTGCTACGATCCCGTCGGCAACGGCGAGTGGGCCTTTGAGCCAGCGAAGAAGGGCCTCTACTACAGCTCGCCCGAAGAGATGCGTGATCGTCCGCAGCGTTCACGGGACACTGCCGTTCAGGAGTCTGTGGCCCTGTACCAGGGCCAGTAG
>JBNGEB010000204.1:0-4332 GCA_049975585.1 Anaerolineae bacterium
ATACAACCCCCGTCCGATCTGGTCTGTCATCGCGTCTCCTCCCATTCCTCGCTCGGGATTACGAACCACGGGCTGTTCACAAAGGAGCCGTCCTTGGCCTGGCGATACATGCCCAAGCGCACGGCGACGGGGTCGGCTCCAGAGGGGATCGTCAGGGTCAGATCGTCGCGCACGATCTCACCGTCCTGCCAACGGCTCGTCGGGTACCACCCATAGACCGGATGCTGGGTATCGGCCTGCGCCAGGACGTCCTCTGAGCTCTGGGGCGGCTGATGCGCCAGGAGGTGGGCTGCCACGGCATAGTCGGCGGTGGGCCGTTCGGTGGCGCGCCAGTACACGGTCACGTGCAGATCGCTCGATGCCTCTTGCGTGGCCTGGGCGGCCCACAGCGTGATGCCGTTGCCCAGATCGAGCGTTGGCCCTGCAGGGACGTCCTCTGGGCGCAATAGCGGCTCGGGCGAGAGCGCGAGGATCTCGGGGGCCATGGAGGTCAGGTGCAGGGGCCCCAGACGCGCCTCCCACCAATCCGGTGGCAGGGCGTACAGCGTGCGCTGTAGCGTGAGCAATCGGTCTCCTCGCGCGACGATGGCCTCAAAGTGAGCGTTGTGATCCACCAGGTTCAGTCCCGACAGCTGCCCCTCGAAGGCCTGGGCGTATGCTAGCGCCCAGTAGTCGTTGCCCCACAGCGCCATGAACGTGGTGGGCTCTTGGGGACTGGCGACCTCTTGGACCAGCGCAATGGTGCGGCGCGCGCTCGGGTCGCGCGTGATCTCGAGCGTCGTGCTGCGGTGAGAGGGGACCAGCAGGATGAGTGCCATGGCGAGGATGGCTGCCGACGCAAGACGGATCCCCTTGCGGCTCTGGCTCACGTGCGCTAGGAGGAGCCCCACCCCCACGCACGCCAGATGGGTGACGGGTAGCTTGGCCGCCAGGAGGGCATCGGACACGCGGCCCTCCCAGATGACCAGGCACAGCGCGAGGTATGCCAGCGCCGTTGTGGCGATGCCCAACGCGAGGCGGCGCTGACCACGCATCCACGGCGCCAGCGTGCCTAGGAGCCCTAGGGTGATCATGGGGAGCGGCAAGTCCTCGTGCAGAAGGACCGCTGTGGTGCGCAGGCGCGTTGCGAGCTCGCTCAAGCTGCTAGGAACAGCGATGATGCGCTCGGCCTTGGTGTCCAAGATCATGGTCCAAAAGCCACGCCAGGTTCCCGTCTGGCCAAAGGTCCAGTCGGCGCCCATCCACTCGCGCAGGGGAAGATAGACGTAGGTCAAGGGTGCCAAGAGCGCCAAGCCGATGGCGGGAAGGGCGTTCTCCCAGGCAACGCGCCACCGATGCCCGCACAGGATGAGTAGGCCTGGCGCCATAAAGAGCATCGCGCGCTGATGCGCTAGCCCTTGAGTGTAGATCAGCACCAGCCAGAGGAAATCGCGTCGCTTGCCACTCTGCCCAAAGCGAACGGCCAGGAGCAGGCTGGCTGCGGTGAGGGCCATGGTCATGGTGTGGATCTCGGCCAACGATGCGTCGATCAGCGTGGCCGTCGAGACGCCAGTCAGCAGCGCGGCGGGCGCGGCCAGCTCGGTGGGAGACCCCAGCTCCATGCCCAGCCGCGCCAAGAGCGCGATGGCCACGGCTCCCCAGACGGCCGACAGCAGGGACGCCCCAGCCGCCGGAGGAACGCCCATCCAGCGCAACCCGGTCACAAAGGCTGATCCGGTCATCATATAGACAGGGTACCCCGTGAAGTGGATGGTCCCCCAGCGCGGCAAGGCGTTCTGCAGCTCGCCCACGTCGGTTGCATACGGCGAGGCGCTCCCGTTGATGTCCCACTGAAGCGTCGAGAGAAAGAGCGCAAAGGCGAGCAGCGCGACCAGAAAGGGCGCGGGCGGTCGGAACCGATACCGTGCCCCTCCCCATGGGCGAGCTGCGCTCTGCGGATGCTTGGGGTAATCGGCCACGCAATGTCCTTTCCGCTACAGCTCGGCCAGCACGGCGGCGATGCTCGCTCGGCCAGGATTAGGATTGCAAGTCGCTGTTGGTATTGCCCAGGGCGCTCTCGATGCGCTGAAGGGCCTCGCTTAGCAGGGCGCGCGGACAGCCGACGTTCAGGCGGACGTGTCCCTCTCCGCCGGGCCCAAAGCTACGGCCCTCGTTGACGGCAACGCGGGCATGACGCAGCAGATATGCCGCGGGCGGTTCGGGCAGACCGAGGGCGCTCAAGTCCAGCCAGGCCAGAAAAGTGCCTTCGGCGGGTGACAGGATGATCTCGGGCAGATCGTGGGCGATGCTTTCGGCGGTGAGAGCCATATTGGCGCTCAAGTAGGCCAGAAGTGCGTCCAACCAGGCCTCGGCGTCCGGATCGCTGTAGGCGGCCTCAGCGGCTATCCAGGCCGGCAACGTGATGGCGCAGCCGGCGCTGCGAGCGGCGCTTTGCAATTGGGATCGCAGGGTAGCGTCGGATGTGATGGCGAATCCCAAGGGGAGGCCGGCGATGTTAAAGGTCTTGCTGGGCGCCATGAGCGTGACGCTGCAGCGGGAGATGTCATGGTCCAGGCTGCCGAGCGGGACATGCGGACGATTGCCAAGGATGAGGTCTGCGTGGATCTCATCGGATATGAGGACCGCGTCGTGGCGCAGGGCCAGCTCGGCGATGGCCTCGAGCTCGTCTCTGGCAAACACCCGTCCGACGGGGTTGTGGGGGCTGCATAGGATGAGGGCGCGGGCGCCGGGAAGGGCTTGCTCCAGCCGGCCCAAGTCCGCCGTGTAACGGCCGCGAGGGTCGCGGTGGAGCGGCACCAGGCGCGGAACGCGATCCATGCTGCGGCCGATGCCAAACAGCGGTGGATACACCGGTGTAAGCGTGACAAAGGCGTCGCCCGGTTGGGTAAAGGCGGTCAGGGCTGCGCGGACGCCGGCGAGGACGCCTGGGAAGAAGGTAAGAGTATCGGGCGAGATGTCCCAGCCGTGGCGGCGCCCGACAAAGGCGGCAACATGCTCGGCCAGTTGGGGTGGCTCGATGGGATAGCCGAGGGCCCCATGGTTCACCAGACGGCCGAGGGCCTCTTGGATGGCGGGCGCGGTGGCGAAATCCATATCGGCAACGGGCAACGGCAGGACGTCGGGCTCGTACGTGCTCCACTTTAGGCTGTGGAAGGACCGTCGGTCCAAATGTGTATCAAAGTCAAAGGCCACGCGGGCGCTCCTCGTCGGTAGTGCTGAGCTGCGAGGGCACGGCATCGGTTCCGACCGCTCGTGCCCCTTAGTGCGCAGTGTCCCAGGCGGCGTCGATCATGGCGATGATATTCTCGGCCGGGATCTCCCAGTCGAGCTCGGTGCTCGACCCCAAAAAGTAGCCGATGCCGTCGGTGGCCTCGATGTTCTCCTGGCAGGCGGCATAGACCTGCTCGGGGGTGCCGCGCGCCAGGAGCTCGCTGACATCGACGCCGCCGGTGAGAAACAGGTGAGGATGACGCCGCCGGACCTCGCGGACCGTCATCCCAGCGGCGACCTCGATGGGATTGAGGCCATCGATGCCTACCTCGACCAGGTCATCTAGGATGGGATAGAGGTTGCCATCGGAATGGAACAGGCATTTGCAGCCCTGTTCGTGCCAGGCGGCGACCAGGCGCTCGAGGCGAGGCACCCAGTAGCGACGCAGCCACCGTGGCGATAGCAGGGTGGTGTTTTTGTAGGCGATGTCGTCATAGGTGAGGGCGATGGGGATCTGTTCCGGGTCGCCGATGCAGTGGGCGCGGCGGATCTCGGCCTGAGTGCGGGCTTCGAGCCACTCTTCGACGAGGCCGGGATCATCGGCTATGAGGTAGGAGAAGGCTTCCCAATCGCACCACCAGTACATCTCGGTGAGGCCCACACCGCTCTCGACGATCTGCACGGTGTCGTCGCCAAAGTAGCCCTGGAACTTGTCCATGTACGCATAGAACTCGTCGCGATAGGCTTCGTCAAAAACCTGGTCGTTGGTGCGCTGGATCTCTCCCTTGATCCACTCGATCATGCCCGCTTGGTCTTCCCAGGGGCGCTCGGTGATCCAAAGCGTCCATCGCTCGCCCTCATAGCCAAAGCCACGCTCGTCGGTCCATGTACGCGTCGGCTGGGGCCCCCGGACCATGCGGGTAGCATCGAGGCAACGCCCGATGGCCCGGCCCTTGACGCGATCGCCGTTTTCGACGGTGAGCGGCATCCCCGCATAGTGCTCGATGGCCGCGTCGTTCTCGAGGATGTCATAGACGGGTACGCGATCGGTCTCTTGCAGGTTGGTGGTGCGTAGGACCCGTTCTCGTTTGGACATCTGGGCCATGGCGTGCTCCTCATAGG
>JBNGEB010000205.1:0-4294 GCA_049975585.1 Anaerolineae bacterium
CGTGCCAAGCCTCAAGGTTGCCCACATTGTCGAGGCCACTTTTTCAACACCCTCCGAGGAGCAAAGATTGTCCGAGCGCCGCCACCATGGTAGAATAGCCGCGGATCTGTGCCATGAACCCCAGCCTGAGGAAGATCGTGCGCTTTCCCTTGCCACTACTGATTCTCTGCACCCTCGCCCTGATCGCGCTCAACGGATGTAGCAGCGGGACGCTGCCAAGCCCGCATGGCTATGTCTTGGCACGATATGGGACAGGTAGCTTGCGGACACTGCCAGCCAACGATCCGCTCTACCAGGTATTCGATCGTGACGTCATGAGCGATCCGGTGGTCGCCCATCTGCTTTCACTCTTTGACGGCACGTGTGGCGGGTTCGATGCCACCAATCTTGTCTCGCCCAACCCGCAGACATTGAGCAACTATCTCGTTATCGTGATCGGAGCCCATGGCAACCGTTTGCTGAAAGACATCAAGATGCAGGACGGTGGCCGGACGGTGCAGATTGAGTATGCTGTAGCGCTCTCCATAGAGAGTGATGCCGACCTTTCCGAGACACGAGGCCACCTCCGAGAGTTGCTAGCCCAGTTCCTCTTGGCTGTGACAGGACAGGATCCTCCAGCCATTCCAGCCGATGTATCAAGCGATTGCACCTGTGCGGCAGAGGCGCAAGTCTTCTGGCGTGGATATGCGATCCTTCAACGTGATCGGGGCGCGTTGGGTCTCGAGCCAGGCAGCGGAGCTTCCATCGATCAAGATGTCCTGCTATCCAACCTAGGGGCGGACGATTGGGCTTGCTGCCCGACCCAACCGCCCATTGGTAGTTCGTCGGACTGCATCTGTGCGCGAGGCGTGGCCGGATTCCTGGCTGAGCTAGTCGCCACGATGCCGGCGAGCTACCCACAGCGTTACATGCTCTGGTTTGCCAACTATGAGCCAGGCGAGACACGCGACGCCAAGCTACTACTCGCCTTTGCGCGCATGTCCAGAGACGACGCTGGCCTGGATGCCTTTGTCACGAGCTACGCAGACACTTTTCCTAGCGAGGCTGACCTGGTGCGGAATCTCTCCAAAAGCTGGCGCGCCCGCATGGCCGGCGCAGATCGTTGACCAAAGGACGAACAGGAGACACTGTTGGGAACCTTTGCTGTGCTTCAACTAACAGGGTGCGCGGGCTGCGAGGTCTCATTGCTTAACGCTCTCGAGATGACAGAGACGCAGCGACCTGCATACATGCCGCTGATCATCTCTAGCGAGGATATGCCGGAGGTCGAAACTCTGCTCGTGACGGGCGCTGTCCGAACGGAACACGATCTCTATCGGCTGAGGCACGCCGCTCGGAAGGTGCAAAGGATCGTAGCCGTGGGCACCTGCGCCATCTCGGGAGGCGTCGCCAATCTGGGAGACCGTGATGACGTGCGCGAGATCTTTTTCCGGGAACGCTCTCGGCGACACGTGCCACCGATTTTGCCAAAGCTGCAGCCGGTGGACGCGATCGTGCCCGTCACGCTCTACCTGCCGGGCTGCCCCCCCACGCCAGAGCTCTTTCTGGCAGCTATCGGGGTCAAGCTTGACTTTCAGCCGCCCAAGACTGTCTGCCTGGAGTGCGGTCGAAAGCGCACTCGAGATCGGCCAGCCAAGCTGCGCAGCTTTCAGGAGCGCCCACCCGATCCGGATATTTGCCTCATTAACCAGGGCTATCTCTGTGTCGGATCGGCCACGCGCGGGGGATGCGGCGCGCCCTGCACCCGAGCCGGCCACCCGTGCGTGGGCTGCCGAGGGCCGTCGGATGGCTTTATCACCCGATCGTCGAACGTGTGGTTTCAGGCTATCAAACGTGTCTTTGCTCGCATGACCGATATCCCCGAGGAGGCCATCGACGAGGCGGTCCGCTCGCCACAGCTAGCCCTCTTTGTATTCCAGTTTGCCGACTATGCCGGAACTCCTCGAGACCCAAGCAAGGTGCTTTGATGCCAACCCTAACCTTCCCGCTCAGCCGCATCGAGGGTCACGCCCAGGTGACCATCTCTTACACAGAGGGCCAAGTCCGAAGCGCCCACTTTCAGGCTACTGAGCTCCGCGGATTCGAGTACTTTTGCCAGGGAGCTCCCGCCGAGCAGATGCCGGTAATTGTGCCGCGCATCTGCGGCGTCTGTTCTACGGCACATCACATTGCCGCGGTCAAGGCACTTGAGGACATCTGCAGCATCTCACCCTCCCCTATAGCCACCCGCATACGTGAGCTGATGATGCTCGGGCAGCTCGTCCAGAATCAGGCGACGTCACTGTTTATGTTCACGTTGCCAGACCTCGGTGGCGGCGGGGGAGTGCCGAGCCTGTTCCACCTGGGCGAAGCCGAGGCCGACATACCAGCCAAAGCCTTGGCCGTGCGACGTCTTGGGACGGAGCTCATCACCATGGCGGGTGGCCAGTTCATCCATCCCGTCCGAGCAGTTGTCGGAGGCGTGTCCGCAGGACTATCACGTGCGGCATCGGAAGCCATGCACAGCCGCGTGACCGAGGTCCTCCCCGTGGCCATCGACCTGCTCGAGCGCTACTGGGAGCTGTTCGAGCAGCTTTGTCAGCGCATCGGCACGCTAGGCGATGACCAACCAACGCATGGGATCGGTGCCATCCGGCAAGGGCATGCGTTCTATGGCGGCCCCATCGTCGTGCTAGACGCAGAGACCCGGGAACGGATTAGCTTCGAGGCCTGCGAATACGAGCAGTTCCTGGAGCAAGTGCCCATCGAGACGAGCTATAGCAGCGCCACACAGTTCCGAGGGGCCCCCATGCACGCCAACTCACTTGCGCGTCTGAACCTCGTACAAAAGCCTGGGACGCCTATCGCTGACCGATACGCCAACCGCTTCTGGGATACATGGTCGTGGCCAGCGTACGCCATCCTCCTGTACGATATCGCCAGGGGGCTGGAATTGGTGTATTCTCTTGAGCGTGCACAGAGCATTCTCGAGGAAGATCTGTCTCATGACGAGTTCGTGGCGCAGGGCTGCGATCTTGTGGATGGTGAGGGCTATGGCCTTGTGGAGGCCCCTCGCGGCCCCTTGATCCACCACTACCGCATAGAGAAAGGGCGCGTGCGCGAGGCCCGATTTGTGATTCCGACGCAGCACAACATACTGGCCATCGAGAGAGCGCTGGAGGTAGCCGCGCGTCGCTACATCGACAAAGACCACATTAGCACAGAGCTCGAGCACGCTGTGGGGCGTGTGGTGCGAGCGTTCGATCCTTGCATCGCGTGTGCCACGCACTAGTATGGTTGTGCCACATGCGCTCTACTGTCCTAGGGAGATAGGCTGATGGCAGATGGCGGAGCCCGTAGCCGGGCCCAAGCAGACTATGGCCGCGCTACCCGAGAAGCGCGGTTGCGCAACCTGTGGGCGAATCTCCGCGGCAAGAATAACAGCTTGCTGCGTTATGAAGATGTCAAGGGCGCAGCAGGGTTGTATGAACAACATTACCGCGGCGTGCAGCCCATTCGAGTCGATCGGATCATCGGAAGCCTGGGACGCAGCGACGATTTCGACCGAGCCTTTTTGCCGAGGAGGCGCCATACATCTGGCAAATGGGTCAGTGTGGACGCTGCTATCCACGAGGGTATCGAGCTGCCGCCCATCTCTGTGTACAAGGTCGGAGATGCCTACTTTGTGGTGGATGGGCATCATCGCGTATCGGTCGCCCGGCGCAACGAGCAGGTCTACATCGACGCCGAAGTCATCGAGGTCGAGAGCAAGGTCCCTGTCACCGCCGACCTTACGCCGGACGATTTGGATGCGGTCAGTGCCTACCGCGAGTTCCTGGAACAGACGCGTCTCGATGTCCTGAGGCCACGACAGCACGTAGAGCTGACCATGCCAGGAGACTATACCAAGCTCCTGGATCATATCCGCGTCCACAAGTACTTTGTGGACCAAGATCGCCGGGAACCGCTAGAGTGGAGTGAAGCCGTCGAGCACTGGTACGACCAGGTCTACACGCCACTGGTCGAGGCTATCCGTCGTAGCCAGATCCTAGACGAGTTCCCCGGCCACACAGAGACGGATCTCTATCTCTGGATCATCGAGCACGCCTACTATCTCTCGGAGAAGCTCAGTCGTCCCGTGGACCCATGGAAAGCCGCGGGCGACTTTGTGGAACGCTTTGGCCAGAAGCCAAAGCGGTGGCTACAGCGTATCGTGAGACGCATTCGGGACGTCGTCATGCCTGAGCCTCTGGAGCCTGGGCCAAGCGCGGGGGCATGGCGACACGAGCGGCTCGAGCCCTACCCGCAGCAGCAC
>JBNGEB010000206.1:0-4280 GCA_049975585.1 Anaerolineae bacterium
GAGTGGCTGCGCGCCCATGGCTGGACGCTAGGCACTGCGTGGCGGGCGGACGCTTGGCATAGTCTCTGGCGCGGCCTGCATCGAGATTGGGGCGGCCTGCTGGTCTTGGCGCTGATCCCGTTGGGCCTGCTGAGCTACATGGTCTTCCTGGAGCATACGTTTGGCGATCCCTGGGCCTTCCGTCAAGCGCAGGAGGCCTGGGACCGTCGTATGGCGGGGCCCTACTGGATCATCCGCGGCGCCGTGGATCGGCTCATCGCGGGCAGCTTTCGGCGCGGCCAGATCCCGTGGCGCGAGGTTATCGACTTGGGCGCCTTTGCGCTGATAGTAGGGCTGGTGCCGTTCATCTGGTGGAAGGTAGGCGACGCCTATGCTCTCTATGCGCTAGGCTGCGTTTTGCTCCCCATGTGGAGCCACACCATGTCGATGACGCGGTTCGCCTTGGTGGCGTTCCCTGTGTACGTGCTGCTGGGGCGTTGGGGCAAGCATCGGGCGGTGGACCGTGCTCTGGTGGCCGCGTTCGCCATCCTGCTGGGCATGCTGGTGACCGTGAACGCGAACTGGTACTTTGTAGGTTGACATAAATAATAGGACGCGATGCGCACAGAGCCGTCGGCGAGGGAGCTTGTCGGTGGTATGGATTGGCGACCGCCCCTATCTGGAGCAGGGCGAGGGGCTGCATCTGGGCTTGAGCGTCCATCGTAACTGGTGACAGGATGGCCCGGTGGGCGTCAGCGAGTTGCCCAGGACAGGACCGCGCCGAATGGGTACTGAACGTGGGATAGCTTCGCTCAGCGCTCCGAGGGCCAGGCTTCGCTGCGTTTGAGAATCAGGCTCCCTTGGGGCAGTCCCAAGTGCCGCGCGATAACGGCGCACTTGGCCCGTAAGAGGAAGAACACGCGGCCGGGCGTCGCGCTCAGGGCCTCAAAGTTGCCCTGGCCCTTGGAGATGATCACGTCGGCGCGCTCGAACTCCTCGTGCAAGGAGGCCGGCGCGTGCTCTAGCAGGGTGCCCGGCGCCTCGTACCCGTTGGTGATGACGGTGGCTACTTGGTCGAGGCCGGCTTGGAGCGCATCGTCCATCACGGCATCGTTGAGCACCGGCGTGGCCTTGACCACATAGGTCACCGGGGCGTCGATCTGCTCGATGAACAGCCGGTCAAAGACGGTCTCGCCGGCGTTATCAGCGAGATAGAGCACCTGGTCGGACTTGTCGATCTCGCTGCGGAGGAGCTCCATGGCATCCACGGTGAGTGGGCGTTGCAGCACATCCTCGATGTCGTCGCTGAGGGCGTCGCGATCAAAGGGCGCGTCGGGCACGCCAAGGTCGATGATGTTGCCGGCAATGGCCAGCCTCGCGGCCGTGGCAAAGGGGTCCTTGGAGGCGGACACGCGCTTTGCCAGCGCAGGATAGAGCGCCAATGCGTGCTCGGTGCAGGTGCGCTTGATGGCGCGGTACGGATCCGGGTGACCGGTGACGTCGCGGACCAGGCGGTGCACCTTGGCGCCGATTTCGGGTGGTGTGCTGTGGAGGTCGATGTGCTGTAGGATCTCGAGCGTGCCGTCGAGGGCGCGCCGAACGGTCTCGGTGTCCTCGGTGGCCATACGGGCGGCCTCGAGCGCCTGTCGCAGAAAGCAAGGGTAGCAATCGAGATACGTCTGCACGAGTGATCCTTTCGGGACGGACGCGGTGATAGCAGCGATACACCGAGACCATAGGGCGAGCGATCGGCCTTGTCAAAACGGCCAGGGGGGCGAAACTCGACGCTGCTGTGCGCGTAGAGAACGTGAAAGCCGCGATGGCTAGGGTCTCGTTGGACGGGATGGCAGAGGGAGGGCGCAATGGGGAATCGCAAGAGCGGGGCATTGATCTGGGGCGTGCTGCTGATCGTGTTCGGGATCGGGTTCCTGATGCAGAGCCTAGGTCTGTTCGTGGGTATGGGTGCCTTGGTCTGGGCGGCGTTCATGGCCTTGGGAGGGCTCGTGTTCCTCTATGTGAGAGTACAGAATGCCGACAACTGGTGGGGCTTTATTCCCGGCTTTGCCCTGCTCGGCTTGGCGGCTCTCATTGCGTGGGACGTCATCTGGTCCAAGTCCGACCTGGGCGTGGTAGCCTTTATGGGGGGCATGAGCCTCGGCTTCTGGGCCGTGTACCTGGATAGCCGCGAGCGCTGGTGGGCGATGATCCCAGGCGGCGTGTTGGCGGCGCTGGCGCTGATGCTCCTGGCCGAGGCGCTTAACGTGCCCGTCGACGAGGATGGCCTCTTCTTGCTGCTCATGGGCGTCGCCTTTGTCATCGTGGCGCTCTTTTCGCCGCGTGGCGTGGATACACGCTGGGCGTACATTCCGGCCGGGGTGCTGGGTCTGATCGGCCTGATGCTGCTTCTGGCGTTGGCCAAGTTGGCTCAGTTCGTAGTGCCCGCCGGGTTGCTGGGCGGCGGCATCTACCTGCTGGCGCGGGGGTACGTGCGTGGCGAGGAGGATTAGGCCCTCCCAGGCACAACACGGCTCGCCACGACCTCTGTGACGGGCTAGCGTGCGGCAACTCAGTGCGCACTCTACCTCGCATGGCGAGAGATCGCGCCAGGCGCGCGGGAGCGTGCTGATCGTGCGGCGCGCCGCGTTGTGCTATAGCCGCAGCCTCGGGATCCACCGGATACGATCTGGCGCCTGGCCCTCAAGGGTGTTTCGTCGGCGTTGGCGCGTGGTTGGCATGGAGGCCTCCCGTCTGGCGTAGTCGCCCGTGCGGCCTTTGTCGATGATGGTGAAGGCAGGTACGATAGCTAGCAGGGCCACGCACATGGACTCCTCACAAGATCTTGACATTCTCACCCTGGTCGTTTACCATAATTTGCAATGTGGTATCTGATGTGTACCCCTATTAGGGGTTTGGGTTGGAGGTGTCGATGAAGGGTAGGCGTCGGAGCATTCTGCTGGTGGGCGTTTTGCTGCTGGTTGCGGTGCTGCTATCGGGATGTTGCGGCGCAACGAGTCTGTTGACGTCGCAGCGAGCGACAGAGGCGCCGCGTGTAGTGACCCGTGAAGTAAAGGTAGAGCGGTTGGTCACGGCCGTGCCGCAGCCGACGCCGGTGCCTCCCGCTGGGGCCGTGGAGGAGGTGGTAGCGGGCGATAGCGTCTTGCCGGCCGTGTACGAGCTGGCCAATCCCGCCGTCGTGAACATCACCACGTTGACCCGCCTCTCTCATCTCTATGGCTACTACCGACCGGGCTATGAGCAGGACCAAGAGGATACCCTCGTACCGCGTGGCGAGGGATCGGGGTGGGTCTATGATGACCAGGGCCACATCGTCACCAATAACCACGTGGTGGAGGGCGCCGAGCAGGTGATGGTGACGTTCTGGAACGATGTCGCGGCGGTGGCGGAGGTGGTGGGTACCGACCCCGACAGCGATCTGGCCGTGATTCGCGTGGACGTTGACGGGGAGCTCTTGCATCCGCTCACGCTGGCAGATTCGAAGCAACTGCGTGTTGGCGATCGCGTCGTGGCCATCGGGAACCCGTACGGGCTCGAGGGCACCATGACAACGGGTATCGTGAGCGCGTTGGGGCGCTTGATGCCGACGGCGCAAACGGCTGACGGAGGCAGATACACGCTGCCCGATATCATTCAGACCGATGCTGCCATCAATCCGGGCAATTCGGGCGGACCGCTATTGGATTTGCAGGGCAACGTGGTGGGCGTCAACACGGCCATCACCTCGCCTACTGGCGCCTTTTCCGGCGTGGGCTTTGCGGTGCCTTCCAGTACCGTCGCCAAGGTAGTGCCGTCGCTTATCGCCCAAGGCTACTATGAGCATCCTTGGTTGGGCGTGACGACCTTTACCTTGACGCCGGCCTACAATGAGGCGGCGGGGCTCTCGGCGGATCAGCGCGGCGTGCTGGTTTTGGAGGTCACGCGCGGCGGTCCCGCTGACGAGGCCGGGGTGAAGCCTTGCGACGAGACCATCAAGTACATGGGCTCAGAAGCTCCCGCCGGCGGCGATATCATTGTCGGCATCGACGGGCGCCAAGTGGACAAGTTCGACGATCTGATCTCGTACTTGTCGCGGGAAGTCGAGGCGGGGCAACACATCACGCTGACGGTGCTGCGCGACGGGCAGGCCCTTGACCTGAGCGTGACCGTGGGGGTCCGTCCCAGAAGCTAGCCGTCATTCGACGCAGAAAAGCTCCTCTCCCGTTGGATGCGGGAGAGGAGCTTTGACGTCGTAGCCACCGCTCCCTATGCCTTGATCGCGCCGCTGGTCACGCCCTGGATATAGT
>JBNGEB010000207.1:0-4278 GCA_049975585.1 Anaerolineae bacterium
GGCTGCCGTCATCCCGTTGGAGAACTCGCTGGCGGGCAGCATCCACCAGAGCTACGATCTGCTACTGGAGCACCAGATCCACATCATCGCCGAGCATGTGCTGCGCGTTTCTCACTGCCTCATTGCCCACCCAGGAGTGCAGCTAGACGAGATCACGCGCGTGTACTCGCACCCGCAGGCCTTGGCGCAGTGCGCACACTCTATCGAGGAAACGGGCATTCCGCAGGCCATCGCCAGCCACGACACCGCCGGCAGCGTCCGCCTCATTCGGGACCAGGGCCTCCGCGATGCGGCTGCCATCGCCAGTGCCCTTGCCGCCGAGATGTACGGGATGTCCATACTTCAGCGCGACTTTGAGGACGAAAAGACCAACTATACGCGATTTGCCGTGCTGGCCCCCGAACCCATTATCCCCAAGGGGCCGAGCAAAACGTCGATTTGCTTTGCCGGCAAAAACGAGCCTGGATTGCTGTTCAAGTGCCTCAGCGCATTTGCCCTGCGCGACATTGACCTCACCAAGATCGAGTCGCGCCCCATCCGCGGTGTGCCCTGGCAGTATGTCTTCTACCTGGACTTTTGCGGGTCGATGGAGGACGAGTGCTGTCAGCGCGCCATCGACCACCTAACCGAGATGACGACGTTTCTGCGCGTGTTTGGTTCCTATCCTCGCGCCGCGAATCACCGCGTGGGGGGCGAGGCAGATTAGGATGTACAACATGAATCATTCAAGTATCGCGAGGTAGCTCATGCAAGCCAAGATCGCAGTTCTAGCCGGCGACGGCATCGGCACCGAGGTCTCCACGGAAGCCAGACGCGTCCTCAATGCCGTCGCAGATCGATACGGCCACGCCTTTAGCTTCCATGAGGCCCCCATCGGCGGCATTGCCATCGACGAGACCGGCCAGCCGCTTCCAGACGAGACCGTCGAGCTGTGCCGGTCATCCGACGCCGTCCTGTTTGGCGCCGTCGGCGGGCCCAAGTGGGACGATCCAACGGCCAAGGTGCGGCCCGAGCAAGGGCTTCTCGGCATTCGCAAGGCGCTGGGCCTGTACGCGAATCTGCGGCCCGTCACGCTCTACCCTGAGCTCATCGACGCATCCACCATCAAGCCTAAGGCGCTAGAGGGCACCGATCTCCTGGTCGTGCGCGAGCTGACGGGCGGCATCTACTTTGGCGAGCGCGGCCGCCGTGACGACGGCAAGACCGCCTACGACACCATGATCTACACCGAGGCCGAGGTCGAGCGTGTCGTCCGCGTCGCCTTTTCACTGGCCGCGGGCCGCAAAGGCAAGGTGACCTCGGTGGACAAGGCGAACGTCCTCGAGAGCTCTCGGCTTTGGCGCGAGGTCGCCCGTCGTGTGGCGTCCGAGCACCCAGAGATCACGTTCGAGGAGCTGCTCGTCGATGCCTGCGCCATGCATCTCATCCGCCGGCCAGCCAGCTTTGACGTGATCGTCACCGGCAATATGTTCGGTGACATCATCACCGACGAGGCCTCCATGTTGAGCGGCTCCATGGGCATGCTGCCATCGGCCTCACTGGCCGAGGGAACGCTTGGTCTCTACGAGCCGATCCACGGCACGGCACCCGACATCGCTGGCCAGGGCATCGCCAATCCGCTGGCCGCCATTCTGAGCGCAGCTCTGCTGCTGAGGCATTCGCTCAACCTAGAGCAAGAGGCCCGCGCCGTTGAGGATGCCGTGCGGCAGGTGCTTCGAGAGGGCTTCCGGACCGCCGACATCGCTCGCCCCGGTGAGGCCACCATCGGCACCCAGCAGATGGGCCACCTCGTTGCCGAGCGCGTCTAGCGTCGCATTCACCAACGCACTGGAAAAGGAGCTAATCGTGCCCATACAGAAGTCTGAGGTCATCTGGTTTGACGGCGAGCTCGTCCCTTGGGACGAAGCCAAGGTTCACGTCCTATCGCACGTGCTGCACTATGGCAGCAGCATATTCGAGGGCATCCGCTGCTACGAGACCGAGAACGGGCCGGCGGTCTTTCGCCTCAACGCGCACCTGCGACGGATGTTCGACTCGTGCCGGGTCTATCGCATGGAGATCCCCTTTACCCGTGACGCGCTGGCCGATGCGATCCTAGAGACCATCCGCGCCAACGACCTGTCCTCTTGCTATATCCGGCCGCTGGTGTTCCGTGGGTACAACGAACTGGGCGTGTCCCCGTTCAACTGCCCGGTGCAGGTCATCATCGCCGCCTGGGAGTGGGGAGCCTATCTCGGCGCAAAAGCGCTGGAACAGGGGGTGGAGGTGGGCGTATCGTCCTGGCGACGGATGGCGCCCGACACGTTCCCCGCCTCGGTCAAGGCCGGTGGTCACTATAACAACTCGCAGCTCATCAAGATGGAAGCTATCGAGCACGGCTATGCCGAAGGCATCGCTCTCGACGTGTTCGGCTATGTCAGCGAGGGCAGCGGCGAGAACCTGTTCCTGGTACGCGATGGGGTGCTGTACACGCCCCCCCTCTCGTCCTCAATCCTTGGTGGCATCACGCGCGATTGCGTGCTGACCCTGGCCAAGGACCTGGGGTACCAAGTGCGCGAGACGATGCTTGCCCGGGAGATGCTCTACTTGGCGGACGAGCTCTTTCTCACGGGCACCGCAGCCGAGATCACGCCCATCCGGGCCGTCGATGGCATCGTCATCGGACCGGGGCGGCGGGGCCCGATCACCACGCAGATCCAGTCGGCCTTCTTTGACATCGTCTCGGGCAAGGCGCCAGATCAGTACAACTGGCTAACGCCGGTTCAGGGCGACTAGAGCGCTTCAATTCTGGAGGCCAGCGCTCGTGGGCGCTGGCCTTCGCCATGTCCACTCACCTTGTCTGCGCACGGCATCGGTTATAGAATGATCAGCAACGCTTTGGACAGGAGCACATGTGGTCGATCCATCCAGAAACCTGATCGCGTCACTGCCAGAAGGATACCTGGCTCGGGCGGTATCCACTGCCCTGCAGGAGGACATCGGGACAGGCGACGTGACCAGCCAAGCCACCATCAAGCCAGACGCGCTTCTTGAGGGCGAGATGCTCTCCAAGGAGGCAGGCGTCGTTGCCGGGCTATTCGTAGCCCGCGAGGTCTTTGCCCAAGTGGACCCTCTGATCGTCTTTGAGCAACTTATCGACGACGGCACCTTGGTGGAGCCTGGCACGATCCTCGCGCGGGTCAGGGGCAAGGGTCCAAGCCTGCTGACCGCCGAACGCGTGGCGCTCAACTTTCTGCAGCGAATGTCTGGCATCGCCAGTATGACGCGCCGGTACCAGGAGGCTATCGCGGGCACCGGGGCCACCGTGCTGGATACGCGCAAGACCGCCCCCGGGCTTCGCCTCCTAGACAAGCTGGCGGTCCGTCTGGGGGGCGGCGGGAACCACCGTATCGGCCTGTATGACATGGTACTCATTAAGGACAATCACATCCTCGCTGCGGGCGGGATTGCCGCTGCGGTCGCGCAGGCGCGCGCCTATCCAGCAGCTCGAGACCTCAAGATCGAGGTGGAGGTCGAGAACCTTGCTCAGTTGGACGAAGCCCTTGCGCTGGGCGTGGATCGTGTGATGCTGGACAACATGGACGTAGCCACCATGCATGAGGCTGTCCGACGCGCATCACAGGCCGTTGAGCTCGAGGCCTCGGGTGGCATCACGCTCGACACGATTCGCTCGGTGGCCGAGACGGGCGTTGACTTTATCTCGGTCGGCGCACTGACGCACTCGGTGGTCGCCATGGACATTAGCCTTGATCTCTGCGTCACGAATGAGGAACGCTAGGCCAGGAGAGCACCATGACCATCGCACATACGGCACCCGATGAGGACCCTCCCAGCGTCGCCGCTCAGATCGAGGCACTCAGGGACAAACTAGGCTCTCAAGTCACCATCCTAGCCCACCACTACCAAAGGGATGGCGTCGTCGCCCATTCCGATCACCGCGGCGACTCGTTGGAGCTATCGCGGATAGCCGCCAAGGCGACGTCGCCTTACATTGTCTTCTGCGGCGTCACATTCATGGCCGAGACGGCGGCTGTGCTGTGCAACCCAGATCAGACGGTCTTGCAGCCCGCGGGGGACGCGCCGTGCCCGATGGCAAGGATGGTGGATCGTCCCGCCTTGCAGGAGGCATGGGACGCTCTGAGCGAGATGTGGGCTGACGATCTCATCCCCATCACCTATCAAAACGCCACCGCCGACGTCAAGGCGTTTGTCGGCGAGCATGGCGGCGCCGTCTGCACCTCGTCCAACGCAGGCGCCCTGTTCCGCTGGGCCCTACGA
>JBNGEB010000208.1:0-4273 GCA_049975585.1 Anaerolineae bacterium
CCTAGAGACCGTCCAGGTGCTCTGGTTCTACAACAAGCGTATCTTTGAAGAAGTCGGCATCACCGACGTTCCTTCGCAGCCCACGTGGGACCAGTTCATTGGCTGGTGCCAGAAGATCAAGGACGCTGGCTACATCCCGTTCGCCATCGAGGGCGACTACCAGGCGTTCTGGTCGATGCGCGTTGGCTGGATGATGCGCGCCTACTCGGACCAGTACACGCGGCACGAGGCCCTGATCACGCGCTGCCAGCCAGAAGACTGGTGCTGGCGTGAGGGCATCGACGACAAGTGGGAGTACGATCCCACCGACCCGTGGAACGACGATCCCGACAAGATCACGTTCAATGGCGTGCGTATCTACAAGGCTTTTTATGAAGGCGAGACACCCGTCAACGACGCAGCCTGGCGCGACATGTACGAGAATCTCGCGCAACTCTTAGGGCCCATGACCCAGCCTGGCTGGTTGGGCACGACGGACGCGCAGCCGTTGTTCCTGACGCAGCGTGCCGCCATCTGGCTCGACGGCGCCTGGTTCTTCACCAGCTTTGAGAAGAACATCAAGTCGCTGGCCGAGGGAACGTACGGTGTCCAAGAGGGCGAGGAAGCGCCGACGCCGGTGCCTGGCGCGGAGCGCGCCGAGGTCTTTGAGATCGGCACCTTCAACTACCCGTCCATGACGGGCGAGTTGGTGGACGCGCCGGCCCGCAGCATCGAGGTCAACATCGGCTTCTGGGGCATCCCCAAGAAGGACCAGGAGCAGAACGAGCTCGAGATCGACTTTTTGATGTTCATGACCAGCCCGCAGGGCTATGGCCTCTACCTCCGCAACAAGCTGGACCCCAACAACTTGAACGGCGGTATCGCTGGGCCTCCGGTGGTCAAGAACGTCTCCCTGCCGCAGGTGTACCAAGAGCGCTTTGCCAACCTCAAGTTCATCGGCAACACGCAAAAGCCGGGCGGTGGGAACTGGCGTTCCCGCGGCATGGCCGACTATCAGCCGACCGTGCGCGCCTGGGTGGACTTGGCACAGCAGTACTTTAGCGGCGAGATGGAGGTTCAAGAGTTCCTCGACCAGTATCAGGCGATGCTGGAGGAGAACTTTGAGCCGATGCTCACCGAGCACCTACGCTGGGCTGACGGCCTGGCAGCTCTGGACACGCCGGAGAAAAAGCCGGAGAAGATCGAGTAGCGCATTCAACGTGCGCAAGCGGACCTGGGGGGCCTTTCTGGCCCCGCAGGTCCCATCGTTGAACCATCGTTGATAGGAACGTCTGCGCAGGGGTACCTGCGTGCAAGGTTGGAGGAAGCATGCAAATCAGCCCTGGCTGGCACCGGCGGCTGGCAACCAGACGATTTCGCACCATGGCGCTGTTGGCACTGTTTGTGCTGGTGTGCGGCATGATCCCCGCCCGCGTGAACGCAGAAGGCCACGTCTTTTGGGACTATACCGCTGACAATTCAATTCTGAGCATCGCGGCATCCGCCGACAACAGCCTTATCGCCGTCGGCAGCCGCGACAATAACCTGTACATCTTTGACATTGACGGCAATCTCCTATGGCAGTACACCGCCGATAACTCGATGGCCGGCGTGGATATCAGCGATGACGGCTCGCTGATTGCTGCCGCCAGCCAAGACCGCCACGTGCGGCTCTTTAGCCGTGACGGCGAGCTGCTTTGGGAGTTCAGGGGGCCGCGAGGCTTCATCGATTGTGCCATCACCGGCGACGGGGAGTATGTCGTCGCCGTTTCGTACGAGGCGCGCGAGATGACATTGCTCACGCGCGATGGCACCGAGCTGTGGACCAAGAACTTGGTGATGCCCCTATATTGTGTGGATATCTATGGCAGTGGCGACACCGTCCGACCCGTGGTGGGCACTGGCGACTCGCAGATCCGCATCCTGAACAAGGACGGCGATCAGCTTCTGGCGGTTCAGTTGGATGCCTATGTACGCGACGTGGCCGTTTCGGCCAATGGCGCTCGGATCGCGGCGGCGCTCGAGTATGGCTCCATCGTCTATGTGAACGGCGCCACCGGCCAGGTGATCTGGCGCCATGAAACCCAGCGCCCCGGCACAGGCGACCGGTCGCGCGGCATCGGCATGAGCGCCGACGGCCAGGTGGTCATGGCGGGCGTCTCCTACGGGGATGTCCTGGTCTTTGATGCCGAAGGCAACGTCCAGCAGCAAGCCAACGTATCTGACCAACCCATCGAGGCCATCCTCGTGTCGCAGGACGGCTCGCTACTCGCCTATGGCGGCCAGGACAATGTGGTGCAGGTGATCGACCGCGCCCACTTTGAGGACGTCGTGCTCGGCGAGCAACGGGCACGCCGGAACCTGATCATCGGGATCATCGCGGCCATTGCCGCGGTCGTGGTGCTCTTCACGCTGCTGGTGGTACTGACCGAGTGGGGCCGGAACACCTGGCACGTGACGCTGGCGCCGGCCCGTCGCACCTTGGCCGCCGCCTGGCGGTCCCGGATCTCGTACCTCATGCTGCTGCCAACCTTCGCCCTCCTGCTCACTTTCAACTACTACCCTGCTGTCTCGGGCCTCTACCACGGGTTCACCCGCTGGACCCCAGGCCTGCGCGCGGAATGGGTCGGCCTGCAGAACTATCGCGCCGCGTTCAACAACGAGTACTTGGGCGTTGGCGTCAAGAACGCCATCCTGTTCATTATCACGGGCTATCTGAAGCTGCTCTCGCCGCTTCTCGTGGCCGAGCTCATCTTTAACTTGGTCTCTCCCAAGGTGCAGTACTGGTGGCGGACCATCTTTATCTTCCCCATGGTGGTCCCGGGCGTGGTCAGCATCCTGCTGTGGGTCAACATCTATGACCCGAACTATGGCATGGCGAACAAGGTGTTAGAGCTCCTCAATCTGGAGCAACTCGAACGCGTCTGGCTGGGCGACAAGGACGTAGCGCTGTGGGCCATCATCTTTATGGGGTTCCCGTGGATCGGCGCGCTGCCGCTGCTGCTGTTTTATGGAGGGCTCATCGGCATTCCGACGGAGCTGTTTGACGCCGCCAAGGTGGATGGCTGCACCTTTGTCCAGCGGTTCTGGAACATTGACTTGCCGCTGTTGCTGACGCCCTTGAAGACGCTGATCATCCTGGGCTTTATCGGGGGTGTGCAAGCTTTCGGCAACGTGTTCCTTACCACGGGTGGTGGGCCGGGCCACTCGACCTACACGCCCGCGCTAGAGATGTATTACCAGGCCACGCTGTTTGACCGGATGGGCTCGGCGTCCGCCATCGGCACGCTTCTCTTTGCGGTCATCCTAACAGGCACGATCCTGAACATGAAGTATATCCGCGGCAGCGAAACCGAGTTCCAGGCATAAGGAGGGGCTAACATGGCTACGCCGATGTTCCAACCAACGAGCATGCAGCCCCAGGAGATGCAGGTCCATCCCAAGGGTGGGGCCAAGGCCCGTGAGCGCGTCGCCCAGACGCTACTCAATCTGGGCCTGCTCCTGATGGCGCTGCTGACATTGATCCCGATCATGAACATGCTGACCATGTCGCTCAAGGACAACGGGCAGATCTTTGCCCGCTTTTGGGCGCTGCCAAGCCCGCCTCGCTGGCAGAACTATGTATCCGGCTTCCAGGCCATGTGGGGTTATATCGTGAACTCGCTGATCGTCTCGTTGAGCGCCATGGCCGGAGTCGTGATCTTGGCATCCATCAGCGGCTATGTGTTCGCGCGACATCGCTTCCCCGGCCGCGACACGCTGTATGTGGTGGTCATCTCGCTGATGATGATACCGGGCATGATGACGCTTTTCCCCAGCTTTATGTTGATGCACGAGTTCGGCCTGCTGGATACACGCTGGGCACTGATCCTGCCCTGGATATCCGGCGGGCAGGTGTTCGGCATCCTGATCTGTCGCGGCTATTTTGCGGGACTTCCCCAGGAGTTGTTCGAGGCGGCCAAGATGGACGGCGCCAAAGAGTTCGAGCTCTTTTGGCGGATCGCCGTGCCGCTCTCGTGGCCCATCATGGTGACGCTGGCCATCATGAACCTGGTGGGCACCTACAACGACTTTCTCTGGCCGCTGCTGGTGATTTCCAGCCCGTCCAAGCAGGTCGTGTCTGTGGGGCTTCGCGAGTTCACGTCCCAGTTTGGCATCGTGGACTGGGGGCCGCGCATGGCGGCCTACACCGTGGCGACGATCCCGTTGCTGTTGCTGTTCCTGTTCGGGATGCGCTACTATATCCAGGGAGTGACGAGCGGCGCGATCAAGGCGTAGGGACCCAAGGCTGCTC
>JBNGEB010000209.1:0-1102 GCA_049975585.1 Anaerolineae bacterium
TCTTGCACAAGTTCGATGGCCTCCTGAAGCAACGCGTCGTCGTCATCATCCACAGAGAGTTCGAGACCTTCCCATGGAGGCGACTCGTCGACCGGCGCTTCCTCATCCGAGACCTGATCCTTCCAGAACGCGACCAGCGCCTGGAGTTCTCGATCGGACACAAAACAGCCCTGCACGCGTCTGAGCTTGGCAGTGTCGGGCGCCATGTAGAGCATATCGCCCTCGCCAAGCAGCTTTTCGGCGCCCGGCGAATCTAGGATGACGCGCGAGTCCACCTGCGAGCTCACGGCGAAGGCGATACGCGCCGGGAAGTTGGCCTTGATGAGACCAGTGATGACATCGACGGAAGGGCGCTGCGTCGCCACGACCAGATGGATCCCCGTGGCGCGTGCCATCTGCGCGATGCGGCAAAGCAGCGCCTCGACCGCGTCACCCGCGCTGAGCATCAGGTCCGCCAGCTCGTCGATGATCACCACGATCATGGGGAGGGGGTCTTGGTCGCGAGAGCGGGCCTTTTTGTTGTACGCGGCTAGGTTGCGGACGCCGGCCTCGGCGAATTTGGCATAACGCCCGTCCATTTCGCGCGCCACCCATCGCAGCGCCGCCACCACCTTTTGCACTTCCACCACAACGGGAGCCAACAGGTGCGGGATCCCATTATAGTTGGTAAGCTCCACACGCTTGGGGTCTACCAGCAAGAGCTGCAACTCCTCCGGCGGGCAAGTGAGGAGGAAGGAGCCGATCATGGCGTTTAGGCAAACGCTCTTGCCCGAACCTGTCGCCCCAGCTACTAGAAGATGCGGCATGGTCTCCAGGTTGGCCACGACGGGCTCTCCCGAGACATCGCGGCCTAGCGCGATCCGCAGCCTTCCGCGCTGACGCCGGAACGCTCTCGATTCGAGGACGCCCCGCAATCCTACGAGCGTTTTCTCGCCATTCGGCACCTCGATGCCAACGACCGAACGTCCCGGCACCGGGGCCTCGATGCGGATGGGCGCTGCCGCCAGCGCCAAGGCGAGGTCGTTCGAAAGAGCGCTGATCTTGCTGACGCGCACCTTTTGCCGACGCGTCTCGCCATCCCGATCCTGGTACTCGGTGAACC
>JBNGEB010000209.1:1112-4240 GCA_049975585.1 Anaerolineae bacterium
ACCCGGGTTCGACGCCGAATTGGGTCACCACAGGGCCACGATGCCACTCGACCACCTTGGCGGGGACGCCGAATGCGGCCAACGTCTCCTCGATCACCTGAGCGCGATGGCGCGTATCCGCATCATCGTCACTGTCGCCGCCATCCTGTTCGAGGAGATCTAGGCTGGGCAACCCCTTGGATGTCTTGGGCACGGCACGAGCGCGAGGCTTGGGCTTTGGCTCTTCGGATGCGATCTCCGTCGATGCATCGTCCGGCTCTGATGCCAGCGTCGCATACTCGGGAAGATGGATGCGGATATCCGTCGCCTCGGCCTCTTTTGAATCTACAGGTGTGGCCCGGCCCTCATCAAGACGCTCGATCAACCGGCGCGTCGACACCCCGAGCCATGCCGCCAACCAGCGGACGCCCCAGACGGACTGGGACCAATGCAACTCGACGGTCAGAGCCAACCCAAATCCCGTCAGGCCAAGCAGAAGCAGCGCCGACAGAGTCCGCCCGAGCGAGGGGGCAAGGAGCCGATACCAGGCCCAGCCTACATGGCCTCCCCACTGGCCAGCCAACGCCATCTGTTCCGCTACGTCCACATCCGATGCCGCCACGAGGTGCAGGAAGCCAAGGCCTCCAAAAAAGGCGAGCTCAGCACCCAGCACGGCGCTGGGTCTCAGATGGACGCGCGAGGCAACGCGCTCCCAGAGCAGCACCACTATACCGCCAGCCACGCAAAGCGAGACAACGAGGTAGGCGCCAACGCCAAACATCTGGCGGAGGGAGCGCGACCAGACCTCGCCCAGCTTGCCCTGTCCGGGAAGGAGGAGCGCCGTCAACGCAGCCAAACTCAAGGCGGTGACAAAGAGCCCCCACACCTCCCGCTGCATCAGCAGTCGCTTGAGCTTGGCAGAGGGCGTTTCAGAGCTCCGGCGCCTGCCTCTTGTGGTCTTTCGCCGAGACTTGGGCGACACGGCCTAGGCTCCTCTCTCGTCCACCAAGGCTACCATCAGTACAAGAACGTGGGCGTGCCGTCGGCACTGTCATCACGCACGGCCGGCGGATCGCCATCTACTCCGCGCATGCTCAGCCCCAATCGCTGGTTATCGCTGTCGATTCGGATGATCCGAACGCGTATCTGTTCCCCTACACGTACGATCTCTGCCGGACCGGCGTCGTGCGACTCGGGCATCTCCGACACGTGCACCAAGCCCTCGAGGCCCTCCTCAATCTGGGCAAACACGCCAAACTCAACCACGTTCGTCACCCTCGCCTCGATCACCTGGTCTAGTTCGTACTTCTGGTCCACCATGTCCCAAGGGTTGGGTCGTAGCTGCTTGATACTCAACGCAATGCGTCGGCGATCGCGGTCCACGCCGATGATCCGTACGCGGACCCGCTCTCCGATCTCTAGCATGTCGCATGGATGATTGACGCGCCGCCAAGACAGTTCGGAAAGATGCACCAGCCCGTCAATGCCACCCAGATCGACAAACGCGCCAAAGTCGCAGAGGTTGCTGACGGTACCTTCGCGGATTTGGCCGGGCTCAACCTCTGCCAGCACGCGATCGCCTTCTCTCGGGCCCCACCGTGTAGCGCGTTGCGAGAACACGAGCCGGTTCCGCGTCGCATCCAGCTCGATGATCTTGAGCTCCAAGTCCTCGCCGACCCACCGCGCCAGCTCAGCCTCGCGATTGTCCTCTTCGGATAGGATCTTGACATCGCTCATCTGAGAGGCAGGCACAAAGCCCTGAAGGTGCCCCCAGCGTACGAGCAATCCGCCCCTATTCCAGCCTGTGACCTGAGCGCTCACGACGTCACCGCGGTCGAACACCTGCTGCGCATCGTCCCAGTAGCGTTCCACCTCCGGGGGGATGCGCGCGCCATAGTCCGCCTGCGATGGCGCATTTCTGTCCAGAAGCTTGCCATGGCGATCCTCCCAGAGTTCCCGCGCCATGGCCACGAAACGGTTCGCCGACTCCAAATCGCTACGAAAGGCAACCATCGCCCCAGCCCCCCAAAGCTCGTCTCCTTGCCGCACACCCTGCACGCACAATCGCGCCGATTGTAGCTAGCCCACAAAGCTATGTCAACGAACTCTGCTGACGAACGCGTGAGGTTGGTACCGTGAGACCACTCCCCTATAATGTCTGCACATGCGTCTGGAGCCATCTAGGAAAGGAACGAGCGTCCATGGCCACTATCCACAAGTCAGCATTTGCGAACCCTCCCAAGCGCTATCGACCCATTCCCTTCTGGTCCTGGAACGAGAAGCTCTCGGTGCCAGAGACCCGTCGCCAGATCGCCCTGATGGACGATGCAGGTATCGGAGGGTATTTCATGCATGCCCGTGGTGGCCTCCAGACGCCCTACATGGGCGACGAGTGGATGGCCAACATCGCCGCCGGCATCGATGAAGCGCGCGTGCGGGATATGGGCGCCTGGGCCTATGACGAGAATGGATGGCCGAGCGGCTTTGGCGATGGGCGCGTGAACGGTCTCGGAGAGCGGTACCAGCAGAAATACCTCCGCTACGAGGTCACCGAAGAGCCCATCACGCGGGCTGACGGCAGGACTATCGCCAATCTCCCCTCGGCAGATGGTGGATGGCTGCACTTCTACTATGACGTCAATCCCTTTTACGTGGACACCCTCGATCACGAGGTGACCCGTCTGTTCCTCGAGACCATCTATGACGCCTATGCGGCGCGCTTTGAGGACGATCTCGGCGACGCGATGCCAGGGTTCTTCACGGACGAGCCTCAGGTCTCTCGCAACGGCATTCCTTGGTCACTGCCCTTGCCCGAGTCCTACCAAGATGCATACGGCGAGGACTTGCTGGCAGTCCTACCCGAGCTTTTTCTAGAGACGGGCAACTACCAGCGCACGCGCTATCGCTTCTGGCATCTGGTGCAAGAGCTCTTTGTCACCAACTTTACCCAGCAGATCTACGACTGGTGCGAGGAACACGAATGCCAGCTCACAGGACACATGGTGTTGGAGGAAACGCTGCTCAGCCAGGTCACTTCCAATGGCGCCGTGATGCCCCACTATGAGTTCTTCCAGATGCCGGGCATGGACTGGCTGGGCCGCCATATCAACCCGCCGACGACGCCCTTGCAGGTAGCCTCAGTGGCTCAC
>JBNGEB010000210.1:0-4231 GCA_049975585.1 Anaerolineae bacterium
GCGAGATCTCCCTGGCCGAACCGCAGCCAGGCACATAAGGGATCTTGCGCCGATTGCAGAGCTTGGCAACCTCGGGATTCAGCACCGAACCAACGACGAACTCTGCCCCCAGGTTGATATAAAGACCCGCCGTGGGGACATCCAGCACGGACCCAACACCCAAGATCACCTGGGGGAGCTCCTCAGCGACGAACGGGGCCAGCTCACGGAACACCTCAAAGGCGCGATCGCCACGGTTGGTGAACTCCACCAGCCGGGAACCGCCCGCCGCCAACGCTTTGATGACCTCCTTGGCCGTGGTCACATCTCCATGATAGAAAAGCGGCACGAGCCCTTGCTCTTCCATCGTGAGCCATGTCTGCAAACGCGAGTAACGTGCCATGCCACTCCCTCCCAAAGACGCGATCGGCCTAGCGCGACACCCTGCCAGACCGGTCGCCACCCATGAGCTTCTCGACCTCGTCCACCGTCACAAGATTCACATCGCCATACACCGTATGTTTGAGGCAAGAGGCCGCAACGGCGAACTCGAGGGCATCCTGAAGATTCTCCTTGCCGTAGGTCAGCAAGCCGTAGATCAGCCCGCCCATGAACGAGTCCCCGCCACCCACGCGATCGACGATGTGCGTGATGTCGTATGTCGGGGCTGTGTACACCTTGCCGTCATGCCATAGGATGCCAGACCAGGTGTTGTGACTAGCGGAGAGCGAGCCGCGCAAGGTAATGGCCACCGTATGGAGGTTGGGGAACCGATCCACGAGTTGCTTGCACACCGAACGGTACCGCTCTGCGTCCACCTCGCCCGTCGTCACGTCCACGCCCGTGGCGCGGATGCCGAATACCTTGTCCGCATCCTCCTCATTGCCGATGGCCACGTCGCAATACGGTACCAGCTCAGCCATGACCTCACCCGGCGTGCGGCCCCATTTCCACAGCTTCTTGCGATAGTTCAGGTCACACGAGACCGTCAGACCCATCTCCTTGGCAGCCTTGACGGCCTCCAAGCACACCGCGGCGGCACCCTCGGAGACCGCCGGCGTGATGCCGGTCCAATGGAACCAGGTCGCTCCCTCAAAGACCGCGTGCCAGTCCACCATGCCAGGCTCGATGGTGGCTAGCGCCGAATTCGCTCGGTCATACACAACCTGGCTGCCTCGCGCCACGGCACCCACCTCGAGGAAGTAGATGCCTAGCCGATCCCCGCCGCGCACGATATGGTCCACGCCTACACCGTTTTCCCGTAGGAAGCGCAGGCAGGCCTCTCCTAGAGGATTGCTCGGGAGTCGCGTCACATAGTCGGTCTCGATGCCATAGTTGGCCAACGACACGGCGACGTTGGCTTCGCCCCCACCATACACGATGTCGAACGATCGCGCTTGAGAGAAGCGCAGATGGCCAGGCGGGGCCAGCCTCATCATGATCTCGCCAAAGGTCACCACGCGCTCGCCCATGTCACCATCCTCCCATCATGTCGAGCCACTGCGTCTCTGCCAAACCCAGCGTAGTGCGCCGAGGATGCTCCGTCAAGGACCCTACCCGCGGGGTCTAGGGTAACGCCTCGATAGTACCATAGACCACGCGGCCGTCGGGGAGCTCCTCGCCACTAGCAGACATGGCTGGCAAGCGGGTCATGGTCTCCCGCAGATACATCCCCACCGAGAGCTGATAGCTGCCAGATGGAAGGTCCTCTGGCAGGACGATCTGGTAGCTATCCACCAATTCCTCGCCAGCTCGCCAGGTCGTGGTGGGACGGTGCCCAACCAAAGGCAGGCCATCGGCCTGCGCCACCAGGTCCCCCTCAGGACTGAGCAAGTGACAGAAGACGGTGTAGCTTTCGGGCACGGCGCCGTCGGACGACCACACCGGCACCACAACCAACATTTCACCTGAGCGTAGCGCGTCGGCGTTCACACGGATCCGCTCGAGGGTGATATGCTCGCCCAGCTTGGCCCGCACCAAGCGCTCTGGGCCGCCGGCCGCCGGCTCCTCCGGCGGCTCGCCATACACCCATACGTAAGGCACCCCATCGAAGGAGATGGTCAGCAGCGGCTCTGTGCGCTGATCACACTCCCAGGCCTCGCCCCACTCCTCATAATCCAACCTACGCATGACTTGGTTCACATAATAGACGCGGTAGTTGATCCAAGGCTCGGGATCCCAGCTAGTATAGCCGGCAAAGCCGCGCTGGAACACCATCCCGCTGCGCAGATGGACCCATGCAGTGGCTCGTTCCGGATAGGGCATCTGGTTGAGAACGTCGGCCGCGAGATCCAACCCCTCGCCCTGATCCTGCAGAGGCAGCACACGCTGCGCCACCTGCGAGCCACCCAAGAGCAGGTTGTGGTGCGTACCATAGTAGGGGTGCCTTGGCAACACGATGAGGGCCTGCGCCACCAACGGTATCACCACCACGCCAACGTGTATAGCGCGCCCGGCCTTGGCGACCAACTCAGTCAGCCAACCTATGCCATATGCTGCCAAGAGCGCGATGGCGGGAAACACGGGCAGAATGTACGGCATCTGCTTCCATGCGCCCAGGCTCATCTGAGCGCCGAACGCCAGCACATAGACGCTCAGCAGTATCACGTCGAGCTGCCTACGCCCCAGTCTTCCAACGAACCCGCTCACCACGCCTAGCAACGCCAGTGGAAGTGTCACGAGGGTCGTCTTGAATCCCACGGTCGCGACGTAGAACAGTGGTCCCGGATCGCGCAGCGCGCTCACCCCCATGAAATAGACGGGATTCGAATGCTCCTCCTCCACGTGAAAGAGCACACGCTGCGCCATCCGCTGCAGGACGGCCAGCGGCTCCACCCACATGGCGGGCCAGAAAATCACAAACGTGATCCCGGCCACAGCGCCCCAGAGCAGCATGCCTCGCAGGAGCAAAGCTATCGCTTGCCAAGGAGCCCGTTCCTCACCGGCGACGTTTTCCCCGACGACTGTCGCCGCTACCCCACTCAGACCGAGGAACGGCACCAGGAAGAGCGATGGGCTTTTAGTCAGGAACGCCAGCCCCGCCACCAACCCGCTGGCCACTAGATTTCTTCGCTTCCCAAAGCTCAGCCAGTTCCAGAAGAACAGCACGCTCAGGAGCATCAGGCTGGCCAGCATCGCGTCGGGATGGATCACCTTGCTGTTCGAGAGATGGAAGGGGTCCAAGGCCAGCAGGACCGTCCCCGCCAAGGCTACCTTAGTGCCGGCACGTCTTTGCAGCAGCGGGTAGGTCAACGCAATGGCCGCCGAGATTGCCACAGCCAGCGGCAGGACGCCCGCCAAGACCGCGTCGTCCAGCGTGCCGGGCTTGACGGGCGCAATGCCCAGCATCTGATCCGCGCTCAGATCGCCGTTGGCATGAGCGAACCACCTCAAGGCAAAGCCTGATAGCCACATCGTGGTGACGCCAGGATGGTATCGGCGGTACGTATCGGCCCAATCACGCCGCAAGACCGCGTTGGCAAAGTGAAAGCCGCGGTCCGACCAGACGATGGGCCTGGATACCGGCGCGTGCGCCCGGGGGACTAGCGCGAGCAGAAAAAGCGCCATAGGTATCAGCCACCTATGCACCCAGGCGCGTGATCTCGGTTTGCCGTCTCCTGTTCCGAGCTGTGCCGATGTCTCGATTATTGCACTTCCCATGCAGCCTCCAGCACGAAACGCCCGTCTGGATCCGCAGGCCCACCGTCCGCCTCGATCGGCAGCCGCTCCCCCGTCGCCCAGTTGTACACGCCCACCAGCACCCCGTACGTCCCCGGCTGGATACCCTCGAGCCGTATCGAGATCACGTCCTCCACCATCTCGCCGCTCATCCAGAATCGCGTTGGGAAAGCCCCGCGGTGCGGCATGGCATCATCCTGCGCAACTGGTATCCCGTCGGCTGGGTCGTAGAGGTGCACGAACACGGTATAGTCGGTCTGCATGCGCTGCTCAGCCCGCCACACGAGTCGCACACTGAGCGCATCCTGACTGGAATCAAGCCCGTACCCGACCAGCCGCATGCGCTCGCCAAAGAGCGCGTCGACCGGCACCAGACCATCGCCCAGGTTAGCCTCGCAGCCCTCCGAGGCCACACGAATCTCTCCCCAGCAGGGAGCAGCCGCGGCCAGTTCGGCATCGCCCTTGACCTCATCGGCAAGCTCGATCAAGTCCTGCAGAAACTGTTGGTGTGTTTTACCGAAGGCTGCCCGGCTTTCCGGGTCGCTGGAATCCAGCGTCGTTCCGTCGGCAAGAC
>JBNGEB010000211.1:0-4228 GCA_049975585.1 Anaerolineae bacterium
GAGCGAGGCGCAGCGCTCCTATCTGGATACCCATGTCGGCTTTGTGAATACGGTGATTGGTCGGATGGTGCCCGAGGTGCCGGTGTCGCTTCGAGAGGAGCAACCAAGCCTGATCATTGCAGAGCCCTACAAGGAGCTGCCAGTGGATGCGGAGGGCTTTGTCGGGCCGGTGCCCGAGATCGTGGGGATGGAGGCCCATGACGGGTTCGAACTCTACACGGCGCGCAAGCTCTATCTGCACAACGCGGGGCATGCGGTCCTGGGCTACCTGGGATACCAGCGCGGGCATACCTACGGCTATGAGGCTTTGGCTGACCAGGCGATCCGTCGGGTGCTGGAGGCGGCGCTAGACGAGTCGGCCCACGGCATCGCGGCGCGCTTTGGCGCGGAGCTGGCGTGGCTGCAGGCGCACGTCGACGAGTTGCTCCGGCGGTTCGACAATCATGCGCTGGGCGATCTGGTCAACAGATTGGCGCGCGATCCCTTACGGAAGCTTGCTCCGGAGGACCGTCTGGTAGGAGCCGCGCGCCTTGCGGAAGAGGCGGGTGTCGTACCAGAGAACCTGGCTTGGGGCATTGCGGGGGCGTTGGCCTATGACGAGCCCAGCGATGCCATTGCGGCAAAGCTTGCACAACGCGTCGCAGACGAGGGCGTGGGCTCGGTGATGCAGCAAGTCGCCGGCATTGCGCCATCGGAGCGGCTGGGCGAGCTCGTGCTGGCTAGGTATGAGAGCCTAAGGCGGGGCGATCCCTGGGCATGATCTATACCGTCACTCTCAATCCATCCATTGATCGCACGCTGCACCTGCGGGGGTTGAGGGTTGGCGAGCTGAATCGTGCGGACTCGGCGGCGATCGATCTGGCTGGCAAGGGCGTGAACGTATCCGTCGCCCTCCGCGCGCTAGGACTGGAGAGCGTGCTTCTGGGGTTCGCCGGTGGCGCTACGGGTCGCTATCTGGTGGATGGCTTGCGAGAGCGTGGATACACGTGCGCGTTCCAGCAGGTCAGAGGCGAGACGCGGTCAAATCTGACCGTGGTGGATGACGCCTCAGGGCAGGTTACCAAACTGAACGAGCCCGGGCCAATGGTGTCGCCGACGGATCTGGATGCGCTCATGGCAACCATAGAGCGCATCGGCGACGGCGATGTCTGTGTGCTGTCGGGCAGTCTGCCGCCGGGTGCGCCATCGGATACGTACGCGCGCCTCATCAGCACGCTGCGCTCCCAGGGGGCTCATGTTGCGCTGGATGCGTCGGGCGCTGCGCTGGCGGAGGGATTGATGGCAAGGCCGGATCTCATCAAGCCGAACCTCGCAGAAGCGAGAGATCTGCTGGACGTGAGCCTGAACGGCCCGCAAGCTTGGGCCGAGGCCGTGCACGCGCTACGGGAGCGGGGTGCCAGGCACGTTGTGCTATCATTGGGCAAGCAAGGTGCTGTTTCTGATGAGGGGGGATCCACGCTCTGGGCTAGGCCGCCGGTGATCGAGGAGGCTAGTCCGGTAGGCGCGGGAGACGCGCTTCTAGCCGGGTGGCTCTATGCACGTGAGCGAGGATTGGATGAGACGGAGCGTCTACGGTGGGCAGTCGCCTGTGGAACGGCGGCAGCAGGCCTTGACGGATCACGCATGCCCTGTCAGGAGGCTGTCGAGGAGATGCGACTCCAGGTCGAGGTGCAACTGATCAGAGCTGCATAGGTGCGAGTGCTCGGCCCCAAGACGTTAGCATCGATCAGGGTCGGGTGGTCAACGGAAGGCGCGCCGTATCTGAGTATGGGCTCAGAGAAGGAAGGTGACAGATGACAGGCAAGGCAAGGATGAGCGGCCTCGGTAAGGAAGAGCTGTTGGAGCTCTTGCGAGAGATGTGGGAGATCCGCATCTTTGAGGATACGGTGTACGATCTGCTTGGCCAGAACATCATCAAGGGGGCGTCGCACCTGTCGGCCGGGCAGGAAGCCGTGCCAGTCGGCACCGTTTCGGCGATGCGCGATGACGACGTGATCACCAGCACGCACCGTGGCCACGGTCATTGCCATGCGCGTGGCGTCAGCCTCACCACTAGCGAGGAGGAGCGCCAGGACCATCTTAACAAGATGATGGCCGAGCTGTGCGGACGTTCCACGGGTTACTGCCGCGGACGTGGTGGCTCTATGCACATCGCGGACGTGGAGCGCAGTAACCTAGGCGCGACGGGTATCGTCGGCGGCAACATCCCCGTTGCTACGGGAGCGGCCCTGTCGTTCAAGATGCAGGGCAAGGACACCGTGGCGGTGTGCTTTTTCGGGGACGGTGCCAGCAACACTGGCAACTTTCACGAGTCGCTGAACCTAGCGTCAGCGTGGCGCCTGCCCGTGGTGTATGTTGTTGAGAACAACATGTACGGCATGTCGGTGCCCTTTAACACGGTGAGCGCCATACCCGATATCGCCGCGCGAGCTGCGGCCTATGGCATGCCCGGCGTCGTTGTGGATGGCATGGACCCCATAGCTGTGCGCGAGGCGGCGGCGGCTGCTCTAGAGCGAGCGAGGAATGGCGAAGGCCCGACGCTGATCGAGTGCAAGACCTACCGCTGGTACGGTCACTCGCGGTCGGATCCGCGCAAGTACCGCACCAAGGAAGAGGAGCAAGCCTGGCACGATCGCGATCCGCTCGTTACCTTTGGGAAGCGGTTGGTCGACACCGGCATCGCGACCCAGGAAGAGATCGATAGAATAGAGGAGCTAGCTGAAGAGGCCATCGAAAAGGCGACAGAGTTCGCTCTCAACTCTCCCATGCCGGATCCCTCCGAGGTCGAGCAGGACGTGTACGTGCCTAGCCCGGTGACGCCGAGCGAGATCGAGGCAGAACGCCGTCTCGCGGAGCGGGTTCGCACCGATGACTCTATCCCGACCATCACCTATGCGGCGGCGTTGCGCGATGCCATGCGCGAGGAGATGCAGCGGGATCCGAGAGTGTTCATTATGGGTGAGGATGTGGGTCTCTATGGTGGTGCCTATGGCGCTACGCGGGGCCTTTTCGAGGAGTTTGGGCCCGAGCGGGTCAAGGACACGCCCATTTCCGAGGCGCTTATTGGTGGCGCGGCCGTCGGCGCTGCCATGACCGGTCTGCGGCCAGTGGCAGAGATCATGTATGTGGACTTTACACCTCTCGCCATGGACCAGCTGGCCAATCAGGGTGCCAAGAACCGCTACATGTTCGGTGGCAAGACCAGGGTTCCCATGGTGGTGCGGAGCGAAGGCGGGGCCGGCCGCAGCATCGCTGCCCATCACTCGCAGAGCCTCGAGGCGCTGTGGAATCACTTCCCGGGCATCTATGTGGTGATGCCGGCGACCCCTTACGACGCCAAGGGTCTGCTCAAAGCCGCCATCCGCAACGATAACCCCATCATGTTCATCGAGCACAAGATGCTCTATCGTACCGAGGGGCCGGTTCCAGAGGGCGACTATGTCATACCTCTGGGCTTGGCCGATGTCAAGCGCGAGGGCAGCGACGTCACCATCATCAGCTACTCTCGGATGGTGCTCATGGCGCTCGAGGCGGCCGAGGCGCTGGCCGAGGAGGGCATCAGCGCCGAGGTGGTGGACCTACGGTCCATCAAGCCGCTGGACCTGGAAACGGTGGTGCAATCGGTGCGCAAGACGGGTCGGGTGGTCGGCGTCACGGAGGCGTACAAGACGCAGAGCGTCATCAGCGAGCTGTTCACGTTGATCAACGAGTCGGCCTTTGACTGGCTCGACGCGCCGATGGTGCGCGTGGCGTCTCTGGATGTGCCGGTTCCGATGGCAGAGACATTGGAGGATGCTGCCATACCTGACGTCGGGCGCATCATCGAGGGCGTTCATGAGGTATTGCGGTGACAATGCGGGGATGTCACACGCAGTTTGAGGAGAAACCATGGCCAAAAAAGTGATCTTGCCCAAGCTTGGACAGACAATGGAAGAAGGCACCATTGTCGAATGGCTAAAGCAGGAAGGTGATGAGGTCGGCCGCGGCGACGTTCTGTTCACGCTGGAATCGGACAAGGCCGTGCTAGAGGTCGAGTCGCGGAGCAAGGGCGTTCTGCGCAAGATCCTGCTCCAGCCCGGTATAAGCGTGCCGGTCATGACGCCGGTGGGCATCATTGGCGGTGCCGATGAGGATATCGCGGCACTCGTCGCCGAGGCCGAGGCGGAGCTGGTGGGAAAAGCCCCGGCTGCCGAGGCAGCGGGGCCAGAGGCCCCATCGGAGGGCGTCG
>JBNGEB010000212.1:0-4220 GCA_049975585.1 Anaerolineae bacterium
GTCAGCTCCAGGTAGAGGCCATGGTCGCGCTTGTAGGCCATAAACTCTTCCAAGTAGGCGTCCGACTGCTCGCGCAGGGCGCCCGAGCTGAGCTGTCCGCCCTCCAGGCCATAGTCCACGATCTTTTGCAGGATCTCGATGGGGTCCTTGGTGATGAGCGTGATGGTGAGCGCGTCCAACCCGATCTTCATGCGTCTCCTTGTCCTTCTGATGGATACGATGCACAACGTGACGGTCGCGAGATGTCCGTTACATGCGCAGGCAGGCCTCCACGGCCGCCTCGAACAGGACGTAGGGTCTCTTCCGAGGAACTCACGCCGCCCCTGTCCCCCAGTCAAAGACAACGCCCAGGAGGCTCGGCGGCGAATCCAGGCTGGCCAAGCGCATGGGGACCTCCTAGTTGTTGCGGGCGATGGTTGCGAGATAGAGCTGCGGCTCGACCTGGGTGGCCAGCCATAGGGACCGCTCGACGTCCAGTCGGCCGGCGCCGTAATAGTCATCGGGGCCGGCGGCGCCCAAGTCCTGGGTAGGGGCCTGGAGTAGCATCCGCAGGCGGCGCGCGTCGAGCTGCATGGCCGGGCGCGCGGCGGGCGCGTGGGTTAGGATCATGGCGGCGGCGCCGGCCACATGAGCGGCCGCCACCGCGGTGCTGGAGCGCGTCACGTATCGGCCGGCCACGTCCAGCGTCAGCACGCCCGAGGGATTCCCCGGTGACCCGCCACCGGGCGCCGCCATCGCCACGCCCGAGCCGTGGTTCGCATCCGAAGCCAGCTCGTCGTCCCAGGTGGTGGACGAGACCGCCATGACGTGCTCGGACGAGGCGGGATAGCCGACGGTGGAGGCTCCCTTGTCCCCGGTGCCGGCGAGGATCAGTGCGCCTTGGGCGGCGGCGGCCCCCAGGGCGGCGTCCACAGCCGGGTCCGACGATGGCAGCGTCCCGCCAATCAGGATCACCTGCGATCCCTGATCGGCGGCATACGCGATGCCGTTGGCCAGGGCGTCGGGGACCAGGGCGCCGGTGTCGGTGTAGGTGACGCGCACCGGCAGGATGCGCACGTCGTCGGAGCGGGCCATCCCTGCGATGCCCAGGCCGTTGTCGGTGCCGGCGGCCACCACGCCGGCCAGTGCCGTCCCTCGCCCGATGGTGTCCTCGGGGACGGCGTCATCGGCCACAAAGTCATAGCCCGGCAGCAACCGCCCCGCCAGCTCGGGGTGATCCGTCACGACGCCGGTGCTCAGGATGGCCACGGTGACGGGCGCCGTCGCCGTGATGGCCAGCGTGGCCTCGTAGGCCCAGGCTTCGGGCACATCGGCGATGGCCAGCGCCCACTGCTCGTTCACGCGGGGATCGCTCGGTGCCAGCAGCAGGTCCGTCTTGCGGACGGCGGCATGGGCGTCGATGCGTCCGTGGCCATAGTAGGGGTCGGGGCCGGCTGCGCCCTTGTCCACGGCGCTGGATTCCATCAGCACCCGGACCATATCCGGCGACAGGGTCGGATCCAGCGACCAGACCAGGGCGGCCAGGCCCGCCACGTGCGGCGCCGCCATGGAGGTGCCCTGAAGATGACCATAGCCACCGGGGACAGTGCTATAGATTTAGATACTGTCGGTCGGGTTGTCCGACTCGATCCCGCCGGGTGCGGCGAGGTCGCAATGGGGACCGTAGGTGCTGTAGGAGGTGCGTTGGTCCGTGGGGCCGGTGGCGGCTACCGCCAGGACGTGGTTCAGAGCGGCGGGGTAGTAGACCGTGCCGTCGCCGCTGTTCCCCATGGAGGCTACGGTGACGATGCCTTGATTGTAGGCCACATCGATGGCCTTCTGTACGGCGTCCCAGCCGGATTCTGTGCCGCCCAGGCTCAGGTTGAGGACGTCGGCGCCGTGGGTGACGGCCCACTCGATGCCCTGGGCGGTGTCCGCTACGGAACCGAGGCCATACTCGTTGAGCACCCTCACCGGCATGATCTTGGCGCCCCAGGAGACGCCTGCGACGCCGGTGCCGTTGTTCGTCGCCGCACCGACAATGCCGGCTACGTGGGTGCCGTGGCCGTGCTCGTCGTTGGGATCGTTGTCGTTGTCTATATAGTCATAGCCGGGCACCAGCTTGCCGTCCAGGTCCTCGTGGTCGAGGTCAACGCCGGTATCGATGACGGCCACGGTGACCTCGCTGGCGGGCGGCAAGCCGGTGGTGATGTCCCAAGCGGCGGGCAGGTTGACGATGGGCAGGTTCCACTGGTAGAGGGCATAGTACGTATCGTTGGGCGTCTCGAGCGCGTACACCAGCCAGTTGGGGTGGGCATAGACGACGCCGGGGCTCGCGCGGAGCGTCTGGATGGCGGCCAGCTCTTGGCCGACGGGCACTTGCCAGAGCTCCGCCCCGGTGAGCTGCGACCGCCAGGCGACGGTGGCATCGAGCTGGGCGCGCAGATCCGATGCGGCCATCACCGCCACGCCCTGATCCAGCTTGACCAGGAGTTGCCCCGGCACATAGGCGGGCTCGTCGGGAATCTGCGGCATGGGCACGACCGGCACGTCGGACGGATCGGGTCCCGTGGGTTGGGCCGACGCAACGGGCGCCAGCAACGCCCACAGGGCCAGGATCAGCAACGCGAGACGGCGACTGCGCATGGATCAACTCCCCCGCCACGTGACGCCTTGAATTCGCACAGATGTTGACATGATAGGTTGGTCGGGTGACAGCGTCAATCGGAGGGAGTTGGGCCACGAAAGCCCCTCAGACGTTGGCGCCTTTGTGCGGGACGTGCTATCATGGTCGCAATGAACCCGCAGGGCCGTGTACGGGTCCGCCATCCACTAGAGAAGGAGCGACGATCATGACCCCCCAGAAGTTCTGCGTCAACTGCGGAGCGCCGCTGGAGGAAGGGGCCGCCTTTTGCCCTAGCTGCGGCCAACGCGTGGACAGCTTGCCCGAGGATGTCTCAGCAGGCGATGCCACCGTGGTGGACGACGCCTTTGCCGGCGAGCCCGCTCCGCCTCCGCCGCCGCCTCCTCCTCCTCCATCGGGCGCTGGTGGACTGCGGCCCGCGGCCTCGTCCGGTGGGAGCGGCACCGGCGGCCAGAGCCGGCCCCGCCCTACCACGCCACCTTCGCCGCTGCCTACGCGTCGGGCGCGGGGTCAGGCCGGGGGCGCCCCGCCTTTGGGCGGCAGCGGCGGACCCACGGCGCGAGGTAGCTTCCAGCCCGAGGAGCCCAAGAAAAAGAGCAAGACGGGCCTCTACGTCGCGGGTGGCTGCGGCTGCCTGGCGATTCTTGTTGTCATCATCGTGGGCATCGTGTGGCTGGTCAAGTCCTACGGGACCATCGTGCCGCCCGACATCGGTGGCGGCAGCGCCGAGGTGACCGTGGTCGCCGAGCAACGCCCGGAGGTCGGCGAGGAGCTCTATACCGACGACTTCCACGATCCCACCAGCGGCTGGGACGAGTTCAGCGGCGACGATCAGACCGTGGGCTACCAGGGCGGGCGCTATGTCATTCTGGTGGACAAGGTCAACTGGATGACCTGGGGCAACGCCTACCAGTGGTTCGACGATGGCATCCTCATCACGGTGGACGCCATCAAGATTGGCGGCCCCGACGACAACGGGTTTGGCATCGTCTTTGGCTACCAGGATGAGCTCAACTTTTACCGGTTCGAGATCGCCAGCGATGGCTACTATCGCTTTGGCAAGTATGTCGATGACGAGTGGATCGAGATCATCCCGTGGACCGAGTCGACGCTGGTGCGCCAGGGCAACGCCCGCAACCGCATCTCGGTGGAGATGCGAGAGGGCACCTTTGTGTTTGGCGTCAACGGCGAGCCGCTAGACAAGGTGCAGGACGGCAGCTTTGCCGATGGCGACATCGGCTTGGTGGCCGGCTCGTTCGACACGCCGGGCGTAGAGATCGCCTTTGACAACATCCGCGTTGTGGAGCTCAAGTAGCTTGCTGGGAAGGGCCCCTGGTGTCTTCAAGGCGCCAGGGGCCCGTTGCATTGGCAGGGATTCGCACTTCTTGGTGCGATGCTTAAAGAACAGATAAAGAACCTAATGAATGGACAAAAGACGCCGTCTCATGTAGGATGGGAGCGTCGTCCGGTGTCGGTAGATGCGTCTAGGCGGCAGAAGGAGCGGTAGGCATGGCCCCCGAAAAGTATTGCGTCAATTGCGGCGAGCCCTTGGCAGAGGGGGCTGTCTTCTGCCCGAGCTGTGGGCACCGAGTGGACG
>JBNGEB010000213.1:0-4218 GCA_049975585.1 Anaerolineae bacterium
GCCTACGCCCGCCTAACCCAACAAAGCGACGCGATCGTCTCTGTGCATATGACTGGTGCGCTCGATGGCACCGTGCAGGCTGCTCGCCGCGCCACAAGCCTCCTCGGGCAACGGTATGACGTGCGGGTCCTGGATTCGCGCTTTACCTCCGCAGCGCTGGGGATTCTGGTCACCGAAGCGGCCAAGGCCGCTCAGGAGGGAGCCGGAGCGTCCGAGATCGAGAGGCTTCTGCGAGGGCTCATACCTCATACCTACTGTGCATTCTTTGTGGACTCGCCCCAGAGGCTTGAACGAGCAGGGGTGACCGTGGAAGGCTGCTCCGGGAAGGAATGGAACACGGAGCAATGCCCGCTGCTTCTGCTTGAGGATGGGCACATCACTCTCCTGCCACGGCGTAAGCGCAAGGGGACTGCCATCGAGCGCCTGGCCGAGTTCGCTGGCGAGTTTGTGCAGTTGCGGCATTTGACCATGTTACATACGGGGGTAGAGAGCCAGCCAGAGCTCCTGCGCGAGCTCCTGACCAGCATCGTGCCCAAGCAGGCCATCGAAGAGCAGATCTGCGGTCCGTCGTTCGGCCGGCTCGTAGGCCCCAAGGGCATGGCCCTCGTCGCGGCTGAGACCTAGGTCCCCAATCATCCCTAGAGGATAGCGTAGCAAGACAGAAAGAGACTTATGGCATCGCCACGCGAGATGCTCGAACGAATTCTGCGGTTGGAAGCCGAGCAAGGCTATCGCGATCAGGCGGTCATAGGCGGACTAGATCGCTTCTTGAGCCAATGGAAGGCAAAGGCCGAAAGCACTGGCGATCTTCCAGTGGATGCGCTCGTAGAGACCCTGACGGGTTACAGCGACATGGATCCAAAAGCACGCCAGGCAGCGGCATCCAAGGCTCACGCTTTGGTCAGCGACAGCACGTCGGCAGGAACCGTTCCCCCTGCCCAGCCAGAACCAGAGCCGAAAGGGGCTGAAGAGGCTGCAAGCCCTCGCAAGGCGGAGGCCAAGCCCGCCCCATCGGAGCGATCACGAGGCCTAGGAGCCCCCGTCACCGAGCTTGACGGCGTCGGGAAGGTCAACGCCAAGCGCCTCGCCAACCTGGGGGTTCACACCATCCGGGATCTACTCTACCACTTTCCCCGACGCTACGACGACTATACGCACCTGAGCACCATCAGCAAGCTTCAAGTGGGCGACGAGGTCACCATCTGTGGCGTCGTGTCGCGAGCCAAGCTCTCGCGTACCAAGAGCGGCCGACCCATCTTTCGCGTGTCGCTGAGCGATGGCACGGGATCGATCCAAGTCACCTGGTTCAACCAGCCACACCTCGCGCGGACGATTCGCCCTGGGCGCGAGATTGTCGTTAGCGGCGCCGTGGACTCGTACCTCGGACGGCCCGTCTTCACGTCGCCAGAGTGGGAGCCTCTACAGCGCCAGCTTCTCCACACAGGAAGGCTAGTGCCGCGGTACCCTCTCACCGAGGGCCTGCGCATGCGCTATCTGCGTCGCGTGATGCGCAAGACCCTGGACCAATGGATCCCGCGCATCACCGACCCGATGCCGGCAAGCTTGCTCGCGCGACTAGGGCTAATGCCGCTTGGCCAAGCCCTGGATCAGATCCACTTCCCAAAGGACCGTGACGCCCTCTACCGGGCCAAGCAGCGTCTCTGCTTCGACGAGTTCTTCTTGCTCCAGCTCGGCTTGCTGCTCCGCCGGCAGGAGAGGCTCGAGAGAACCGGCCGAGCGTTCGAGGTGCCAGAGGGCCTGGTCGAGGAATTCGAAGCGAACCTCTCCTTCTCGCTGACCGGCGCGCAGCGACGCGCCATTCAGGAGATCATCGCGGATCTGGGCAACCCCATCCCGATGGCCAGGCTCCTGCAGGGCGACGTGGGCTCTGGCAAGACCGTGGTCGCGGCTGTGGCCACCCTGGTCACCGTCCGTAACGGGCTTCAGGCAGCCATCATGGCGCCCACCTCCATTCTTGCGGAGCAACTACATGCGACCCTCTCTGGGATGCTCGAGCCATGGCCAGACATCCGCTGCGAGCTACTCGTGGGCGGCTTGCCCGAAGACGCGAAAGAGGCCATCCGCGAGGGCGTGGCTAGCGGCGCCATCCAAGTTGTGGTGGGCACGCACGCGCTGATCCAAGAGAGCGTGAGCTTTGCGCGGTTAGGCCTGGTAGTGGTCGATGAGCAACATCGCTTTGGCGTCGCCCAGCGCGAGGCGCTACAGGCCAAAGGAACCTTCTTTGAGCCCCACATGCTAGCCATGAGCGCAACGCCAATCCCGAGGACCCTAGCCCTCACCATCTATGGGGATCTGGACGTCTCCATCCTGGACGAGGTACCGCCAAGCCGGCAACGCGTGATCACCGCCGTACGCGACGATCTGGCTCGCGAGCGTATCTATGCCTTTCTCAACGCCCAGTTAGAGGCAGGACGGCAGGCCTTTATCGTGTGCCCACTCATTGAAGGCGATGATGATACGGACGTGACAGCCGTCATCGAAGAGCACCGTCGGCTGCAGGAAGAGATCCTGCCCCAGTGGCGCATTGCTCTACTTCATGGGCGCATGCCGGCTCCAGACAAGGAACGCATCATGGCCCAGTTCCGGGATGGCGCCTACGATCTCTTGGTGACCACGCCCGTCATCGAGGTGGGCGTGGACATCCCCAACGCCACCGTCATGATGATCGAAGATGCGGATCGTTTCGGCCTAGCGCAGTTGCATCAGCTTCGAGGACGCGTGGGGCGCGGCGAAGCCAAATCCTACTGCATCCTCATGACAGACGATCCTAGCGAGACGGGTAGGGAACGCCTGCGCCTGGCGGAAAAGATCCACGATGGCTTTGTCCTCGCAGAAAAGGATCTCGAGATGCGCGGACCAGGCGACTTTCTTGGGGTACGCCAGCACGGGTTGCCAGATCTCAAAGTAGCCAACCTGGGTGATCGGGACACGCTCGAGATGGCACGAAAAGAGGCCGAGGCGTTATTTGAGAGCGATCCACAGCTCTCCGCGGAGAACCATCGCTTGCTAGCCGCAAGCATACAGCACTTCTGGCGGCATACACGTCAGAGACACGAGGGGCAACATGACCAAAGCAGTCTATCCGGGCACTTTTGACCCCATCCATTTGGGCCACATCGACATTGTGCGAAGGGCCGCGGAGCTGTTCGATGAGCTGATCGTGGCCGTGTACGCCTGCCCGGCCAAACATACCTTGTTCGATGTGGACGAGCGGCTGCAGATGGCACGTCAAGCCCTTCAGGGGCTACCCAACGTGACCGTTGAGAGCTATCATACGCTCACGGTACGCTTTGTTCTGGATCGCGGCGCCCAGGTCATCGTGCGAGGCCTGCGGGTGATCTCCGACTTTGAGATGGAGTATCAGATGGCCCTCACCAACCGGCGTCTAGCTCCCCAAGTGGATTCCCTATGCCTCATGACCAGCGGCGAGTACGCGTTCGTGAGCTCTTCCCTCGTCAAAGAAGTGGCCCAAGCGGGCGGCTCAGTAGCCCAGTTTGTCACCAGGCCCGTGGAGGAAGCCTTGCTAGCGCGTATTGGCAACCTAGACTGTCAGGACAGGGGGTGATGGCCATCGACATCCTGAGCCTAGTCGATCGGCTAGAGGGACTCATGCGGGACGCCAAGCGCGTGCCCCTCAGCAGCAAACTGGCCATGGACGAGCAGGCCTTGGCCAATCTCGTGGATCAGATGCGACTGTCGATTCCCGAACAAATCCAGGAGGCAGAAGCGCTCCTGCAAGAGCGCGATACCGTCCTGGCCCGAGCTCAGGATGAGGCACGTCGCATGCTCGAAGAGGCCAAAGTACGCATCGACGAGGAGCACATGCTCCGTGAAGCAGAGCAGGAGGCAGAGACCATTCTGCAGGATGCACGCGATCGGGCAGCAGCCTTTGAGAACGACGCCCGGCTCTATGTGCGGCAAACGCTGGAGGACCTCGCCGAGCAGCTTGAATCGATCCAGACCGTCATCAACAACGGCCTGGAGCAACTCGCCCCCACCACAGAAGAGGCCAACGTCGAAGGACCACCTGCATCACCCTAAACTCGCCGACGCGTGATTGGCACACTTCTTGCGCTCGTTTCTTTGAGAGCAGAGCCTCGCAGCTTGCTGGCCAGGATCGCAACCGGTAACCGCGAGCGCCAGTGCATCCTTGCTTCCACTCGATTCATAGCGTAAACTGTCCGGTAGGCCAAGTCT
>JBNGEB010000214.1:0-4193 GCA_049975585.1 Anaerolineae bacterium
GTCCAATTCGCCGGCATTGCGCAACCCAAAGTGCGTGTGTATCCAGTGCACCACACCGGCCGCGCCGGAACTCTGGTTGATCAACACGCGCACCGGACGATTCAACAAAGCATTGGTATCAAAGATATTGTAGATCTCCTCATCTTTGAGCAGCCCATCGGCATGAATCCCCGCGCGCGTCACGTTAAAGTCTTCCCCGACCAACGGCATCATCGGTGGGACGTCGTACTTTAGTTCTTTGCGATAGTACTCGGCGATCTGGTCCGGGTGGCCAACCCCCTTGAAGATGCCCATGTTCTTTCCGCTGGAAACGACGAATGCGTCGTCGAGTGTGGTGTTGATCTGCATCACATGGTGCACGACATAGTCGGCTTCGCTGTGGCCGCCCATCTGCGCCGTCAGCGGCAAGACAAAGTAGCGCCAGAGCAACGGGGGATCCAGGATGCCCAGCGTCTCGCGCGTGGGGATGGGCTCATCGTGCACGACGGCGAAATGTCGTCGCAAGTATTCGTCTAGCTCCTGGCGGGCCTGGCGATGGCGACACATGGCATGGAGGCAATACCGCTCCGCGTGCTCGGGGTAGATGCCATAGGCAGCATAGCCTGCGCCCAAGCCGTTGCCTCGCTCCCGCATGCTGCAGAGCGCTTCTACGGCGATGGCGCCGCCGTGCGCCTCTCCCGCCGTGTCGATAAAGCCGAACAGGCCGCAGGCGTCGTGCACGCGATCGTCGGCGCCCGATGGGCGGTAGCGGTTCTCGGTGTCTGTCCAAGCCATGCTCGCCTCCTAAACCTCGATGCTCTCGCCACGCACCACGTGCTTGCGATACTCCTCCGGCACCGAGAGCAGGCTCAGCCGGTCGCTCAGGAGGCTGTCCCGGTGGGCCGAGATGTCCACGCGATGCCGGATGAGGCCGGTATAGATGCCGGCCCGGCTGATGTTGCCAACCAGGATGACGCCAACCAGCCGATTGCCCTCGAGCACCAGCCGCCGGTACTGCGGTTGGCTGCGGGAGGTATCCGCTGCCGCGCCTTTCGTTAGCACTTCATAGCCATCGCCTTCCGCGTTGCCGCTGCCGATGGCGACGCAAGGCACTCCCGCCACCTCGATGGCGTTCATGGGAATGCCGCCCTGGTCGTGCCTCGGCTGGCCCAGCATCTGCGCGCCGGCAATGGCGCCCTGTCGGTAGGCGTTGGGCCAGATGGCGACGGTGCGGTTGAGGTCCACTACCAGATCGTAGGCCTCGGCGACGTCGCCCGCGGCATAGATGTCGGGATCCGATGTCCTCATGCCGCGATCCACTACCACGCCCCGGTTGACCTCCAGGCCGGCGTCTCTGGCAAGGCCGGCGTTGGGGCGGACGCCGATGCCAAAGACCAGCAGGTCGCAGTCGAGGCGTTGCCCATCCTGCAGGACGACGCCGGCGATATGGCCGTCGTCTGGGATGATCTCGGCGACGGTGTTCTCGGTGAGCACGCGCACGCCGACTCTCTCAAAGAGGCGCGTCAACATGGCGGCGCTCTCGTCGTCCAGGGCGCGGATGAGGATGCGGGGGGCCAGCTCTACCATGGTGACGCGCACGCCGCGCTTGGTGAGGGCATCGGTGGCCTTGATGCCGATCATGCCCCCGCCAACGACCACGGCGCGCCGCACGCGCCCTTGCTCAAGAAGGTTCTCGATGGCCTGCGCGTCGGCCAGCGACGCGAATGTGGTCACGCCTTCCAGATCCAACCCGGGCATGGGCGGCACGATGGGCGTCCCGCCGACGGCCAGCAGGAGCTTGTCGTAGGAGGCGGTGTGGCCCTCGCTGGTGGTAACAGTGTGACCCGCGCGGTCAATGGCGATGACGGGCTCGTGGAACAGGGCGTCCACGTTGTGATCCTGATAGAAGGAGGGTCCCCGATAGGCCAGTCGCCGGCGATCGATCTCGCCCCCCACATAGTGAGAGATGAGCGGTCGCGAGTAGATATCGGGGCCCTCTGCGCTAATGATCCGGATCGGGGCATCTGCGTCGTACTCGCGGATGGCCTCGATGGCTCCCACAGCCGCGGCCGAGTTGCCGACGATGGTGATGCTCACGATGCCCTCCTCACGGGACCTCTTCGTAGGTCAGCGCCTCGTTGGGGCAATGCGCCACGCAGGCTGGCTCTCCCAAGTCCTGGCAGAGGTCGCACTTGCTGGCGACCTTGTGCTCCGTCAGGCTCTGCTGCACGGCGCCGACTGGGCAGACCATGATGCACATCCAGCAGCCGACGCAGCGGCTCTCGTCGAGCGTAATAGTGCCAGATCCGGGCGCCCTCTGTATGGCGCCCGACGGGCACGCTTCCAGGCAGCGAGGGTCTTGGCACTGGCGGCATTGCATGGCGAACGAGAGAGGTCCGCTCTCTTCCACGATGACCCTGGGCATGATGGTGTTCCGCTCGTCGCGATAGGCCTTGATGATGTCACGTGACGACGAATGCGCCACCAGACAGTGGACCTCGCAGAGCCGGCATCCGATGCAGTATTCCTCGTGGATGACGATGCGATTCATGGTCGCGTCCCTCTCATGTGCCTGCGGCTCGAATGCCCAACGCGTCCAGTTCGACCTGGTTGAGGCCCACGCCGCGCAGGTGATCCCGGTTGCCGCGAAGGCTCTCGATGGCATTGATGCCCATGCCGCCCATCATCTCTTTGATCTCCAACGACCAAGCGCGTAGCAGGTTCACGAGACGTCGCTCGCCGATGTTGGGGTTGAGTCGCTTGGTTAGGTACGGGTCCTGCGTGGCGATGCCCCAGTTGCACTTGCCGGTGTAGCAGTTCTGGCAGAGGTGACAGCCCATGGCCACCAAGGCGCTGGTGGCGATATAGACGGCGTCGGCTCCCAGGGCGATGGCCTTGACGACGTCGGCGCTATTGCGAATGCTACCTGCGGCGACGATGGACGCCCGGTGACGAATGCCCTCGTCGCGGAGACGCTGGTCGACGGCCGCCAATGCCAGCTCGATGGGGATGCCCACGTTGTTGCGGATCACCGTCGGCGCCGCGCCTGTGCCGCCACGTAGCCCGTCAATAGCGACAATGTCGGCGCCCGCACGCACGATCCCGGAGGCAATGGGCGCGATGTTGTGCACGGCGGCCACCTTCACCGACACCGGCTTCTGATAGTGCGTGGCCTCTTTGAGCGCAAAGATGAGCTGACGCAGGTCCTCGATGGAATAGATATCGTGGTGGGGAGCTGGAGAGAGGGCGTCGCTTCCTTCCGGGATCATCCGCGTTCGCGAGATGTCGCGCGTGACCTTTTCGCCGGGTAGATGCCCGCCGATGCCGGGCTTGGCGCCCTGGCCGATCTTGATCTCGATGGCGGCCGCCGTGCGGAGATAGTCCAGGTGGACGCCAAAGCGTCCCGATGCCACTTGCGCGATGGTGACCGGTCCATAGCCATAGAGATCGGGGTGGAGCCCGCCCTCGCCCGTGTTATAATAGGTACCGGCCTTGCTGGCAGCCCGCGCCAGTGAGAGGCACGCGTTGTAACTGATGGACCCGTACGACATGGCCGAGAACATGATGGGCACGTCCAGCTCGAGTTGCGGAGTGAGTTCGGTGCGGAGCTCCCATTCGCCATCGTCGCCGGGCTCCACGGCCACGGCGTCAGGCCGCGCGCCGAGATAGGTCTTGAGCTCCATAGGCTCGCGTAGAGGATCGATGCTGGGATTCGTCACCTGGGAGGCATTCAGCAGCATGTGGTCCCAGTAGATGCGGTGGGGCTGGTCGCACCCCATGCCCGATAGCAGCATGCCGCCGGTCTCTGCCTGCTTGTAGATGCTTTGTAGGGCCGAGGCCGTCCAGTTGGCATGCGGCCGGAACTCGAGCGGGTTGGTGCGGACGGTGAGGGCCTGCGTGGGGCAGAGCGTGACGCAGCGATGGCACCCGACGCACGAGGCCGGATTGCTGCGGACGGCGTCGTCATCCTCATCATAGTAGTGGACATCGTTGGCGCATTGCCGCACGCATACCTGGCATGCGATGCATCGGGATGCATCGCGCTCGATGATAAACGCTGGTGCGCTCAGAGAGAGGGCCATGGATGCCTCCACCGGGCTCATAACGAAAATGACGCCGGCTCGCTCACGCGAGTGGCGCCTGCGCCGGAAGGCTGCCGAACGGGGCAGCACACATTGCGGATATACGACTATCGAAACCGCGCGGCGCCCCGG
>JBNGEB010000215.1:0-4173 GCA_049975585.1 Anaerolineae bacterium
GTGATGGTGCTTACCCACGAATGCGTATTGGGCAAGAGCGGCAAGTAGGCCTCGACCAACTCGCGCCGCATGGCCCGAAGGCCAGAGTTCAGATCGGGAATGCGCGTCTCGGTGAGATAACAGGCCAGCAGGCGGATGGCCTCCTTGGCAAAGGTGCGAAGCCAACGCAAGGTACCGGCCTCGCGCGTGCGCGCGCCGATCACCATGTCACAGCTCTCTAGACGCTCCAGCAGGCTGGGGATGGCATCCACCGGGTAGGTGCCGTCGGCGTCGATCATGACCAGATAGCGCCCTTCAGAGCGACGCACGCCCGTCGTTCGCGCTGCTCCCGTGCCTCGATTCTGCCCGTGTGTTATAACACGCACGCCTTCCACGGCTTGGCACAGCTTGGCCGTGTCATCGGTGGAACCATCATCTACAACCAGGATCTCGAAAGACCATCTCGTCGCGTGCATCGTCACATCGATCTGCTCCAGCACCTCGACGATGGCGCCATGTTCGTTGTAGGCCGGCACGATCACGCTGACATCTAGACCTGTGTCGGCAGCCATGCGCCCCCCAACTAGCGTCACACCGGGAAACGGTGTCTCCATCCCATAGCATCAATAAACGACATTATAGGCGCGGGGGTTGCCGGAGTCTAGCGGCCATCTGGGACATGGCATGCATCATACTGCCAATTGGGTACCTACTCGGCACATAAGCACGCACCCGAAAATACCAGGTGTTGACGCTGAAGCCGTCGCAAGCTATCCTTGAAGCATCATGGGGGTGGTTGAGTCCCGGTGGGCTCCGCGGTCTTCAAAACCGTTGGGGGGCGTCGCTGAGACGGCCTTGGTGGGTTCGACTCCCATCCACTCCCGTGCCGCGATTAGCAAGGCTCCTTGACCAGATAACCCCTCAGTCCTATCATCGCTTCATGGTACACTCTGCCCGCTTGGCCACCCTCGCACCTGTGCGCTTGCTCGCAGGCGCGATTCTGTGCCTGGCAACGGTGGGATGGCTACTAGGCGCTCAACCCACCCTCGCGGAGAGCTCCTCGCAGCTCGCTGGCCCATTGCTGGTTCCAGACGCGGCTCCCGGCGGGATCGAGCTCGTTGGGCTCAGTCATGTCGTGGCTTTGCACGCAACAGAAGCCGGCACACGCGCGCAGGGTACCCAGTGCTACACCATCCGCAACAACGGCGAGCAGCCGGCGCAGATAAGCCTGTTGCTCTTGGTAGAGTTGGCCACGGAACGCCTCGAACTCACCCAAGACGGCACCGCCGTGGCCCTCAGTTCGTCCTCGCCCCAGGCCTTCGCCCTCACCATAGATGACGGACAGAGCACCCAGCTTGAAGTCGCCTACGAAACAGCGGCTGTGCCCGGTCACCTGCTATGGTGGCGGTGGGATCTCACGCCCCTCGAGCGATGGGGCACTGTGCCACCTGTACGCATTGTGCTAGACTATCCAATCCACATCACCGATGAGGTCCTCTGGGAAGCTTCTTCCCCGTGCGACAAGTCATCAAGCGATGCGTTCACCTGGGATCTCGCTTCGCCCGAGTTGGTCGAGGCCTTCCTCCTAGCGCCCTGGACCTGGGACGAGATTGTTCGCTTGCGCGGGCAGGACGACGCGCGGGAGCTGGCCCACCTCTACCAGGCCATCGGTTCTGACGCAGCGGCTCTGGGGCTCAACGACAAAGCGGCCTATGCGGCGGCCATTGGTGAGCTCACCACGACGCTAGAACGAGCCCCCGTCGACGCCGAGCTGCGATCCGCGCTGGCCGATACCTATGTGGCCAGAGGCGAGGCTCAACGAGATTCACGCCTCGCCTATCTCACCTTAGCCATCCAGCAGCTAGAGGCCATTGCGCCCGCGGAGCAGACCGCTGCCATCCGCGAGCAGCTTGGTCAGCTTCACGTGGAGGCAGCGCTCGAAGCAGAGGAAAGGGGAGATCCATTGCTGGCCATGGATCACCTACAGAAAGCCGAAACACTCGTCGGCGGAGACCTGGTCGATCAACGCCAAGAGACGCTGGCCCTGCGCTTGGCGCTCTCGCTCGCCGAGCAAGGGCGCCTTGGCCAGGCGCTCGACGCGTTGCAAGGCAGAATCTCAGCCCAGACCCGTGATGCCCTGCTTCGCTATGCCCCTCCCTTTGCTTCCGTCGTCACAACCATCACCATGACCAGCGAGATGCGCGTTGCTGAGCAACGGTTCCAGCTCTTTGATCCTACGGCTGACGATACGCTCCAGACCTTGGCCGACCTGACCACGATGCTTGATAGCCGTGAGCTCGTTGAGGCAGCTCTTGATGCCCAAAAGGAGGCGGCCTTGCTCACGGTCCAGGTAACGTGGTCTGATCTAGAAACCCTTTGCCAAGTCTCCAGGGAGCTTGCAGAGGCGCTGGGCGAAGAGCAGCTAGTGAGGGTAGTCGTTGGGAGTCCCTGGCGCACAGTCCCAGAGACCTATGTGAAGGAGCGGAGCCTATGGCAGACCTCGATCCGCTATAAAGAGATCACGGACCTTCAGTATCTTCAGATCCTGTGGGAGAATGAGGCGTCCTTGGCCCAATGGCAGGCCGTTGAAATAGAGGCCGCCCTGTCTCCGGGAAACGAGCCAACCTTCGAGCAACGGCTAGCCCACTATGCTCTCTCCCAACAGCTCGATATCTGGCAGGACATGCCGACCAGCAGCTACTGGATCATCCGGGTTGCCACAGATAGCGGTAGCATCCCACAGCCCGTGGGGCGCGTAGCCTTTGGCAAAGTGGGACAAGCTAACGCTACGTCGAGTGCATATAACTGGGGACGGCTGATGGCGGCTGGAGTTGCCGCCCTCGCCTTTGTGACGGCGATGCTGGCGATGGTAACTGGTGGTCGGAGAGGTAAGCAAAGATTACACTGATTTCACGCAAGCAAAGCCTACGCTTTGCGCCTATTTTACCGCACCGGGTACAAGGGGTTCGGATATGGAGAGCATCCGTCGCTTCTCGGAAGCTTGGACCCAGAGGGGTACCGATGCGCACAAACAGACGACTCGTTGGTTCCCTGTCAGCCGTCTTGCCCATTGCGGCGTTCGTCTACTACCAAGCAGGACGCGACCTCATCCGAATTGAGACCACCGATGGCGACGGTGGCAAAGTCTGGATAGGACATTTCCCCCGATGCAGCGGCTGGTTCTAGCACCAAGCTCACCACCAATCGTAGAGCAGCAAGGGGAGCGCACATGCGCTCCCCTTGTCCTTGCATACCTGTCGTCACTAGTGATACCCAAGGCCCGCTAGCGACTGAGCCACCCTCCATCTACCGCCAGGATCGTGGCGTGACAATAGTCCGACGCGCTCGACGCGAGAAACACGGCAGCGCCAGCAAAATCCGACGGCGCGCCCCATCGTCCCGCCGGAATCCTTGCCAGAATCGCTTCATTTCGGCTCTCGTCAGCAGCCAGCGGGGCCGTCATATCCGTCAGGATATAGCCCGGAACGATGGCGTTCACGTTGACGTTCTTGGCAGCCAATTCGTTCGCCAGTGACCGTGTGACGCCGATAACGCCGTGCTTGGAAGCCGTGTACGCCGGCACGAGAATGCCGCCCTGCACCGAGAGCGCGGACGCGATGTTGATGATCTTGCCTTTGCCAATCTTCACAAAGTGACGCGCAGCTGCCTGCGAAAGAAACATCACGGTCTTCAAGTTTAGCTGAAGAACCCTGTCCCAATCCTCCTCGGGGTATTCCAACACGGGGTGTCGCGTGATTGTGCCAGCCGCGTTCACCAGGATGTCTAGCCCGCCCATCTCCGAAACGGCACGGGCCACCAAATCTTGCAGATCGCTCACGCTAGCAACCGCCAGATCCATGGGCATATGAGCAAAGCGCTGGCCCATCTTCTCGACCTTGGATCGCGTATCATCGCATGAGCCGCGAGAGACACCCACAATGTCAGCCCCGGCCTGAGCTAGGCCAAGCGCGATGCCCTGGCCGATGCCTCGGCTTGCCCCCGTTACCATCGCCACACGACCCTGTAGGTCAAACAGACCCTGAGACATACCAAGCTCTCCTTCTACACTATTCGTTAGCTTACGCCAGACAAGCTGCCCACCATCGCCGCGTCGTCTGTGGCCAGCAGGGGAATCTTAGGGTAGCGTCTCGACACCCCCCATGTAGGGACGCACGGCCCTTGGCACCTCGATGG
>JBNGEB010000216.1:0-4147 GCA_049975585.1 Anaerolineae bacterium
GCGCCGGCCTGGCCGAGGGCTTGCGTCTGCGATACGATCTGCGCCAGGTTGGCGCGATGCTGTGCCATCTCCTCGGCAAGGGCTTCCGACTGCTCGGTCAAGGCAGCGACCTGCCGCTCGAGATCAGCACGCTTCTCGTCAAGTGCTTGCGCGCGGGTCGCTCTGGCGCGAAGGGCGTCAAGCTCCTCTCGCTCGCGAGCTGCGCGGTCCTCTAGCTCGCTGATACGCCTCTCGATCTCGCTAGCTTGGCGTGAAGCGGTTTCCGCATGGGCGAGCTGCTTCTCCAACCGCTCTTGCCTTTCGACGTTGGGCTGTAAGGCTTCCGCTCGTGTGCGGGCGGCGTGGGCTTGCTCCAGGTTCGCAGCAGCGGCGGTTGCTTGTTCCTGGAGGCGGGCTTGGTTTGTGCGAAGCGTCGCCTGCTGCCGACTGAATGCATCACGCGTCTCACGTTGCTTCTCCAGCTCGGACAGGCGGGCATCGGCGGCTAGGTAGGCGCGATGCCCTGTCTCCGAGCGCGAGACAGCGTCTTGGGCAAGCTCGGCTTGCCGTAGCTGCTCTTGTGTGTCTGCTATGCGCTGCTGCTGGTGCTTCAAGGCGATTTCTGCTTGGTGCCGCGCTTCGTCGGCTTGGCGCGCTTGGTCGCGACGCGCCTCGAGTTCGCCGATCCGTGGCTCGAGATCGGCGATGGTGCGCTCTAGTTGCGCAATGGCGCTGGCCAGCTCATCCAGTTGCGCGCTCAGGGATTCTAGCTGCGCCTCCCGTTGGGGCAGATCCAGGAGCTGCCCCTCCAGGTGGGCGATAGAGCGATCCAGTTTTTGCTGCTGGGCCTGCAGATACCGTTGCGTAGGGCGCAGCGCCTCGTAGGCGGCCCGATACGTGTCGACGCGGAGGAGCGGGTCAAACAGGGCTTTGCGAGCCGAGGCTGGCTGAAGGAACGGTGCCGTGAACGTGCCCTGCGCCACTCCGATGGTGGTCTCGAATAGAGCGGACAGGCCTGGCGACTCGTCGACGCGCAAGTGCTGGCGGAGCCAGGCGGTGACCTCTTCGGAGCCGTCTGCGAGCACGCGATCGCCCAGTTCGGTGTCGGTGACGACATAGCTGGTGGTGGCACGATGGGTAAACTCGCGACGCACATCATAGGTGCGCTCGTCCAGCGACGAGGTGAGGCGCACGATGACCGATCCTTTCCGGGCGCCCTCGCGCAAACGCTCGGCGTACGTGCCGCGTTGACAGTCGAACAGCGTCAGCCCGATGGCCTCGAGGAGAGAGCTCTTGCCGGCGCCATTGGGCCCCACAATCGCAATAGTCCCCGCGGCGAGATCGACCTCGGCATGCCTGTAGCTCTTAAAGTTGGTGAGAGAAACATGCTGAATCAGCATCGCCTATGGCTCGTCTTTGGAAAGAGCTACCAATGGTTCTGCAAGGGGGCGCCCGTGTTCGCTTTGCCAACGCTCGAGACTCGTGGCGATATCGGCAGGATCGCTGTCAGCGAGTGCGAGCTCCTGGATGTTCAGGGCCACGTCGGTCATCGGCTCCGCAAGGTCGCGGAGGCGCGGGTCTTGCGAGATCATCTCCGACAAGACGCGGTGCGCTAGCTCGCGCCGTGTGAGCTCGGCGTCGATGTCGATCTCCCCTGGCTCTTGCGTGGTGAGATCGCGAACGCGGACGATGAGAGGATCGAATGCCTCGTCCAATATCGCTTCGATGCGATCCGGCTCGAGGGCGCCCCTGGGAAAGCCGAGCTGACCTCTCAAGGTGAGCTCCACGATGGGCTTGCGAGCGTCGTCCGCGTCGAGGGTGGTCTCGCTGGCGATGGTGCGGACCCTTTCCCATAGCGCCGTCGGCCGTTGGAGATCATCGACGTGGCAACTCAGCCGAAGGAAGGGACGCCCCTGCACGGTGACCCGCTCCGGAGGCAGGCGGAGCCCATCCTCTGCATCAACCTCGATGAGGAGATACCCGCGATCGGTCCACTGGGACTCGGTCGCCGAGTTGGCTTCCAGCGAACCGGGATTAAAGGCCCAGCCTAGCCGCTCATAGGGCTTGTGGATGTGTCCCAACGCCACATACTCGACCCAGTCCCGCAGTGGGAGCAAATCGCTCTCGCGTAGGGTGCCGCTATACGCGTCGAGCACGCCTTCCATGCCCGCGTGTAGCATGAGGATGGTGTGACGCGAGTCGGCTTCAGGGAGCTGTGGGATCGCTAGGGCCAGGTCGGCGACCACGGCTGGCGTGGAAGCGCCCACATAGCGACATCCGATGATGCGCAGGCTGTGCGGTAGATCGATATAGCCGCCCCGGCACTCGCGAGGGTCCCACGGCAGAAGCGCGAGCTTGCCTTGATGATACTCGGGCGCCAGCAGGACGAGGAGGTCCATTCGAGCGAGAAAGTCGAGCCAGGAAAGCGGCTCACGAAAGTGAGGGCGTTCATGGTTGCCTTCGACCGCGATGACTTGGATGTCGGCGGCTCGTAGCATCTCGAGCACCGAGACGGCTTGGTAGAGCGTGTTGGCGTCCACGGTGCGCTTGTGGAACAGATCGCCGGCCAGGAGAACCGCTCGCACGTCTTGCGCGATGGCTTCTTGGGCCATCGTGGCGAACGCCCGTGCAAAGTCCTGCTGTCGCTCTCTGAGACCGTACTGGGCATAGCCGAGGTGTGCATCGGCTGCGTGCAGGAGAGTCCAGGACATCGTACGCTCCCGGCTGCTAGCTGGTGACGGAGTCGCTCCCGTCCTTTGGAGGGGGGGACGCGCGTTCCATCTGGATCAGCATCTCGGCCACTTGCTCGATGGCGATGCGTTGCTTTCGGTAATAGTCGGACTCGCTCATCGCCAGGCGCCGCGCGATATCGCGGATCTTGTGGCCCTGGATATAGCGAAGCTCCAGGATGTTGTAGAGAAGCCATTCGGCGTCGGTCATGCTGCGCGCGCCGTCGGGACGCAGTCGTTCGATGGCCTCTGTGAGGACCGATCGGGCTGCCTTGGCGGGGACATGGTCGTTCTCAGCCAGGCGATCGCGCACGACCTGCAAGCGCATGAGGGGACTATGGGTGAGTTTGGGCCCTCCCCAAAGCTGGCCGAGGGCCTCCTTGACGGTCTGCGTAAAGCCGGGCGAGTGGATCGGGTTCGTCGCCAAGCCTTGTCGCGCGCTGGAGCTGGCGAATGAGGGCTGCGATCGCCATTCCTGCAACTGGACGAGCTCGCTTTCGAGGCCTTGCACGATAGCCAGTACCTGGCGCTGGAGCTGGATATCTTCCAACGCCCGATCCAAGCGCTCAACCAGCCGCTGCGCTGCCAATAGTTCCTCAGGCTCGAACTTGGGTTCTTCAGCCACCGCACGAATGCCGACGACGCCGAGGACGGCGCGGTCCTGGCCCGCCCGCAGAGGGAGCAACCAGTGTCCATCGGCGACAATCCAATCCTCGTTGCGGAGCTCTTCATCGGCGCGGCTCTTGCTTGTCTCGTCGAGGAGGCCCGCGAGCGACATGCCCGGCCGTTCTTGGCCTAGCAGATCGGAGGCTGCTTGCTGCGGCCCGCAAGAGATTCTGAGGACCAGCTCCGAGCTGCGAATGGCGACGATGAACCCAGACGGCGCGCGCAGTCTCTCGCAGAGCATGATGAGGGTGTTCTCGAGGAGCTGCTCCAGGTCGGTGGTGGTCAGCAGTCGTTCATCCAGCGCATCGATCAGCGCGAGCTCGCGATGGTCATGGGGGTGGGTCAGGCGGTCGATGATCGGTTTGGCCTTGTTGACCAGGATTTGCAGCAACACCACGGTGCCGGCCACTAGCACTACCATAACCGTATCCCGAGGCAGGCCCAGGATCGACTCGACGCTGGGCACAAGGCGCATCAGAATCAGCACCATGATGGCGATCAGGGGACTGCGCAGCAAAAAGTGGATCAGCCTGTGTTTGATGACCCGGTCGGGCACGAACATGCCCTGATAGGCCACGGTGTAGCCGATGACCACCGTCATGCCCGCCATGGCTGCGTTGGCTATCAGGGAGAGCGCCAGAATCATATTGATGGAAAGCGCCTCGGCCGCCGTGGGAATGAGAAGGTAAGGGAAGGCCGCGATGCTTGGCGCGAGAATGGTCAGGGCCAGATAGGACATACGACGCCGCGCCGCGGAGGTCAGGCTTTGGAGC
>JBNGEB010000217.1:0-4131 GCA_049975585.1 Anaerolineae bacterium
GATCAAGGCCAAGTGTTCGATCCATCAGCGGTTCCAGAACCCGATCTCAACTCACCCCTAGAGGATCGCGATGTGGGGGGCCTCGGCTTGTACTTTATGCGGAAGCTGATGGACTCCGTGACCTTTGCCGCGCCGCGAGGTGGCGGGAATCAGGTAGTCATGCGCAAGCACATTGACAGACCAGCGACGCGGTGATGTGCCCGCCGAATGGCACCGATTAGGACTCGCCATGCGACCCCACTGGAGTTGTTGGCAGGGCACAGGTCCACGTGCAGCCAGCTGATCCTCGCCATCGCTGATCGAGTCTTGCGCTAGGCATACCGTCACTTCGAGGTCCGCATGAAGACCCGTCCGCGAGCGATTTCTCCCACGCGCGCCTACCGCCTGCTGGTGGGGCTTGCTGGTTTCGCAGCGCTGGCCTTTACGTTGCCCCGTACCGCGCTCCCTGCGTGGACCGACGCTCTGGCGCTGCTAGCAGTTAGCACGTGCATCAAGCGACTGGGATTCCAGGTCATCAGCGGTGTGACACACAGCCTGGTAGGCATTGTTGACCTCGCGGTGTTGTTTCTCTTTGGTGGCCCCTCTGCCGGGTTGCTCGCCGGGCTCGGCGCCGCGCTAGCACAATGGTTTGCCACCGGGCAGGATGGAGACGAATCTATCCCGTCGCGGGTCCTAGGGTCCTGGTACGTGGGGGGACTGCGCGCCCTCATCCTGGTAGCGGTCGGCGCGCTCTACCGGACCCTTGGAGGCGAAATTCCTCTCGGCATCCTGACATGGGTAGGTTTCGCTCGCGTGCTCGCCACATCCGTTGCCCTCTTCACGCTCGACCATGTCGCTTGGTGGCTCGCCGTCATCCTAACCGAAGGCTGGTCCGGCGGCATCGCGTTTCTGCAGCGCATCTCGACCTACTCGCTGTTTGTCGAGCTGGCCCCTCTTCCTGCCTCTGTGCTCTTGGCCGAGGTTTACCAGATCCAGAGTGCCCCTGCCATCGTCGTGATGCTGATGGCCCTGCTTGCTGCCGGCCTCATGCTTAGGCGGCTCGTAGCGGCACGCGACGAGGAACGTCGTCGGGTGAGGGAACTGTCATTGATGAACAATCTCACCCAGGATCTCCTCAGCGCGGGTCCCGAGCCGGACGCGATCTATCGTCTCGTCTATCGTTACGCCAGCGCCATCGTGCCGGCCCGCGGCTTTGCCGTCCAACGTCCAGGAGACACTGGCAGCCCGGACCTTGTCTTTGCCGTGGTGGACGGGCAGGAAGAGACTCTCCCTGACGCTGGGGAGGGATTCTTTCACACGGTCGAACTGACTCGTGAGCCGATCCTGGTCGCCGATACGACCGCTATCGCCCAGCGTCCACTGGGCCTCGGCTTTGATGCCCACAGCGCCATCTATCTGCCCGTCGAGGTCGGCAGCGATCTTCTGGCCGTGATCAGCCTGCAGCACGATCGGACACTTGCCTTTTCCAAAGACTTGCTGGCCCCCTTGGAGGCGATGGCCGCCCAGGCTGCCCAAGCGCTGCGGGCCGCACAAATCTATGCGAGCGAACGAGAGCGAGCGGCCCACCTCATGGCCGTTGCAGAGGTCGGACGTAAGGTCGCCGCCATTCTCGATCTCGATGCGCTCTTTGGCGACACCGTGCGCCTGGTGCAGGAGACCTTCAGCTACCACTGCGTGACTCTCTTCATCGTTGATAGCGATGCCAAACAAGTTGTGTTCCGCGCCAGCTCACATCCCGATGTGCAGCGACGCGGCGTGACAATCCCCTGGGGAACCGGCATGGTGGGATGGGCCGCCGCCCACGGTGAGCCAGCTATATCCAATCAGGTTACGGAGGATGAGCGCTACCTCAGCGATGCGACGTTAGCATCCACGAGATCCGAGGTAGCGGTCCCCCTGAAAGTGGAGGAGCGCATCCTCGGCGTTCTGGACATGCAGAGCGACCAGGTCAACGCCTTTGGACCAGATGACCTTGTTGCCTTGCGTACCCTTGGCGATCTCGTAGCTATTGCCATCGAAGACAGCCGACTCTACCAGGAAGGCCAGGAGCAGGCCTGGGTCTCTACAGCCTTGCTGCAGGTGGCCGAGTCCGTGGCCCAAAGCAACACATCCGAGGAGATCCTGGATAGCGTGGTGCGCTTGGCGCCGATGCTAACCGGCGTCGACCGGTGTTTAGTATTCCTATGGGATGAGGAGGGGGAGGCCTTCGAGCTCGCCCAAGCAAGCGGTATCCCACCCGAGCAGGCGCAAGCTCTACGCGGAGAAACCATCCCAGCGACAGAAGTCCCGACCTTGGCTGCCGTCCAGCGGACCGGTGAGAGGTTGCGCGGTCTTGTCTCAGAGATCGCAGACACTCCATGGGCGACGCAGAATGCTTCCCCCAAAAGCGAGATGATCGCACTGCCGCTGCGGGCTGCCGGTCAGGTGATCGGTGTGCTGGTAGCCGAGGAGCTAGATGGCCGCGGCCTAGCGTGGAAGCACCGCGAGACGATCCTGGCCGGCGCTGCCGACTATGCAGGGATGGCGCTGGAGAACGCCCAGCTCAACGCTTCCCTGCGCGAGGAAGCGTGGGCATCCGCAGCGCTCTTGCAGGTTGCCACGATGATCGGCACCAGCCCCGATCTAGAGGAGACACTCACCACCGTCGTGCGTCTCACGCCGCTCCTAGTGAGCGTTGGTTGGTGCGTCGTCCTTCTGTGGGACGAAGCGTCGCAGCAATTCACCGTTGCGCCCAACCACAACGCGCCCTCAGAGATTGCGCGGGCTCTCGAGGAGCGGCCTTCACTCCTGACCGAGACCGTGCTGGACCCGCTCATCGTCGCCAACGAGCCGTTTGAGGCTACCCTCGGTGATTCCAGCCGGTCCGGCTCATTGGGCAGCCAGACGATAAGCGCCTTCCCGCTCCGAACATGGGATCGCCTTCTGGGGGGCCTCTTAGTGGGAGGAGAGAGCCCCAGCCAGACGGCTCCTGAGCATCGCAGAGGGATACTGACCGGTATCGCCAACCAGTTGACACTCGCCATCGAGAGCTCTCGGCTGCAGCAGCAAGCCCTGGAACAGGAGCGCCTGCGGCGAAGCATCGAGTTGGCCCGGGAGATCCAAGAAAGCTTTCTGCCCGAGTGCTGCCCTGAGGCCGAGGGATGGGACCTTGCGGCGGAATGGCGAGCGGCGCGCGGCGTCGGCGGGGATTTCTATGACTTTATCTCGTTGCCAGAGGATCGCCTCGGGCTTGTGATCGCCGACGTCTCGGACAAGGGTGTTGGCGCAGCTCTCTACATGGCCCTCTCGCGAGCGGTTCTGCGGGCAGCGGCTCTCACTACGTCGGATCCTGCCGAGACCCTCAAGCGCGCGAACCGCGTGCTCATGAACGACGCTCGCTCGGGTATGTTCGTCACCGTATTCTATGCCATTGTCTCCACCCGCACGGGCATGATGACCTACGCACGAGCGGGTCACAATCCGGTTCTCCTGCTGCGAGCGCGATCGAGAGAGGTGATCCAGCTCCGCCCCTCTGGCGTGGTCCTAGGCATCCTAGAGGAGCCCGAGCTCGAAGAAGGCTCCCAGCAAATGCAGCCCGGTGATGTCTTGCTGATGTACACCGATGGTGTGGTAGAGGCTACCAACGAGCAGCAAGAGGAGTTCGGGCGCCAGCGTCTAGTGAAAGCTTTGCAGGAATGCGCCGATGCGTCGGCGAAAGAAGCTCTGAAGCGCATCGACGTAGCTGTGCAGACCTTTGTAGGGGACCAGCCACAATCCGATGACATCACGCTCATCGTGATGCGGCGCTCACCTCGGCTACGGCCAGGGGAACCAGATCTCGCCTAGCTCCACGCAGGTCCCCGCTTCGACGGAGATCAGCAAGGGCGTCTCGTCATCGCGCGCCACCACGGCGAGGACCCAGTCGTAAGGAGCCCACATCGCCAGGTAGTAACGCCCCGGTGGTACCTCCCACAGCTCGATCTCTCCAGCCTCGCCGGTGGTGCCAGGTACGTGGCCCTTCTCTGGATCGGGACCGGCGTACATGACCGGAGGATGCGGATCGTCGCCGCCAAGGGCGGGCGCTAGGTAGAACCGGGTGCCTGGGATAGGCGCATCAGTACCGATGGTCAGCGCAAGTCCCGTCACGCAACC
>JBNGEB010000218.1:0-4130 GCA_049975585.1 Anaerolineae bacterium
CTTTTGGTCTATATGGCCACCGGTCGCTTCCCAAAAGGAGGGCCGTTGAGCGGCGGCCGCTTTTCCAGCATCAACGACGTAATTCGCGACTTGCAGCGTTTCGTCCTCGAGCCCAGGGGGGCCCGCCATGAATAAATCCTTCCTAAAGGGGATGCTTGCCGGCATTCTCGTCCCGCTGATGTTCTTGGGCGCAGCGATCTATTGGGTGCACAAGCTAACCTCCAAGATCCCCTTCCCGGTGGACCGACCGGCTGAGGGCCAGTTGACATGGGGCCTCGTCCCGTTGGAAGAGATACCCGATCACTGGCAGCGGTGGGAGCCCACCATCGCGCCTCTCCGCCAGCGCATCTACGCGCGGATCGCGCAGGCCCGCGCCACCGTGCTCGGTTTGATCGCCGGGAAGCCCCCTGCCTAGCCCGCCGCCGCAATGCCGCCCCAACATGTATAGGATGGGGGCGGCCTGCTGCAACGTACCCCCCAAGGAGACCAACGCAGATGAATGCCGCCTCCACATCAGAACCGACCATCGTACACCTCATTGGCAATGCCCATATCGATCCCGTCTGGCTGTGGCCCGTCGCTGAAGGACGTGCGGAGGTCCTGGCAAGCTATCGCACCGCCCTGGCGCTCATCCGCGAGTTCGAGGGCTATGTGTTCACCAGCGGGGGTTCGGTCACCTATCGCTGGGTTGAGGAGGATGACCCCGCCCTGTTCGACCAGATAGTGAACGCCGTCCACGATGGACGCTGGGCCCTTGTCAATGGATGGTGGCTCCAGCCAGACTGTAACATCCCGGCGGGCGAGTCGTTCGCAAGACATGCGCTCTATGGTCAAGCGTATCTAGAGTCGCGTTTCGGCCAGCGCGCGCGCATCGGCTACAACGTGGACACCTTCGGGCACGCGGGCACCCTCCCCCAGCTTCTCAAGCTGGGTGGCCTGGATAGCTACGTGTTCTTCCGGCCGGGACCACAAGAAATGGAGTTACCGCAAGGACCCTTCTGGTGGGAGTCGCCAGATGGCTCGCGCGTGCTGGCTTGCAGGCCTCCCCTCCACTATGGCACTCCAGAGGAGACCGATATGTTGCAGCGGGCGTCCGAAGCCGCTGCCGGAGCGCCCGAGGGGCTGAACACTGTGCTGTGCTTCTATGGCGTCGGCAACCACGGCGGCGGTCCCACGCGCAGGAACGTGCAGGACATCGTCGATGGCCAGGGCGCGCGCGACGACCTCGTGCTCCGGTTCTCATCGCCGCAGGCCTACTTTGACGAGGTGAGAAAGACTCCGCAAGAGTTCCCGACCGTTCGGGATGAGCTCCAGCATCACGCCCGTGGGTGCTACTCGGTGCTAGCGCGGATCAAGCAGGAGAACCGTCGCGCTGAGCACGAGGCGATGCGAGCCGAGCGACTGGCCACCTTTGCCAGGCTGCTAGAAGATATGCCAAGCGCCCAGGGACAGATCGACGAGGTATGGAAAGGTACTTTATTCAATCAGTTCCATGACATCCTCGCCGGTACCAGCATACGACGGGCCTATGAGGACGTCTGGGCCACGTATGCACAAGGACACGAAACGCTGACCGACATCACGTCGCGGGCCTTGGACGCGCTAAGCAGCCGTCTGTCCGTCAAGGATGCCCCCTATACGGCTGCTGTGTGGAACACCCTTCCCTGGCCGCGAAGAGAGGTCGTGCGGCTGAGCCTTCCGGTGGGCGGGTGGCGCCAGGACTGGCGCGGATTGCGTGTTCCGCGAGAGCCCTCGGTCACCGACGCCGAGGGGAATCCGCTGCCTTGCCAGCTGGCGCAAGTGACGTTTGACGACAATCTCTACATCGCCGATGTGGACGTGCTCGTTAACGCGCCTGCCCTGGGAGCTACCGTCGTGTACCCTACGGTTCGTACGGATCCGGTAGATCTCGAGGCCGCCGCACCAGAGCCGGATCCAGAAGCCAACGAGATCGCGAACGAGCGCCTGCGCCTGCGCTTGGATCCGGACAAAGGAACCCTTCAGAGCATCACGGATCTAACGTCTGGACAGGAGATGCTGGGCGGACTCTCGGCCGTCCCCGTGGTGCTGGAAGACCAGAGCGACACCTGGAGCCACGGTGTCATCGCCTACACCGACGAGCTTGGCCGCTTTGCTCCCAAGGGTCCGATCCAGCTCGTGGAGCGAGGTCCTGTCCGGTGGACCCTGCGATCCAAGATGCAGTGGGGCAACTCTAGCTTGACCATGGATGTCTCCCTGACGGCGGGAGACCCTGCCATCGACCTGGCTTTCACCATCAACTGGCACGAACAGCACAAGATGCTCAAGCTAGCGTTTGTGGCCCCCGGCAGCGATCACCGCATCACGTCCTCGGCGCCCTATGGCCATCTCTCACGGGAGACGACCTGCGAGGAAGAACCTACCCAAGCCTGGGTGGACATCTCTGGTACGCTGCCATCAGGAAGGCAAACGGGCCTGTGCCTGGTGAACGATGGGATCTATGGCTACGATGCCTGCGGCGGCGAGCTCCGCCTCAGCCTGCTACGTAGCCCCATCTATGCCTTCCACCAGCCCCGCGAGGTCGTCCCTGGCGTGCGGTACCACTATATTGACCAAGGTACGCAGACATTCAGACTGCGCCTGATTCCCCACGAGGGCGATTGGCGACAGGCCGGGCCCGATCGCGCAGCCATGGCGTGGCATGATCCCATGCTTCCGGTGGCCGTGCCGCCTCAGCGCAGCGAGGCATCCACCCTTTCGCTGCTGGAGGTCTCGCCCGACAACGTGGTCGCCACGGTGGCCAAGCTGGATGATGACGGGCGTTTGATCGTCCGCGGCTACGAGACCGAGGGCACGTCCACGGCCGTGACGCTGGCATCCGACGCACTGGGCTGCTCCTGGCAGTGGCAGGTGCGGCCGCTCAAAGTGTGGACGGTCGCGCTGGGGCTCGAAGACGGTTCGGTAACGCGTCTGAACTTCCTCGAAGAGCCCCTCGACTAGTCCTGCTTGCCGTTTGCCCCAGCCAAGCCCCTCACGCATAATAGGTCGCCTGGACGCTGGAACCAGGCGACCTGAACGCGCAATAGAACCTGGAGATGCTATGCCCTACAACTTGACCCAGAAGATCATCCGAGAGCACCTCGTCGCGGGAGAGATGATCCCCGGTGAAGAGATCGCTCTGCGCATCGATCAAACCCTGACGCAGGATGCCACAGGCACGATGGCCTACCTGCAATTCGAGGCCATGGGCATCCCTCGGGTACGCACAGAGCTATCTGTTAGCTATGTCGATCACAACATGCTGCAAGGTGACTTTCGTAATGCTGACGACCATCGCTACTTGCAGACCGTCGCTGCCCGCCATGGGATCGTCTTCTCCAGGCCGGGCAACGGCATCTGCCACCAGGTCCACCTAGAGCGGTTTGGCATCCCTGGCAAGACGCTGCTTGGGTCCGACAGCCACACCCCCACCAACGGAGGCCTGGGAGCCCTTGCCATTGGTGCCGGCGGGCTCGACGTGGCCGCCGTGATGGCCGGTCGCCCCTTTTACGTCCAGATGCCCGGGGTCGTCCTGGTTCACCTCACGGGGAGACTACCCGATTGGGTCTCTGCTAAGGACGTGATCCTGCACCTCCTGGGCCGGCTGAGCGTCAAGGGGGGTGTAGGGAAGGTCATGGAGTACGGCGGCCCCGGCGTCGCCAGCTTGGACGTCCCCCAGCGGGCTACCATCACCAATATGGGCGCCGAGTTGGGAGCTACGACCTCCATCTTTGGCAGCGATGAGATCACTCGACGCTTTCTGGCCGCTCAGGACCGCGAGGCAGACTGGCAGCCCCTTTGCGCCGATGCCGATGCAAGCTATGACGACGTGGTCGAGATCGATCTCAGCAGCCTCGAGCCGCTCGTGGCCAAGCCGCACAGCCCGGATAATGTCGCTCCCATCAGCGCCCTGGCGGGCCAACCCCTCTCGCAAGTGTGCATCGGTAGCTGCACCAACTCGTCCGTCGCCGATCTCGAGACGGTCGCCGCAATTCTCCGCGGCAAGACGGTCCATCCCAATGTATCGCTCACCGTCAGCCCAGGCAGCAAGCAGGCCCTCACGATGATCGCCCGCAGCGGCGCTCTGGCTGACCTAGTAGCCGCAGGAGCGC
>JBNGEB010000219.1:0-4119 GCA_049975585.1 Anaerolineae bacterium
GGATGTGAGCGAGTTCGGAGACGTCTAGCAAGATCGTACCGTTGAGCTGATTGAGGGGACTATCCCGCTGTCGTTCGGACCACGTTTGCCAGCCTCGCAGACCGCACGGTGGTCTGCGAGGCTGAGCATGTTGCCCAAGATGACGCCACCCACTGGTGGCATCACCCATCATGGCTTGCATCCGCTGGATACGTGGGCCGCTGCCTCGCCAGTTGCCCACATCGCCTACCCACCGGCAGCGGCGCCGCGACCGATCCAAGCAGACCCGCAGTCGCCCCCATGGAGCCACCCCATCCCATTGACGCCCGCCCCCGTCTCCCCTAGAATGCACCAAGTCGATGGATTCCCGCCGCGAGCAACACAGTCGCCCGCGCCTGCTGCTAGCTACGGTCCCACAGTGCACTGCACGAGCCGCATCAGATCACTGCCTGGTGGCGAGAGCCCATTCCGCTCTCGCAAAGGAGGTCCCAGCCATGGATATCAGCGAGGCGATGCGCCAGCAACTCCTGACCTATCAGAAGAACGAGATCACCGAGTACCACATCTACAAGAGGCTGGCCAAGATCGTCAGGCCGCAGGAGAACCGGCGGATCCTGGATCGGATCGCCGATGACGAGCGGCGCCACTACGACCAGTGGCGGGTCTATACCCAGCAGGATGTGGCCCCCGATCGCCTGAGCATTTGGACGTACTATCTCATCAGCCGGGTATTCGGGTTCACCTTTGGCGTGAAGCTGATGGAGAGAGGCGAGGAGGACACCCAGGATAGCTACGAGCAGCTATGTCAGGTGATCCCCCAAGCCGAGGCCATCGTCCGTGAAGAGAACCAACATGAGACAGCCTTGTTGCAGATGTTGGATGAGGAAAGGCTACGCTACACCGGCTCCATGGTGCTGGGGCTGAACGACGCCCTGGTGGAGCTGACGGGGGCCTTGGGGGGCCTGACGTTTGCTCTTCAGGATACCAAGCTGGTGGCGCTGACGGGCTCGATCACGGGCATCGCCGCCGCGTTGTCCATGGGCGCCTCCGAGTACCTGTCCACCAAGACCGAGGACACGACCAAGAACCCACTGCGTGCCTCGATCTACACGGGCGGCGCCTATCTCATCGCCGTGCTCGTCCTGATCCTGCCCTACCTGCTTCTGACCAACCACTACCTCTGCCTTGCGTTCACCTTGGCGGGCGCCGTCCTGATCATTGCGCTGTTCACCTACTATGTCTCGGTCGCCAACGACGAACCGTTCAAGAGGCGGTTTCTCGAGATGGCGGGGCTCAGCTTTGCCATCGCAGGCTTTAGCTTCTTTGTGGGATTCCTCCTGCGGACCTTTATGGGGGTCGATGTCTAGGCGACAGGCTACGGGAGACGAGGACTACCGACGAATGAGTGCCCCACTGCCCAACCGTCGGCAGCGCAGCGGGACTCATCGCCAAGGTTGCGGGATCAACGCGGGCGTGCGCCGCTTGTACGCCTCATAGTCTTCCTGGCCGCCCCATCGCTCGTCGGCGCGCTTTTCCAGCATCGGCACGCCACTGACCCGCGTGAGCAACAGTGTCACAAAGATGGGCGAGATCAAGGTAACGAGTTGCCAGCCGCGCAGCACAGGCAGCGCAATGAGGGCCACGCCAACCCAAAGCGTGATCTCTCCGAAATAGTTCGGGTGCCGCGACCAAGCCCACACGCCAGTGTGGATGAACTTGCCCTTGTTGGCCGGATCGGCGCGGAAGCGGCTCTTTTGCGCGTCCGCCGTTGCCTCCAGCGCGAATCCCATCGCCCACACGATGGCCCCGAGGATCGCCAGCAAGCCAAGCGGACGACGGGTCGTCGCTGTGATGGCAGCCAACGCGGCGCCGGCGGTCAGCGTCACCCACAACCCCTGAAGCGTCCATGTCTGCAGAAACCGCAGGAATGAGACCTTGATCTCGTCAAAGCGGGCGTCTTTTCCCGACTTTTGGACGCGCTTGAAGAGAAAGGTCCCCAGACGGCCGGCCCAGATCGCGATCAGGGCTAGCAGGAGGAGCAACCGTGCATCGAGATGGCCGCTGAGTAGCACGGCAAGCACCGTCACCGTGATGTAGGTAAAGCTGCCTGTGAGATCAAAGAACCTCTCAGTGCGCGAGAGATAGGCGGGGATAAAGGCCAGCCACTGGATCAAGAAGGCCAGCCCCACGCAGAACGCGAACACGGGGATGCCCAGGATCGATGCCCCGCTCTGGCTACCGGCCCACGCTACGCCGGCCCCGATCAAGATGACCACAACGATTGCGATGAGAGCGTTGCGCTCGGACTGTTCCACGCTATCTGTTCCTTTCCTTCATGCTAGGGTCCAAGATGGTCCAGTCTAGGATACCAGATCGGCTCTCCTTAGCAACTGCGCGTTTGCCGCGACAATAACCGTGTTTAGCGACATGAGCGAGATATTGTCAAAAGTTGTGGATGGGGCCATCTCAGGCGGCGACCCCTTCGCGTAACACCTCCAGTTGTCGCTCACGCGCTTCGGGAGCGGAGACATGGACACCATTCTGATAGCGGATGCCGGCTTGCACCAAGGCTACCAGATGTGGCGCGTTGACCTTGCGCCAGTGGCGCTCACTCGCTAGGGCCAGCTTGAAGGCCATGGCCAGTCCCGCCTTCCGCGAGCCGGCCCCCTCCGGCCCCACCAGGGCGGCCAGCCCTTCGGCAAAGTCCTCCGTGGAGAGACTCCGCAGGTAGAGCGCCGGCAACGCCTCCTCGACCGCGGGAGAGCGGCGCATGTAAGAGGGCAGGATCCTGCTGGTGAAGCGTTGGCTTCCAGTGCCGCCGCGATCATGCGGCGTGCCCCTTCTCTCGGTATGTGTCTCGTCAAGTGGTGTAAAAGGAGTGCCTTCCTTGCAGAGCATGGCTGATGCTCAACGTCTAGCGGATGGGCTCCAAGTGCAGCGGCGCGGTGATGCGCAACTGCTCCTCGGGTGTCAACAGCTTGCGCATCGACTCCTGACTGAAGTAACGCCGACCCACCTGCCACTCGTCATGGATATCCGTCAGGATCGCGCTCACCAAGCGCTCCAGGGAGGGCACGTCCGGGAAAATGCCCACCACGTTGGTGCGGCGCTTGATCTCTTTGTTCAGCCGTTCCAGCGGGTTGGTGGAGTAGATACGGGTCCAGTGCTCGCTGGGGAAAGCCATGTAGGCCAGCACATCCTCCTCCGCGGCCCGCAGCAACTCGGCAGCCTTGGGCCAGCGTGGCGCCATCGTCTCGGCGACCAGCTCCAGTTGTTGGCCGGCCGAGGCGCGATCAGGTTGCGCGAAGATGGTGCGCAGCGCCGCGGCGACCACGGTCTTATCCGCCCTGGTGACGTGTGCCAGGACGTTGCGCATAAAGTGAACCCGACAGCGCTGCCAGGCCGCACCGCTGAGCACCTGGCCCAACGCCGCCTTGAGCCCCTCATGGGCGTCGCTGACCACCAGGCGCACACCCCGCAGGCCCCGCCGGACCAGGCTGCGCAGAAACTCCAGCCAAAAGGACGCCTCCTCGCTGGCCCCCACCGCAAACCCCAGCACCTCGCGTTCGCCCGTCTCTCGCACGCCGATGGCCACCACCATGGCCATGCTCACGATGTGATGGTTCTGACGTACCTTCAGGTAGGTGGCATCCAGCCACACGTAGGGATAATCTCCCGAGAGCGCCCGCCCGCGGAAGGCCCGTACCGGCTCGTCCAAAGCCTCGCAGATGCGGCTCACCTTGCTCTTGTCGATGCCGGTGAGGCCCAGGGAGTGCAACAGGTTGTCCACCCGCCGGGTGCTGACTCCCTCCACGTAGGCACGCTGCACCACCGCCAGCAGGGCCTTCTCCGCTTTCCGGCGGGGTTCCAGGAAGGAAGGGAAGTAGCTGCCCTCCCGCAGCTTGAGCACCTGCAGGGTCAGCTCGCCTACCCGCGTCTCGCATCGCCGCTCGCGGTAGCCGTTGCGTTGGGTGACCCGCTCGGAGCTGCGCTCATAGCGCTCGGCGTCGATGCGTTGCGTCACCTCCACCTCGATCACCGATTGAATCAAGACCCGAATCCCTTCTCGCACAAAGTCATCCTCGATCTGCAGGCCGAACTTGCTCAGGTACTCCATCAGTGCCATAGTAGGGTCGGTCA
>JBNGEB010000220.1:0-4095 GCA_049975585.1 Anaerolineae bacterium
GCGGGAGGGGTGAGTCGCCCCTCCCGCCCGCGCATTGTATCGCGTTACGAACCTACCTGAGGAAGCGTGGTTAGTGCCTCTTGGACCTTCGACTCGGGATAGGCATAGTCAACCAGTTGGTCCGCGAGATAAGCGTCATACGCGCCTAGGTCGAGGAAACCGTGCCCACTAAAGTTGAACAGGATCACGCGCTCCTCGCCCTTTTCCTTGGCGTCCAACGCCTCGTCGACGGCTGCGCGTACCGCATGGGCCGTCTCGGGCGCCGGGATGATCCCCTCTGTCTGTGCGAACAGCTGGGCCGCCTCAAAGACGGGGATTTGCGGGTACGCCACAGCATCGACATAGCCCTTGCGATGCAACAAGGAAAGCAGCGGCGACACGCCATGGTAGCGCAGGCCACCGGCGTGAATCCCTGCTGGCACAAAGCCGTGGCCCAGGGTGTCCATCTTGACCACCGGCGCCCACTTGGCCGTATCGCCATAGTCGTAGGCATAGACGCCCTTGGTCATGCTGGGGCACGCCATCGGCTCTACGCCTAGCAAGCGAATGTTGGCGCCATCCAGGACCTTCATTCGGAAAAAGGGGAGCGCGATCCCGCCAAAGTTGGATCCACCACCGACGCAGCCGATGACGACATCGGGCATGCCTTCGCCCGCCAGGTCGAGCTGCTTGATCGCTTCCTCACCGATGACCGTCTGGTGCATCAACACATGGCTGAGCACGCTGCCGAGAGAGTACTTGGTATCGGGATCCTTGATGGCGACCTCGCAGGCCTCGCTGATGGCCATGCCCAGCGTGCCCGGCGAGTCCGGGTCCTGGGCCAAAATGGCGCGGCCGGCCTCCGTCTCCTCGCTGGGGCTTGCTGTCACCGATGCGCCAAAGAGCTGCATGACGGAGCGGCGGTAAGGCTTCTGCTGATAGCTCACCTTGACCATATAGACTTTGCAGCCCAGACCCATGAACTTGCAGGCCATCGACAGGGCAGAGCCCCATTGGCCAGCGCCAGTCTCTGTACAGAGCCGTTTTACGCCGGCGATTTTGTTATAGTAGGCCTGCGCCACGGCCGTGTTCGGCTTGTGGCTACCAGACGGGCTCTCCCCCTCATACTTGAAGTAGATTCTAGCAGGAGTCTCCAATGCCTTTTCCAGTCGAGCAGCACGGATGAGCGGCGTGGGCCTCCAGATACGCAGTACCTCCTGGACCTCTTCCGGGATGTCGATGTAGCGTTCTTGGCTCACCTCTTGCAGGATAAGATCCATTGGGAACAGGGGCTCGAGATCGGCAGGGCCCGCCGGCTGGAGCGTCTGTGGGTGCAGCGTGGGTGGCAGGGCCTCGGGCAGATCCGCCTGAGCGTTGTACCAACGCGTCGGTAGATCCGACTGGTTTAGCATGAACCGTGTCTGCATAGTCATGGTTTCCTCCTGAATGCGAATCGACGTGCGATGCGAACGCGATGTCACAGACGGATCACAGTCAAGCTTGATCTCCCTTCCTCATAGACGACAAAAAGGGCTCTCGTCCTCCAAAAGGGACGAGAGCCCTTGCTCCCGCGGTACCACCCCAGTTAGGCCCGGCAACAGAAAACCCTGCGTGAATGCAGGATCTCCCGGCCAGCCTCACTCTGCGAATACGAGAGCCATCACGCCTGGATGGGCTCTGATATCCTCGGCCTAGATAACGGTAGCGTCTCCGTCGCAACCTACTGACGATCCGTGTTGGGCTGCGAAACTCCCGGGGCCATTCGCCGTCTGCGCTGATGCCGAGCTCTCACCTGCTCCCGGCTCTCTGGATCCCGCTCTGGCAGCTACTCTTCCCGATCTCAGCTTTGCGCGGAGTATAGCACACGCTGGCACCCCCTGTCAAGCACAAGCCAAGGCAAAGCAACACCCCTCCTTTGACCCCACCCACCCCACAACGTATAATCCCGTGACAGTCGCCATACTGCCGGTGGACGGTATCCGTGCCTCCGCGTCCCCGTAGCATCCCCGCGCAAGGAGGAGACCTGGTGCGCAAACGCGAGCTAGCGAAGGACCTTTTGATCCTGCTGCTGTTCCTGGTCATCTCACTGGCGTTTTTCTGGCGGCAGACTATCGGCGGCAAGACGATGCTCCCGGCCGACAATGTCTTTGCCGTAGAGCCGTGGGCATCCTATGCGGACGAAGCAGGGGTTGATGTTCCTCACAACGATCTTCTCAGCGATCTCTACCTAGAGAACTATGCCTGGAAGCGATTCATCCTCAACAGCATTCGCGGGCGCCAGCTACCTCTGTGGAATCCGTACATCTTTACGGGGATGCCATTTCTAGCGACAGGCCAACACTCGGCCATGTACCCTTTCAGCGTCCTATTCTATGTGCTGCCTCTTTCTGCGGCCTTTGGCTGGTTCGCCGCCCTGCACATGTTCCTGGCCGGCACCACCATGTACATCCTCGCCCGCACGTTTCGAGTCAGCCGTCTGGGTGCGACCGTCGCGGGCGTCGCGTTCATGCTTTCAGGCTTTATGGTGACGCGACAGGTGTTCCCCATGATCATAGCAGCGGCGGTCTGGTTGCCGCTCATCCTAGCCATTATCGAAAAGCTCGCGAACAAGGCGGAGGCAGGCGACGGGAATCTCGTGACCTATCTCCCCTACGCCCTAGTTGGGAGCGTCGCCATCGCCTTGGTGCTCCTCGCGGGGCATCCCGAGATGTACTACTATACCGCCCTGGTGTGCGGGCTCTTTGCGCTCTACCGTCTGGTGCGGGTGCTTCTCACAACGAAACATGCAGGCACGTTGGGTCGCCTCATCCTCGTGATGGGCGGCATGGTCCTTTTGGGTGCTGGCCTAGGATTCGCCCAGTGGGGACCGCTGCTCGAGGTCGTGCAGCAAAACTTTCGCGAGGGCAGCACCAGCTTTGAGCAAGTTCTGAGCTGGGCCTGGCCTTGGCGACGCGTCTTTTCCATGTTTCTGCCCGACTTTTTTGGGAACCCGTCCCATCACACCTATTTTGACCTCTACCAGTGGCGTACTGTGGCCATTACCCAGAACTACTTTGGGGATCCCATCACGAACCCCCACTGGGGTATGAAAAACTATGTGGAGGGAACCGGTTACCTAGGTTTTGCCGCTAGCATGTTGGCTATAGTCGCTCTCTTGCGTCGAAAGGGCCGGCACCTGGGCTTCCTCGCCGTCCTAGCCCTCCTCTCCATCATGTTCGTCTTCGGGTCGCCCCTGTATATCATCATCTACAAGCTGCCAGGCTTGAGCCAGGTACACTCGCCGTTCCGCTGGATCTTTCCCTTTACGCTATGCACCACGCTGATGGCGGGTATGGGCGCCGATCTTCTCTGGCGCGACCGTGACCTAGAGCCTAGCCGCAGCATTTGGGGGCTACTGGATCGCATCGCGCATCGCGTGCTTCCCTGGCTGATCCTAGCCGCCGCGCTGGGCGGCATCTTGGTGATGACAGGCACCCTGATCTTCAAGGAGCGGATGATCCCCCTGGCCGACCGTGCCATCGAAGAACTGGCCAAGGCCCCCTATGGCATCCCTGGGCCAGAGATGTTCTACTCTTACATGTTCCGCCACTTTGCCATCCTGGCAGGCGCCATGGTGCTAACGGGCGTTGTGCTGCTGCTCCATCGCAAGCTGCGGGACAAACGCGTGTGGGCTGGCCTCGTGGTGCTAGCCATCGTTGCCGAGGCGTTTGTCATCTCGTGGGATTTCTACCCGGCGGTTGATCCCGATCTCGTCGGGTACCGGACCCCGGTGATCAGCTTCTTTGAAGAGGACACCGAGACCTACCGGATCACAGCCTACGCGCCAAGCGGCGGGCGCCCGCTTATCGCCAACAGTCCCTGGTTCTATGACCTTCAAGACATCCGCGGCTACGACTCGATCATCCCAGCCCAGTATGTCGAGTTCATGCAACTGGTGCAGGGACAGCAGGAGCTGCTGTACAATCGCATCGGCCCCATCACACAGGACCATGCCCTGAGCTCGCCACTACTGGATATCTTGAACGTCAAGTACATCGTGACGGACCTCAAGGACGAGATCCGGGCCGCCGGCTACACCCTTGTCTATGAGAACAAAGTCAGGGTGTACCGCAACGA
>JBNGEB010000221.1:0-4021 GCA_049975585.1 Anaerolineae bacterium
CTCGCCCCCGAACGCGTCACTTGCCCATGGCCCGCAGGTTATCGATGCAGCGCTTCACGCACTCGAGCGGCGGGTAGGCATACGACTCTTGCTCGACGATGTACCACTCGGTACCGCCGATGGTCTCGCAGAGCTCGAACAGGCGAGGCCAATCGGTGTCGCCCTCGCCGATCAGCGCCCTGTCATAGCCCTTGGACCACTCTTTCAGGTGCACCGTCAGCGAGCGGCCTGGGTACTTGGCGATGAACGCTAACGGGTCGCCGCCGCCATGCATGCAGTTGCCTGTATCCATCTGGAGCACCACGCGCGCGTCGGTGTTCTTGGCAAAGACATCCCAGGCCGTCTCGCCACCCACCTCTTCGAACTCGATAAAGTGGTTGTGATAGCCAGTGTACATGCCAAAAGGCTCCAAGCGCTGCGAGATCTCATTGAACACCTCGGCGGTGCGGCGCCAAGCGTCGTGTGAGCTTCGGTATTCTTCGGGCAGGCCTGGTACGATGAGGAACTTGTTGCCGAGCTGCTGCTCAAAGGCGACGGTGGCCTCGAGCTGCTGGCCAAGGAGCGCGTCGATACGGATGTGCGTGCCAGCGATCTCGAGTCCCAGGTCGTCGAGCATGCTGCGGAGCTCTTGGGCCGAATAGCCATAGTAGCCGGCAAAATCGACGCCGTCATAGCCCATGTCGGCGACGGCCTTGAGCGTGCCGGGGAGGTCCTCGGCGCAGGCCTCGCGCACCGAGTAGAGCTGCAAAGCGATGGGGATCCGCGCCATGGTCGTGATACTCCTTTGTGCGTCACAGACGTCAGGCGCATTCTAGCGGACGGGCAAAAGGGGGTCAAGTGCGAAAGGGCGCATCGCGCCTCACGGACCAGGCGAGATGCGCCCCTACGGGCCGGTGATGCTGCGTCCAATGGAGGGGCGAATCTGGGCCTCGCGGACGAGGGCGCATGCCGATGCGCTAGTGTTCGCCCCTGTGTTGCCGATCGCGCTAATCCCCTAGCTGTTGATGATCTCGAAGGCTTCTTCGCGATAGGCGTCCATCAGGTACGGGATGCCCGTCACCTTGGCCGCCTCTTCGGTCAGGGCCATCACGTCGTTGCGCCCAATGGAGGCCAGCGAAAAGTTGCGGCTCCCCGCCATGAGCTGCTGAAGCCCAACCCGTAGCTTGTCCACAAAGGTGTACCAGCCGATGGCGCCCAGGGGAAGCTCGTCCACCTCGCTGCCAAAGCGATCCTTGAGCTCCTCATAGCTCACAAAGATCTCTTCTACGGTGTCGCCATACTGCGACACCGTCCGCGGCAGCTTGCCATCCTCGAGCCACTTAACAATGTTCTTGCCGACCATGCCGGGGATCATGATGGCGCGGCCCAGGCAGACCGCCTTGACGTACGGCGCACCGACGGCCAGCACCTTGAACATATGATCCTCGGTAGAGAGGCCGCCGCCGATGGCCACGTCTGGCACGTGGGCGCCCTTGGCGTCGAGCGCGCGGCAGAGCTCGTAGGTCATCGCCTCCAGGTACACCGTGGGGACACCCCACTCGACCATCATGTGCCAGGGGCTCATCCCGGTGCCGCCAGAGGCCCCGTCAATGGTGACCAGGTCCACGCCGGCATCCGATGACCACTTGAGCGCCATGGCCAGCTCGCGCATGGGATAGGCGCCGGTCTTTAGGGTGACGCGCTTGGCACCCAGGCTGCGCAGGCGCTGGACCTCCTGGTAAAAGCTCTCCTATCCACAAAGCCCAGCCGCGAGTGCCGCTCGAACTGTTTGATCGAGCCGTCCTTGTAGGCCTGACGCACCGCGTGGTTGGAGGGATCGGGCGTGACCAGGTAGCCGCGTCGCTGCAGCTCTTCGGCCCGCTCCAGCGAATTCACCTTGATCTCGCCGCCGATGCACTTGGCGCCCTGGCCCCACTTGAGCTCGATGGTCTCGACGCCCAGCTTGCTGACGGCATACTCGGCGACGCCAAAGCGCGTGTCCTCGACGTTCATCTGCACGTGGATATCGCCCCAACCGTCGTACCAACGGCGGTAGGTCTCCACCCGCCGCTTGAGTTCGGGCGAGTTGACGATCTTGCCGTGGCTATCGAGCTCCAGCTCGGGGTCGATGCCGCACACGTTCTCGCCGCAGGTCAGCACGACGCCCGAGATAGCGGCGCCGGCGGCGAAATGCTCCCAGCTCGCCCGCGCGATCTCGGTGGAGCCCAGCGCCCCCGAGATGATGGGCATCTTGAGCTTTTCGGTGTTCTCGGTGCCCAGGGTGACCTCGGTGTCCACCATAGTGAACAGGGTATTGTCCGGCGTACCTTCCACCCCCTCGGGCAGGCCCTCGGCGCCCAAGGCATATATCCCTGCACGTTGAAATGCGAATAGTCAACGGGATAGTCCTTGTTGCCGCCGGCGGTCAGCTCGCCGTAAGGGCTCGGGTAGATGACCTCTCGGCCACGGAAGGTGGCCTTGAAGACCTCACAGTTGCCGGTGCAGCCGTCCAGGCATCGCGTGCACAGGCCAGAGCTGGGCACAACGTCGCGCGAGCGGTTGCTCGTCTGGTTGATCTCGCTGCTGTTGGGGCGCGCCAAGTTTCCCATGTTTCCCCCTTGGAGCGTTGCGGGCCGCAGGCACGACGCATCGCGGCCCAAGCTGGTTGATGCCGTCGTTGGTGGATCCGCAGCGTCGGGGGCCGCCACCATCGGTGTGGCGATCGAGCGACGATACGCAAAGTGCGCTGCTCGCGTGGCCGTGTCGGGTCCCTTCCGCGGACCTCTCTGCCACGTTGCAGCGCAACGCTTGCACTATACTCGAAAGCGATTCATCGTGCAAGGCGTCACGAGCCTATCGCCCCCGCGCCGACACCCGCTTTCGCTTGGCGAGCGCCGTGAGGAACTCTTGCAGCGCCTCGTTAGAGCGTTCCTCGATGATCTGGTTCGTCACATGGTGCATGAGGTCCGTCATCTGGCGCGGCGTCAGGGTGCCGTGGCGCTTGGTCGCGGACCTGGCGACGATCCTCCGCAGCTCGACGGGATCGATGCCGTCCAGCGGGCCTCTGGCTCCAAACGCGGCGCGATAGGCCTCGTCCATCAGCGCGTAGGTGAGCAGAAAACCAAAAACGTCCATCTCGTACAAATCGCCGCGCATCAGGCGGACGAGACCCTTGGCGTCGCCTTGGCCGCTGACTTGCGCGCACAGCCTGTGGTAGTAGCCTCGGATGACGGCGTGGATCTCGGCCGTCTTTGCAGCGCCTAGCCCCAGGTAGCCGTCCAGCAGCTCGGCGACGATGGAAGCATAGAGGGCGTCCGCGTCCGGGAACCGCTTGATACCCAGCTCGCGCCTCACGCCCCAGAAAAAGTCGATCCAGCCGATGTGCGCCATGTGCGTAGCCGCCACCTGCACGTTGACCAGCGTCGCAAAGGCCATGGGGCTCAGGTACTGCCCCGGCGGCACTGTCCGACGGTAGCCCTGGATGCTCTGGAGCGTGTCCAGGTCGGCGATGAGGATGCGCGCCTGGCCCCCTTTGTCGAGATAGTGATAGACGTTGCCCTGATGCGGCTGGTTGAACACATAGCCGGCCTCGTGAAGGTGCCGCAGCGCGCGCATGAGCTGCTTGCCAGCCTCGACGTAGCGCTCCAGGGCGGGGGCGATCTCCTGTTGGTTGGTGGCGCGCAAAAGCTCGCAGACGGGCACGGCGCTATCGGGCACGGCATAGACGTAAAAGGCGGCAGCGTCGCCAATGATGCCCCAAGCCACGTTGGCGATCACGGGGAACTGGGCGGGGTCGATGCCGCCTCGCCCCTCGGCGATCATCGCCACATGAGCGAACTTGCTCTCGGCCACGCCAATGCTATAAGAACCCACCGGGTCCTCGTTAGGCATGCTCTCGATAGTCTTCCTAGACGTGGGGCACGCCGCCGACATGGAGGTCTCGGGCAGGTCGGGAAAGAGCTGATGCAGCGTCACGTCGCGCATCGGCGTCTCCAAGGTCAAGCCGCCATCGGCCTCATCGGGGCGCACGACGCCGATCCCG
>JBNGEB010000222.1:0-4014 GCA_049975585.1 Anaerolineae bacterium
CCTCGACCCAGGCCGGGGCGTCGACCTCCACCGGCAGGTCGGGGCGCAGCACGCCGAGCAGGTTGGCAACGATGTGCTTCAGGTTCCAGGCGTTCTTGGCTTGGTAGGCGCGGAACAGGTCCCCCGCCACATAGCTGGCCCAGCCCCGCCCATAGCGCCGCATGGTGATGGCGGGATAGCCCGTATCCTCGCCCACCGGCGACCATCGGAGCAGCGGCTTGCCGTCGCTCCGCAGGTAGATGGCCCGCAGGCGCGCCAGCGGCTGGACGTCGTCGGCGACAGGCTTGGCCAGGGCAAAGGTCGCCTCGGCCAGGTGCGGCATGTCGAGCGTCCCCGGCTCCAGCCTGGGATCGATGACCTCCACATAGGCGTGGGTCTGATCATAGACGCCCTCCATCTCCACGCCCAGGACCTCCTCCAGGGCCATGCGGCCGGTGGGCTCAAAGGCATCGTCGAGGGTGCCGCTGAGACCAGCAGCCACCAGCACGCCCCCATCGCGCACCCAATCGGTGATGCGCGATACCAGGGCTCCCGAGAGATAGCGCTGACCCGGCAGGATGAGCACTTGGAGCTCGTCCAGCCGCTCGTCCAGGGTAACCTCGTTCATCAGATGGTAAGGCAGCATGCTCTCGGTGAGCATCCGGTGCGCGCCACGGGCGCTGGTCTCGTCAATCCAGGTCGCTGGCTTGTCCTGCGCCAGGTGGGCGCTGGTGCTGTGCAGCACGCCGATAGAGAGGATCGGCTCGGCATCCACCAGCCACGGCTCGCGCTCCTTGACAAAGGCCAGCGTCTTGCCGAGCTCGCCCATGACAGCCGGCTCCACATCAAACCGCTCGTTCATCTGGTAGCCGATCCACGTCAGGCCACCATGGGCCAAGATGGTGGCTACTTCCTGCTGCATGGCGACGGCCGGCTTGCAGCCCCAATCGCCCCACCATTGTAGGAATGCCGTGTTCATGATGTCGAACGGCACGCCCAGCAGCGACCAGTACCGGCCAAAGTAGCTCCCGTTGAAGGCCTGGTCATCGGGAAAGATGTCGGCCACCAGGTTGCCGACGCCCTCGGGGACGGGCTCGGGCATGCGCGGCGCGTACGCCCAGTTGAACGAGACCACCATATCGGGCTTGATCTCATGGATGGCGTCGCAGATGCGCTGGCGCAGCTCGCGATAGCGCGTCAACAGCCAGGCGACATAGGGCTTGGCGTTGGCGTCGTCATAGGAAATCGGGATGGGCGCGCCGCCACTAGCGTCGGCCCAGGCGGCCTGGCAGGCATCACAGTAGCAGGGTGCGTGCCCATAGGTCCCATCAAAGAACAGCGCGTCGAGATCGTACAGGCGCACGGCCTCGGCGATATGGGGCAGCATCCACTCGTCGGTAAGCGGCCCCAGCATGCAGATGGACGTCTCGTCGGCCTCGCCCTCGGCATTGACCCGGCGCCACTCGGGATGATCGCGCGCGACGGGCTCGCTGTTGAAGGTATGATAGTAGCCGATGGCCTTCAGGCCGCGTGCGTGGAGAGCGTCGATCTGCTCCTGCACCATGTCGAGGCCCTCGGGCAGGCTGGGATGCACATAGCGGATCTCGCCCTTGCGGTAGAAGGAATAGCCATACCCGCCCTTGACAAAGACCGAGACCGCCTCGGCGCCGGCCTCCTTGAGGCGGTCGGCCCAACCTTCGGCGTCGAAATCCGCCGCTAGGCCGACCGTGGCCCCGGGGCTATGGAAGTCGAAAAAGAGCTTGCGGAAACTGGTGTCGTACCAAGACATGAGAATCCTCCCTCGTACGGATACATGCGATCCGACGTGCGGACGTGATGGGGCCACGCTGGCGCCGGAGACGACATCAGGCAAAAGGGCGAGCACCGCCCGCAACCCCCTCTCCAAACCTCTTCCCTAGCATGCCGGTGGGAGAGAGGCTTCGGATGCTCCCCTCTCCCAACCCCGTCTGCGGGGCGGGGGAGGGGAACGCCGTCTGCGGCGCGGACGCATTCTGATGCGCGGGGGTGGGGGTTGCCGCGGCACCGTCGCACGGGAGTTGCCGCCACCCCAATTCCCCTGTAGCAGGACCTTGGTCGTCACGAGCCTCTCAAGTATGCGACGCGGCAGCAGAACGAGGGCGCTCAGGGCGCTCTGGCTACATCTTGATGGCACCAGAAGTCAGCCCACGGATAAAGGCCCGGCTGCTGAGCGAGAACAGCACCAGCAGCGGCAGCCCCGCGATGACGTACCCGGCATACTGTGCGCCGGGATCACGCTGCGTGATGAGCTGGCCCAACCGCAGCACCCCCAAGATGGCCGGATAGCGCGTCGGGTCCGACAGCACCATGATGGGCCAGATATACTCGCTATAGACGCCATTGATCTGCAGGACGATCAGCGTGGTCAGGATCGGCGTCGCCAGCGGCAGCGCGATGGTGCGCAGTATCCGACCCTCGCTAGCGCCGTCCAACCGGCCCGCCTCGAACATCTCTTCAGGAATCGAGGCAAAGAACGTGCGCAAGACGATGATCTGGAACGCCTGCGCGCCTGCCGCCATAGGAAGCCAGATGCCGGGATAGGTGTTGTTCAGCTTCAGGTTCACCACCACGACAAACCGTGGGATCAGCGTCAGGATGCCAGGAATCATCATCAGGCCCAGAATGGCCGTGAAAAAGAACTCGCGCCCGGGGAAGGGATACCTCGCCAAAGCAAAGGCGGTGAATACGCTGCATACGATGCTCACCGTTACCGTCCCCAGGACGAACACGGCGCTGTTGACCATGTAGGGCCCCATGACGCGGGACGCCTTCACATAGTTGACCCAACGGAAAGGCAGCGTCGGCAACCACATCGAATCGGCCATCTGCTGCTCGCTCTTGAGCGAGAGCTGCAGCAGCATCAAGACTGGCACGAACGTGAGAAAGCCGAGGACCCCCAGGATGATGCTCAGCACCACATCGCCGGGGATGCGGAACCGCTTTCGCCTTGGGACGCTCTTGGGCTTGGACGGACTGACTTGAGTCATAGCATCCTCCCCTAGTGCGCCTCGTACTCGATGTCAGTGCGGATGGCGGCTTGATTGATCAGCGTGAGCGAAAAGATGAGTATGAAAAGGATCACGCCGATGGCGCTAGCCACGCCATAGCGCCCCTCGTCCATGGCAGCTTTGTACATCGACCACGCCGGTACGGTCGTGGATCCAGCTGGCCCTCCTCGCGTGACCAGCAACTGCCAACCAAAGTTCTGGAAGGAGCCGATGACGTTGAGGATGACAATGAGCCGGATCTGCGGGACGATCAGGGGCAGCTCCATAGAGAAAAAGCGCCGCACCGTGCCGGCGCCGTCCATGATGGCGGCCTCGATGATCTCCAGCGGGATGGCGAGAAATCCTGCCAAGTAGATGAGCAAGCCCACGCCATCGATCCACGGGAACCCCATAAAGATGAGTGAGAACAGGGCCGTATCCGGGCTGTTGAGCCAGGCCAGGCGCTTCATGCCAAGCCCGACGAGGATCTCATTGAACAGGCCAACGTTGGGCTCATAGAGCTGCCGCCATACCAGGATGCCCACGAGGCCAGGCACCACGATGGGCAGCACAAAGAGCAAGCGGAAAAAGTAGGCCGTCTTCTCGCTCTTGACGCGGTAGAGCAGAGCCGCGCCCAGCAGCGGAAACACCGACGAGCGGAAGATCTGCCAGGCCGCCAGGATGAACATGTTGCGGAAGCCCTTCTCAAAGATCTCCGTCGACGTAAAGATGTACCGGTAGTTCTTGATTCCCACCCATTGGGGAGGCCGGAAGCCATCCCAGTTGGTGAATGAGTGATAAAAAGCAGAAAAGGCCGGGTAATAAGCAAAAGTCAAGAGCAGTGCAAACGTGCCGGACATCATAGCATAGCAGTACCAGTAGCGGCGCACGTTCCGTACTAGCTCCGACCATCTGGTACGCTCGTGGACGATGGCGTGCCCCTCTCGGGTAGCATCCATGGGCTATTCACCTCTCTAGCGGTCACGGTCCGGCAGCAAGCTGCCGGACC
>JBNGEB010000223.1:0-4014 GCA_049975585.1 Anaerolineae bacterium
GCCTGAGCTTCAGCCATCTGGTCCTGCAGCTCGGCGAGCTGCTTCATGATATTGCCCTGAGGCGCTCCCCCTCGCTGGAATCTCCGTTTCCCCTTGCTCGCCACACTACTCCTCCGTTCCTCCATGCGCTACCACGTGGACCTCCTGCACCACCCCGCCTCGGCGCTCGAGCTCTTTCACGGTAGGATGGTTGCGGAGGCTCGCACTTGCTTCTGGTTTGCCGGCACTCTTTGCGAACAGACTCCCGTTTCCCGGCCCACTGCTCGGATCGCCCGCTGGCGAGCCCGGCACAAACCTTGCCACCGCGGCTGGATCCGTGACACACTCGATGTGACAATCGCCCCCCAGAACATCGCCCAGCAGACCCTCGACGTACCGTCGCTTCTTGTCGTCCGATAGCTGCTTGCGGTTGAATTCGCCACTACACCCTATCGTCACCCGCTGACCGCGGACACTTACGGGCACTGCCGATCGCAAGAGAGCTCCGACCTGAGGGTCATGAGCGTTGGCCTTGCTCAGAACGCGCCCCCAGTTACCCTGCACCCATTCCAACGTCCATTCGGGCGCGTCCTCCACCTGTGCGGGGGCAGACCCTCGCTCCGCGACGCGAGCCGAGGCCTTTGGGGCCGATGGCCGACTCGCATAGGAACGCCCCTGTTTCGGCTCTCGCATCGGGAGTCCACCCGATCCACTCGTCGCGACGCTGCGCTTTGTTCCAGCTCGCGAGGATGGTGGCTTTTGCTTCGGCGCAGGTCGCGGGCCCGCTCTTCCCACCGAGCGAGTTGCCTCTACTGGCGTCCCGCTCTGACCCCCACCAACTTTTCCCGCATCTCGCGCTAGCACCGACTCGACGAATGCCAGCTCAATGGGCAGCTCGGGACGAGAGGCCATTCGAATGCGCGACGCTGCCTCGCTGAAACGGCGAAGCGAACCCACAACGTAGGCGAGGTCAGCCGCCTCCGAAGCCACGAGCTCTCCCAAACGAGCGCGATCTTGCTCCGAAAGGCCAATCGCATCGTCGCCGCGTCCAGCCAAGATCAGCATCAATGCACGCAGGGCATCAACGACCTCGGAAAGCAACTGACGAGGCTCGGCTCCCCGATCCATGGCGGCCGCGATATCGGCAAGCCCTGCACCGACATCAGCTTGCACTAGCGCTGTAACCAGCGACAGGATGAGATCGGTCTCCACCGTGCCAAGAACGGCCTGCACCTGCGCCTCGGTGATCTCCTCGGTGCCATAAGACGAGAGCTGGTCCAGCAGGCTCTCAGCATCCCGAAAGCTCCCGGTGGCCCGACGCGCGATCATGGCCAACGCCCGCTCGGAAATCGCGATGCCCTCCTGCTCGCAGATGCGCTGGAGTTTGGTGGAAATAGCCGAGACCGAGCCGCGGCGAAAATCAAAGCGCTGGCAACGAGAAAGCACGGTATCAGGGAGCCGGTGCGGCTCTGTCGTGCACAGGATAAAGATGACGTGGGGTGGCGGTTCTTCCAGCGTCTTCAAAAGGGCATTAAAGGCCTCATGCGTGAGCATGTGGACCTCGTCGATCACATAGACCTTGTAGCGCCCCTCGGAAGGCGCAAAGGCGACGTTTTCACGGAGCGCCCGGATCTCATCGATGCCCCGGTTCGACGCCCCATCGATCTCGAACAGGTCCGTGGAGCGTCCCTCGGTGATCGAGCGGCACACCCTACACTTGTTGCAGGGCGGCGTATCGGTATCACCGATGCAGTTGACCGCCTTGGCCATGATGCGCGCTGTCGATGTCTTGCCAGTACCACGCAGCCCTGTGAAGAGATAGGCATGCGCGATGCGACCAGCGCGGATCTGATTCTGGAGCGTTCGCGTAATATGCTCCTGGCCGAGGATATCAGCGAATGTCTGACTGCGCCAACGATTGTAGAGCGCGCCTCTAGCCATCAGCAACCCACCTTGCCCGTCCATCCCTCGAACGGCCCCTCATGATCCCGCACGCTGTCGAGTCTATCACCAGAGCGAGCCACGGGCAAGCGGCTGGGCGGTAGTGGGACGCAGCTTTGGAAGGCGCTGCGCCAGCGCCTCGTATGGGATAGCTCCCTGTCGCAACACACGGGGCGGATCGGACATGAGGCCAACAACGGTAGAAGCGATGCCCCCGGGGCATTGACCGCCGTCCAATAGCACGGAAACGACGCCACCAAGTGCTGACAGCGCCGAGGCCGCGTCCACTGATGCCGGCTCGCCTGACCGATTGGCGCTCGTCGCGGCCAGGCATCCTCCGATGCCATCAGCCAAGGAACGAGCTACGGCATGGTCAGGCAAACGAACGGCTATCGAGTCGCCACCAGCGGTGAGCGAGGACGGCACCTCGGGCCGCTTGGGCACAACGAGGGTCAGCCCACCTGGCCAGAAGGTGCCCGCCAGCTCATCGTACCCGGCGGGAAGAGAGCGTGCCACGGCGGACGCTGCCTCGGCAGACGCAAGCAGCACCGGGATGGGCATGCTCCTAGGCCGCTTTTTGGCCGCATACAGCGCCAAGATAGCCTCGGCATTCCACGGATCGCATCCCACGCCATAGACGGTATCCGTCGGAAACGCTACCAGCTCGCCACGACGTAACGCCTCTACGGCACACCCGACCGCCCCGACATCGTTCGCCTTGAGCACCTTGGTTCGCATCAGACCCCCTGTACACCATATAGCAAGAGAGCCGTAGATGGTTGATCCACGGCTCCCAGCTGTCGGGGCGAGAGGATTTGAACCTCCGACCTCACGGACCCGAACCGTGCGCGCTTCCGGTCTGCGCTACGCCCCGATGCATCCAGTATAGCGTCAACGATCCTGCCTGGCAAATGGCCAGCATCTGTTGCGCAGCTAGCGAAACCAACCGGCGTTCAGGGCAAACGCCACGCGATCGTAGAAGCCCGTCACCAAGGCAAAGCCCATGGCAATCAGCAACACGCCCCCAACGACGGAGACGCTTTCAACCGCCATGGATAGCACTTTGCTGCGCGATGGTCGCCTCCGCCTCGGCTCGCACCTCCGTCATGCCCTCCTGGAGGTAGGGATAGACCAGCAAGATGCACGCGAGCGCGAAAAGCCCGCCCGTGATTAGACGGCTGACCACCGAGCTTGCCCAGAGGCCAAAGAGCTGGCCAAGGCCATCGATGAACATAGGCAGGCAGAGGGCACCGAACGTAACGATACTGATGGGCCGTAGCCGCTGCCGAACCGCGGCGAACAAGATGCCTAACGCGAACATGCCGCCATAGATCGCCACGCAGCGCTGGCACACCGCCACCTTGAACCCGACCTCTGCGTTCCCGATCCACCGCTGCGGCACTGCGCCTCCCGTGAGCGCCTCCAGTTCCTCTAGCGTGTACGCCCACTGTGGACCAAAGAGAAAGAACGATCGCTCCGGCAACTGATGGCAGAGCGGACGGTACACGAGGTAGATGAGGTTGGCGCCACGCATATAGCCCGCGTGCGCCAGGATGGGCGCCAGGAGAGGCAAGCCAATGTAAAGGGCAAGCATCGCGTTGGAGAGCAGCAGCCAGTGTTGCCCCAACCATCGCAGGATCCTCGCCATGGTCCAGGTGATCCTCTCGGACGTAACATCGCGCGGGACCGTCACCCCGGCCATGCTCGCGATCCCCCTTCCAACGCATACCCTCCCTGCAGAGCGACAGGATATCCTTACTCGTTGTTGCCGAGTAGCTCCAGTATGTGCCCTCGTAGCATCGAGTCGGTGACGATGCCTACGTGCACGAGCTTAATCACACCATCGCGATCGACAAGCAAGCTCGTGGGCAATCCTCGGAGCCCATATCGTCGAGCGACGACGCCATCCCCATCCAAGAGTATGGGAAAGGGCATGCCAAGCGCCTCAGCAAACGCCCCAATCTCCTCGGCGCTCTCACCCACGTTGATCGCGAGAATCTCAAAGTCCTCCTCGCCTAGATCCTCGTAGAGACCTATCAGCTCGGGGATCTCCACCCGGCAGGGCCCGCACCAAGATGCCCAAAAGTTCACCAG
>JBNGEB010000224.1:0-3985 GCA_049975585.1 Anaerolineae bacterium
GGCCGTGGCTCTGTCGGTGGGATTCTCGCTGGCCGTGGGCCTCTTCTTTGGCATCTACCCGGCCAACCGCGCCTCCAACCTGGACCCCATCCAGGCCCTGAGGTACGAATAGGGCATGACTGCGCATCTCGCGTCACCCTCACCCCCAACCCCTCGCCCACGATCTGCGTGGGCGAGGGGAGCTGAGGTGCCTTGGCCGGCCGCCGGTCTGGCTCCCTCTCCCGAACCCCGTCTGCGGGGCGGGGGAGGGCTGGGGTGGGGGTTGAATTTTCGTGCCTTCCGTCGCTCCCTTGGCGCTCGTCCCGCTTCGCGCTACCATGAGGGCACGACCTACACACGTCACAGGGGGCATCATGGCAGAGCGCGGTCGGGTGGTGGTGTCGGGTGCGTCGTCCGGCATCGGCCTGGCGACAGCGCAACGATTCGCGGCTGAGGGCTGGCGGGTCTGCGTGACGGCACGCCGCGAGCCTTTGTTGCGCGAACTAGTCGCCGTCCTGCCTGGCGAGAATCACCTGCTCGTGCCCGGCGACTATGCCCAGCCCGAGACCGCGGAGGCCATCGGGGCGCTTGTCTCGGAACGCTGGGGCGGCCTTGACGCGCTGGTCAACTGCGCCGGCGTGTTCATCGGCGGCGATCCCATCACCACACCGCTAGAGGCCTGGCGTCGTCCCCTCGACATCATGCTCAATGGCGCCATCCACCTCACGCGCATGGCCGCGCCGCTGATGCACGACGGCGGCCGGATCATCCACGTCACGTCGATCCACAGCACCCACGCCGAGCGTGGCGCCAGCGCCTATGCCATGGCCAAGGCCGCCCTTGACCAATACTGCCGCGGACTGGCCGTGGAGCTAGCACCCCGCGGCATCCTGGTGAACGCCATCGCGCCAGGCTTTGTGGACACGCCTATGAGCGTCATGGACGGCGTCAACGAGCTAGAGACCGAGTGGTTCCGCACCAACTATATCGAGGGGCACCATCTACCGCTGCAAAGGGCGGCCCGTCCAAAAGAGATCGCGGGCGTGGCGTGGTTCCTGGCCGGCCCCGATGCGAGCTATATCACTGGCCAAGTCCTGGTGGTGGACGGCGGCTTGACCATCACGTTCTAGGAGGAGCGTATGCGTATCGAGCGCCTGGATGACGCCGACGATATCGCCCGGATCAACGCCGAGGTCCGCGCCAACTCGCTGGACCTGCTCCAGGCGGACCACACCCTCTCGGGCGTCGACATTGCCCTGTGGGATTTGCTGGGGCATCGCCTCAGCGAGCCGGTCTATCGCCTGCTAGGCTTTGCCGAGGCCTACCCCAAGCTGCCCTATGCCTCGGTGCTCTTTGGCAACGAGCCGCAAGAGACGCTGGTCAAGGCGCGCGAGGCGCGGGCAGCGGGTTATCGCGCAGCCAAGTTCGGCTGGGGGCCCTATGGCCGAAATACGGCCCGAGACGACGCCGACCAGGTCGGGGCTGCCCGCGAGGGGCTGGGCCCCGAGGGTGTTCTGCTCGTGGACGCAGGCACCGTTTGGGTAGATGACGTGGCGAAAGCGGCAGAGCGACTGCCTGCCCTACGCCAAGCGGGGGCCATGTGGCTCGAGGAGCCCTTTGTCTCTGGAGCCACCGCGGCCTATGCCAAGCTGGCGGCGCTGTCGGGCCCCGTCAAGCTCGCCGGCGGCGAGGGAAGCCATACGCCCTATATGGCCATGCACATGATCGACCACGCCGAGATCGGATATGTCCAGATCGACGCTGGGCGTGTGGGCGGGATCACGTCGGCGCGCGAGGTGGCCGCCTATGCCAACGCCCGTGACGTGCAGTACGTCAACCACACCTTCACCTCGCGGCTTGCGCTGAGCGCTTCGCTGCATCCCTATGCGGGCTACCAAGCCTGGGAGCTGTGCGAGTTCCCTGTGGAGAGCTCCACGATGGCGCGGGCCATCACATCACGGGGCCTCATGCGCGATGAGGAGGGCATGGTCCACCTGCCCGATGCGCCTGGCTTGGGGCTCGAGGTCGATACGCGCGCTATCTGGCCGTATCGCATCGATGTGGAGATCCGCGTCGGCGGCAAGACGCTCTACAGCACGCCGCCCTTCTAGCAGCACGTGGTGAGACCAGCACACGCGATGGCGGACCGCTCCACTACGAGCGTGCGGTGGCGCTCCGCCAGTGGCCCAGATCCTGATAGACGTGGATGGTGCCATCCTCGATGGCCCACAGCGACGTCGCTTGCTTGGCGATGAACGCGCGGTCGTGGCTGACCGCCAGCACCGTGCCCTCATAGTTGCTCAGGGCCTCCTCAAAGCGCTCCCGCGAGGGGATGTCCAGGTGGTTGGTGGGCTCGTCCAGAAGCAGCAGGTTGCAGCCTCCCAGCACCAACGTCCCCAACGCCAAGCGGGCGCGCTCGCCGCTGCTCAGATTGCCGATCCGCTGAAACACCTCGTCCCCCGCAAAGAGGAACAGGTGCAGAAAGCGGCGCGCGTCGGTCTCGTCCAGGGGGGCGGCACGACGGACCGTCTCGTACGGCGTGAGCGCGGGATCCAGCGTGTCGTGGCCCTGAGCCAGATAGCCCCACCGCACGCCGGTCCCCAGCGTCACCGTCCCCGCCGCCGGCTTTTCCTCACCGGTGATCAGCCGCAGAAGCGTCGTCTTGCCAGAGCCGTTGGGGCCCACCAAAGCGACGCGCTCCTCACGGCGCAGAAGCAGCTCTACGTCAGCGAACAGTGTGCGCTCGCCATAGCCCTTGGCGATGCCGTCCAGCCGCACGACCTCCTGGCCGCAATGAGGCGTCTCGACGAACTCGAGCTTCATCTGCCACGTCTGGCGGGGCTTTTCCACACGCTCCTCGTCGGAGAGCATGCGTTCGATGCGCTTGCGCCGAACCACCGCCTGCCGCGCCACCTTTTTCGCGATCTTGCGATAGTGGTAGTGGATGGTCTCGTGCTCCACCTTGCGAGCCTGCCCCTCCAAACCGCGCACGGCGCTTTCCAGTCGGGCGATACGCTCCTGTTGCTTGCGATAGGCCTGCTCGTGAGCCGCACGCTCGCGCGCCTTGGCCTCAGTATACTCGGTATAATCTCCTGCATATTCACGCACGGCATGAGTGAGGGGATCCATCTCCAGGATGCGCGTGACCGTCCGGTCTAGGAAGGTGCGGTCATGGGAAACGACCAGGATAGCGCCGTGGTGAGATTGCAGGTAGCCCTCCAACCACTCCAGCCCATCGATGTCCAGGTGATTGGTCGGCTCGTCCAGCAGGAGAATGTCCGAGCGCTGGAGGAGCAGTCGCGCCAAGCCCAAACGTGTCTGCTCGCCGCCGCTCAGGGGCGCGATCGGCGCGTCGGGATCCAGGTGATCGAGGTCGAGACCTGCCAGGACCCGCTCGAGCCGGTGCTCGGGAAGTTGCTCGTCAGCGCGCGCCAGGGCGTCCACGGCCTGGGCGTAGGCACGCTCCGCCCGGGCCAGCTCGTCTCCGCTGGCGTCCGCCAGTCGCCTAGCCAGCTCCTCCACGCGGTGCGCGAGCTCCTCCGGCGAGGGCGTCTCGGGACCGGCTAGCGTATCGCGCACGCAGGCGTCCTCGGCAAACGTCGTCGGCACCTGCGGGAGATATCCCACGCGGGCATCGGGCGGCGTGCGCTGGATGCTGCCCACATCGGCGGGCTCGTCGCCGGTGAGCACCCGCAGCAGCGTGGTCTTGCCACAGCCGTTAGGCCCCACCAAGCCGACGCGGTCACCGGCGTTCAGGACAAGTTCGACGCCCTCAAAGAGCAGGACGTCGCCGTAGCGTTTGGCGAGATTGGATGCGACCAGCAACGGGACCCCCGTGTCAGTGGCTGTCTGCAAGGCTGCGATGGCGGGCCCTCGTTGCTGATGCTACGAGGATCGTCAGACAGGCTCGCGGGCAGGCACGCCGAATAGCGGCAGCAGATCGGCAAAGGTACTTAGCACGGTAACGCGGTCAGGCTGAGCGAGATGGGCATGCTCCGCCGTCCAG
>JBNGEB010000225.1:0-3968 GCA_049975585.1 Anaerolineae bacterium
TTCCATCGCGGCCATGATCCTGACCACCGAGGCGCTGATCACCGACATTCCCGAGAAAGAGAAAGCACCCGCCCAGGCCGGGATGGGCGAGGACATGTACTAATAGGGCTTGGGGACGCGGCAAGGGGGCGATGCCTCGAGGCATCGCCCCCTTTGTTTTGCAGAATGGTGGCTCAAGGGTTGGGAAGCAATCCTTGTCGTCGTCGCCCGAACGCTACACCTTAGCTGCGCATGCTCGGTGCGTTGCCCAGCGCCGAGGCTCCGTCTGGGTGGGTTCTACGCTCGTGGTCTGCCTGCTTTAGGCGCTCGATAGCATAGACGGTAAAGAGTCCGAGCACAAAGCCCAGAAGGATGAGTTGAAAGTCGCTACGCGTCCTGACGATCAAGCCCGAAATCAGCACGGTCACCACAGCCATGAGCAACGCCACGCCGACGGCAAAGCGCAGTTGACGCACGAGCCACCCCCACACAAGCGGAAAGCTGAGTTCCGCTAGACCACCACACTCAGCATACACCACCCAGGTTTCAGGATGGTATCTGGCACCTGCCTCTCGACGGGGTGCCTGCAGCTACCAGGATCGCGGTCGGCTAGGGCGATAGCACTGGGATGATATACGCATAGAGGCAGTACATCCCATAGACACTGATGGCTAGGTAGATTACGGACATGGCCGCGCCAGGCCAGCGCTCCTCGATCCGTTTGCCTGCTGCCAGCAAGCCGGCCGTGCCGATGGTCATCAACGCGCTGAACAGCTTCAGGTTGCGCCAGCGGATGCCATCGATGATCAGGTAGAGTAGCAGAGCCCCCAGCGCGAGGTAGGGTATTCTCTGATCCCCAACCAGGACCTCGCGTAACCCTATGGCAAAGGCTGCTCCTAGCGGCACGATGGCCGGAAAGAGGTAGCGGCCTTGGTGCTGGACATAGCTCACATTCCACCAGAGATAGCCGGCTAGCGTGATCAAACCCCAGACCAGCAGGAGCGCGGCGCCGCGAAGCTTGGCCTGGTCGAGGCGGCGTCTGGCTTTGGTGACGCGCAGCACTGCAGCCACAAAGCCACTGGCCACAACGCCACTCAGTAACGCTGCGCCGAGGTAGAAACGCGGATGGAGCACAACGCCCATCCAGCCGAACTGGCCCCAGAAACTCTGGAAGGTCGTCTGTACAAAGCTCACCACAAGGGCTTTGACGCCGTTGGCGCGGATGAACTCGGTGGTGGTGAGCTGACCCTCAACAACTTGGTCATGCCGCTGGAGAGCTAGCAGGTCGTTCCAGCCATAGACGTGAGCGTTGCGCAAGAGCCATGGCGCCACGACCAAGAGTGCGATGGCGAGGACGATCGCCCCCAGCCCAAGGGCGCGGCGTAGGGGGAGGCGTCGATCGGCTTCTTGCCTAGCCAGGCAATCCCATGCCAGTGCACCAGCGACCAAGCCTAATGCGACATAGCTCTGCAACTTGGTGAGCGCGGCCAGCCCAAGCGTGGCGCCGAGTAGCGCAGCACGTTGCCACGTCCATCGCGGCGATGCTGGCTTGACGAGCTGTAGCGCCACGGCGGCGATCATCAGTTCTGCCAGGACGTCGTTGTTCACGGCGGCGACCATGGTCACGTGCATGGGCAAGACGGCAGCAAAGGCCGTCGCTCCCAGAGCGATACGGGGATCGTCGGGGAAGACGTGCCGCACCACGTGATATCCCAGTATCAGGGCCACGAGCCCAAGCATCGCCGAGGCGAGGCGGATGGTGTACACCGGGTTGAGCCCCAATCCCGTGGCGGCCGCGTGGACCGGTGCCATCAGCATGTAGTAGAGCGGGGGCTGGTGCGACTCGTACCGGAATCGCGTCATGTCCATCTGGACAAAGCGGTAGCGCTTGGCGGTATCAAAGTAGTCGTGAGAATAGTCGCCTTCCTTGAGTTCAGGCAGCGCCCAGTTCTCGGTGATGTAGCGCACATAGTTGTAGTGTGCAGGCTCGTCAGGCACCTGCCATAGTGGCGTGCCAAGTGCGAACTGCACGGCAAGGATCAGATAGAGTACGAGTAGAGCGACCAGGATCCGTCGATCTACTCGCGGCGTGATGGCGTACCGCTGCTGTGATGAATAATGCACGGTGCCTCCTCTAGCCGGAGCGTGAATGCTGATGTAGGCGCTCGATCTCGTCCTCGACGATGCCTTCATCAAGTTTGACAAAGAGCGGCTTGACGTCGCCTAGTGGTTGGCCGGGCACGAGATCGCTGGGGTGCCACAGGTTGCCCGAAAACTCGTGCTCGTAGGTTAGCACCGTGTGCTGCCACTCAGTCTCCTCTACGTGCTCGACCTGTTGTGATCCTATGATGCTTCCTTGGTAGCCTAGCGCTTTGTGAAGTGCTTGGGAGGAGAAGGGCAGGAACGGTGCAAACAGGACCTTGAGCGAGTCGATGACGCGCAACGTGACATAGGTTGTCGTGGCAGTTCGCTCCCGGTCGGTCTTGAGCTGCTTCCAAGGCGCAGCGGCGTCTAGGTAGCGGTTGGCCTCGCGGGCGAGAGCCATGGCGCTGCCGACGGCGTTGCGAAAGCGGCAGGCCTCGATGGCAGCGCCGACCTCCTCAAAGGCAGTAGCGGTCGCTCGGAGAATCTGCTGATCCTCGGCTTGGAGCTCGCTCGGGTGAGGAACGGCTCCCTCAAAGTTCCTCTGTGCAAAGCTCAGCATGCGATAGGCGAGATTGCCCCATGTGCCCACCAACTCGTTGTTGTTGCGCTCGTAAAAGTCCTGCCAGGTGAAATCCGAGTCGGATGTCTCTGGCGCGTGGACGGTCAGACAATAGCGCAGCGGGTCCGGATCGTACCGCTCCAAATAGTCCGGCGCCCACACAGCCCAGTTGCGGCTCGAGGACAGCTTGCGTCCTTCCAGTGTCAACCACTCGTTGGCAGGAACGTCGTACGGCAGCTTGAGGCCGCCATAGGCCATCAGCATGGCAGGCCAGATCAGCGTGTGGAAAAAGATGTTGTCCTTGCCCACAAAATAGTAGGACCTGGCATCGGCATCCTCGTCCCACCAGGCATGCCACTGGTCGGGCATGCCGTTGTTCCGGGCCCATTCGATGCTGGCCGCATAGTAGCCGATGACTGCGTCAAACCAGACATAGATGCGTTTGTGCTCGTATCCCTCCACCGGCACCGGGATGCCCCAGTCAATGTCGCGCGAGATAGCGCGTCCTCGCAGGCCCTCGCGGAGCAGATTCAAGCTAAAGTTGCGCACGCTCGGACGCCAATGATCCTGTGCCAGGACGTATTCGGTGAGTGGGCTGGTGAATTGGGCCAGATCCAGAAAAAAGTGCTCCGTCTCGCGGATCTCGGGCTTGGTCCCAGAGAACCGGCTGCGAGGCTCGATGAGCTCCAAGGCGTCTAGCGGTTTGCCGCAGTTATCGCATTGATCGCCCCGCGCGCTATCAAAGCCGCAGAAGGGGCAGGTTCCCTCGACGTAGCGGTCGGCCAGGAACCGCTCCGCGACGGGGTCGTAGAACGCGCGCATGGTCTCTTTGTAGATGTAACCCTTGTCCAGCATGCGCGTGAACATGTCCGTGGTGACCCGCCAATGGTTCTCGGTATCAGTGTGGGTGAACAGGTCGAAGGAGATGCCGAGGCCTTGCAGCGAATCGAGAAAGCTTTGGTGGTAGCGCTGGATGACCTCGTTAGGGCTGATGCCCTCCTGCTCGGCTGTTACGGTGATGGGGGTGCCATGGGTATCCGAGCCGGATACCATGAGCACGTTGTTGCCGCGCAAGCGATGGTACCGTGAGAAGATGTCCGGCGGGATGTAGGCACCTGCCAGCTGGCCAAGGTGCAAGTGGGAGTTGGCATAGGGCCAAGCAACGCCCACCAAGATCTTTTGGTTCATGATGCTCCTTTGGCTATCGCCGCATGACGTCCGGGTAAAACGCGTCACGCATGGGAGGTAGACACAGAATCGAGAGGGTCAGAGCAGAGGTCAGGCC
>JBNGEB010000226.1:0-3963 GCA_049975585.1 Anaerolineae bacterium
CGCGTGCCCACTCGCGTCTCGCCATTTCGGACCCAGACAAACGGCCACTGCACACGACCTTGATGCCTTCTGCACCAGCACGCATGGACCGCTGTATCGCCTGTCGCATGGCACGCTTCTGCGAGACACGCCGTCCGAGCTGTTCGGCAATCGTCTCCGCCACAAGATGGGCATCCAGATCGGGCTGCTCCACCTCAACCACGTCCAGACGCAGGTTCTTTTCCTCGACGTCCGTCAGCTCGACCAGCTTGGCCTTGAGCGCATTCACCGTAGCGCCACGCCGACCAATCACCACGCCAGGTCTCGCGGTCACAATAGCGATGGCCAACTGCTTGGGAAATCGCTGGATCTCGATGCGCGAGATGCCGGCGTTCTCCAACTCACCCCTAATCAGCTCGCGGATAGCCAAGTCATTGGCCAGGCGAGCTTTGTACTCTTGGCCTTCGGCATACCATTTGGACTCCCAGTCCTTGATATAGCCGAGCCGAAACCCGATGGGATGCACCTTACGGCCCAACATTGCCTCCTTGTGGCAGATCCCGCGGACTGGCCTAGGCTTCCGCCCGCTCAGCCAGGACCACCGTGATGTGCGAGCTACGCTTCAGAATCGGCTTGAATCGGCCGCGAGCGCCAGGACGTCCACGCTTGAGCGTGGGGCCCTCATCGGCCCAAATCTGCGCCACATAGAGCTCATCCGCAGCCAGCCCATAGTTCTCTTCCGCGTTCGCCGCCGCGCTAGCGATGACGCGGGCAACCGGATCCGCAGCGGCCTTGGGCGTAAAGCGCAGAATGGTCAACGCCTCATTGACGTCACGCCCTCGAACAAGGTCCACCACCAGGCGCACCTTCTGCGGCGACATCCGGACATATTTGGATACGGCTCTCACTTCCAGGTTCATCATCTATCTCCTCAGTCGCCGCGCCCTCGTCGTGCGGGGCAGAATCCCCCGACACACATCCGGCACTAGCCAATCTGCGTCCTCCGCTCAGCGCTGGCGTGCCCATGCCCACGGAAGTAGCGCGTCGGCGCAAACTCCCCCAGCTTGTGGCCCACCATCTGCTCCGTGATATAGATCGGGATGTGCCGCCGGCCGTCGTGCACCGCAATGGTATGCCCGACCATTTGAGGGAACACGGTCGAGGCTCGCGACCAGGTCTTGATGACCCGTTTCTCACCACGACGGTTGAGTTCCTCCACCTTTTTCAGAAGCTTCTCCGAGACGTACGGTCCCTTTTTGAGCGACCTAGACATGCATCAGCCTCCTGCCAACACTACCGACGGCTGCCGCGACGCCGTACGATAAACCGATTCGACTTTTTGTAGCGACGCGTCTTTTTCCCCATCGTCGGCTTGCCCCAGGGGCTCTTGGGCGATGGCATACCGATGGGGGCCTTCCCCTCACCACCACCATGCGGGTGATCGCGCGGCGTCATGGCCGAGCCACGCGTGTGCGGACGCCTGCGGAGCCATCGCTTGCGGCCCGCCTTGCCGAGCTTGATGTTGGCGTGCTCCGTGTTGCCAACCTGGCCCACGGTCGCCATGCAATCCCGATGGAGCATACGCACCTCGCCTGAGGGCATGCGTAGCTGCACATAGAGCCCCTCTTTGGCCAGAATCTGCGCCCCAGTGCCTGCCGCGCGCACCAACTGCCCGCCCTGACCCGGCTTGAGCTCGACATTGTGCACCACGGTACCCAACGGGATGTTGCCTAAGGGAAGCGCGTTACCTATGTGAAGCTCCGCCTCAGGACCCGACATGATCTCATCGCCCACGCTGATGCCCACCGGCGCCAGGATGTAGCGCTTCTCGCCATCCCTGTAGATGACGAGCGCGATACGAGCTGAGCGGTTAGGATCATACTCGATGCTAGCAATGCGTCCTGGTACGCCCAGCTTGTCGCGACGAAAGTCGATCAAGCGATACCGACGCTTGTGGCCGCCACCCCGATGCCGCACGCTGATCGCGCCACGGTTGTTGCGCCCGGCCTTTTTGTGGATCGGCCGCAACAGGGACTTTTCCGGCTCCTTGGCTGTGATCTCTTCGAATGTGTATCCCGTCATGCCACGCCGCGAGGGCGTCGTTGGCTTGTATGACTTGATCGGCATGTCGCGTCCCCTCTTGTCTTCCGACGCCGCTCTACCGGCGCCCTGTCGCTCTCTGCTAGACGCCCTCGAAGAACTGGATGCTATCGCCGTCGGCCAGCGTCACAACAGCTTTCTTCCAGCTCGAGGTCACGCCCAGCCGCCTACCCCAGCGTCGCACCTTGCCAGGCACGATCATGACGTTCACCTTGGTAACCGAAACGTCGAACGTCTGCTCGACCGCGCGCTTTACGTCGAGGCGATTAGCCCGTGAATCCACTTCGAACGTGTACTTGGAAAGGGCATCAGCATGGTAGCCCGACTTTTCCGTCAGAATCGGCCTAATGAGCACTTGATACGGATTCATCGCCCTGCTCCCTATTACCCCGCGCCTCTTACTCGGCCTGTCCGAGCATGCGATGCACCGCATCCACCGATGCGAGCGGCATCATGACTATGTCATATCCCAGCAGATCACGCACGCTCAAGCAAGTCGCCCGCACCGTCTTCACGTAGGGCAGGTTGCGAGCCGAAAGCTCCACGTTGACGTCCGCCTCGGGCAGCAGAACCAGCACCGAACCCTCGACCCCTAACCCAGCTAACATGTCTGCGAAAGCGGCCGTCTTGGGCGCTTCCATCTTGAGCGCATCCAGCACCACGAGCTGTTGATCGCCCGCCTTGACGGACAGCGCCGATCGCAGGGCCAGATGCCGCATCTTGCGATTCATCTTTTTCGTGTACTTGTGCGGAATGGGGCCGTGAACCACACCGCCACCTTTCCACTGAGGCGCGCGGATCGAGCCCTGCCGAGCCCGCCCCGTCCCCTTCTGCCGCCAGGGCTTCCGACCACCGCCGCTGACCTCGGACCGGCCCTTGGCCTTGTGCGTGCCCAGCCGCGCGTTGGCGTGCTGCCGCACCACGTGCTGGTGCATTACGGGGATATGCGGCTCGATCCCAAATACATCATCCCGGAGTTCGACGGTGCCAACCGCCTCCCCGCTGGTGTTATGAACAGTCACTTCCATGGTTGCCTCTCCTGCTATGATCCGTCAAAGCGCATCACGCCCACGCCCTGGCGCTAGGCTTCCTTGTTGCCCTTCTTCCGGATCGCCCGAGTCTTGGCGGCCTTGCGGAGGAACACTAGCCCGCCTCTCGGGCCAGGCACCGGGCCAGCAACCGCTATCAGATTCCGCTCCGGATCCACCAGCATCACGCGTAGGTTCAGGGTGGTTGCTCGCTTGTTTCCCATATGCCCGGGCCCACGCATCCCCTTGAACACGCGGCCTGGCGTGCTGGTCGAGCCAATCGACCCCACCGCGCGCCAGCGGTCCGACTGACCGTGAGTCTTGGGACCACCTGCGAAACCATGGCGCTTGACGGCACCCGCAAAACCGCGGCCCTTGGACACGCCCGTCACATCCACCAGCTCGCCCACCTCGAACCCTTCCACGGTGAGCAACTGGCCTCGCTCATAGCGATCCACATCGTCCGTTCGAACCTCGCGCAGATGACGCAGAGGCGGCAGCCCTTGCAAGTGCCCCTTGGCGGGATCATTCAGTTGCTTGGCGTGCTCAAACCCGATTTGCACGGCGTTGTAACCGTCGGTCGCCTCGGTCTTGATCTGGGTCACATAGCAAGGACCCGCTTCGATCACCGTGACCCCTACCGCTTCACCAGTATCGGTGAAGATCTGGGTCATGCCGACCTTCTTGCCGAGAATACCTTCTCTCTTTGCCACACTAGCCTCCAGGGGAATACGTCGTCTCAGCCACAGCCAGATGGCCGTTGGGCTGTGGGGGCCTTGCCCCATCCCCGTTTGCCTATGGCGCCACCATCAGCTTCCATCAGCTAACGTGCCGCCGGTTTGTCACCGTCTAGAGC
>JBNGEB010000227.1:0-2474 GCA_049975585.1 Anaerolineae bacterium
GTGGTAGGCTGCATGGCGTTGCTCATCCTTTGGCACCACTTTTTTCATGCCATCACATCATACCCCGAAAAAAGTCGTCCACGCGTCGTTGACGAGCCGCTGCGTCGTTGTCGGCTGCGAGCGTGGGCAGCTCCTCCGGAGGTCCGTAGGCGCGAATCTCGCCGCCGTGTCCTGGAAGCAACTCCCACTCGTCCACCAAGTCATCCAGATTCGCGATCTCTTCCAAAAAGCGGGACGGCTTGGCAAAGGGGCCGCCGTCCTGGCGGAGGAACCATGGCCGTCCGCCGCCGCGTGTGATGGGGGCCAGCAGGTAGAGCTGACGCTTGGCGCGCGTGGCCGCCACATAGAGCAGCCGCCGCTCCTCCTCGATCTCCTCCTGGCTGCCCAAAGAGCGCTCCGAAGGCAGGCTCCCATCCACCACGTGCACCACGAACACGGTGTGCCACTCCAGCCCCTTGGCCGAGTGGATGGTCGAGACAACCATGGGATCCTCATCGGCGTGGCTAGCCTCGTCCACCCGCTCTTCGGCCTGGTGAGGCTCCAGCGTCAAATCCGTGAGAAACTCCTCCAGGCTGCCATACCGCGCCGCGACGTTTCGCAGCACATCCAGATCCGGTTGGCGGCGGGGATGGTCATCATACTGCCGCTCCAGGATGGGCTGGTAATAGGCCAAAACCTCCTCCACCTGCTGCGCCACGCCGATCCCATCCGCAAGCGAGCGCTGGATCACCTGGTGCAACCGCGCAAGCCAATCCGAGTAGCGCTTGCCCTGGAACGGCTCGCTCACCAAGGCGTCATAGTCTCCGCCCTCGGCCGTGATGGCCTCTATCAGGCGCGACGCCGTCACCGGCCCGACCCCCTCGATCAGCTCCAAGCTACGCTGCCAGGCCAGCTCGTCTTTGGTGTTCTGAATCACCCGCAAGTACGCCAGCGCGTCCTTGATATGCGCCGCCTCGTTAAAGCGCCGCCCGCCATAGACCACATACGGAATGTTATGTCGCCCCAACTCGATCTGCACCTCAGCCGCGTGGTGCAGCGCGCGCGCCAGCACGGCGATATCCGGCAGCGGCACTCCCTCCTCCCGCAGGTCCAACACCCGACGGCAGATAAACATGGCCTGCTGGATCTCATCATCAGGGCGGAGGTACACCGGCTTTTGCGGGTCCTGGATGTCGGTATAGAGCCGCTTGCGCAGGACCTCTGGCGCGTTGGCGATAACCGCGTTGGTCAGATCCAGAATAGGCTGGGTGCTGCGGTAGTTGCGCTCCAGCTTGATGACACGACAGCCCTCGAACAGGTCGGGGAACTCGAGGATGTTGCGATAGCGCGCGCCCCGAAAGGCATAGATGCTCTGGGAATCGTCGCCCACCACCATCAGGTTGCCATGATGGACCGCCAGCCGCGCCGCGATCTCGGCCTGGATGCGGTTGGTGTCCTGATACTCGTCCACCATGACATAGCGGTAGGTCCGCGACAGCTTCTGGCTGACCTGGGGATAGTCGCGGAGGAGCTGGCGCAGGTTCAGCAACAGGTCGTCAAAGTCCATCAGCGAGCGGCGACGCTTGGCCTGGTCGTAGGCCTCGGCCACCCTGGCGATATCCACCAGATCCTTGGAAAAGTGGGGATAGTCCTCGTTGACGACCTCCACCAGGCCGCGACCCGTATTGGCGGCGCTGCTGATGATGTTCATCAGCGTCCGCTTGGCGGGAAAGCGGCGCTCTTTGCTGCTGAGGCCTAGATGCGTGCGAATGCGATGGATCAGGTCCTCGGAATCGGAGCGATCGAGGATGGAAAAGTTGTTGTCATAGCCCAGCAGCGACGCGTGCCGCCGCAGGACGCTGTTGGCAAAGGCATGGAAGGTGCCGCCCGCCACGCGGCCACAGCGCTCGTCCAGCAACGCCGAAGCCCGACGCAGCATCTCGCGGGCGGCGCGGTTGGTAAAGGTGAGCAGCAGGATGGCGCGCGGATCCACGCCCTGGGCCACCAAATGCGCCACGCGCGACACCAGCACCAGCGTCTTGCCGCTGCCGGCGCCCGCCACCACCAGGTAGGCGCCATCCACGCTGGTGACCGCCTCGCGCTGGGCGGGGTTGAGCCGCGAGAGATAGTCGGGAACAGGTTCGGGACTGGGCGTCTCGAGCGGCATGATGACTCCTAGTCCTAGGCAATGGCACACACCATTATACCAAACGTCGCAGCCGCCAGGGAACCGATGACGGACGATCCACGCGCAACGGATCCGCATGCCAAAAGCGGGGCCTCGGCTGAGGCCCCGCTTTCAAAGGCGTCCGCTACTTTTCCTTGGTCGTCTTTGGTTTGACCTGGCCTGGGGGCAGCTTGGTGCCGGTCTCGCGTTCCAGCCCAGGGGGCGTCACGCTGTCATCCAACCCGGGTGGCGTCCGCGTCAGCCCCGGCGGGAAGTGATCGCCCTCAACTTCGCCTTCGCCAGAAGCCTTCTCTGGTCCAGGCGTCGC
>JBNGEB010000227.1:2484-3941 GCA_049975585.1 Anaerolineae bacterium
CGTGGATCCCTCACCGACATCATTATCTTCGGGCTCGACAGTGGCCGTCGGCGCGGCTCCCCCCTCATCCACCCCGGTCTCGCCAATGGCGACCGCTGACTCGGCCACTTGATCCACCAACGCGGCCACCGACGCGATCTCGGCCCGCAGCGACGCCGGCACGCGGTCCGCGACCTCGCCCAGAGCCGCAGCCCACCGCGCGGTGTCCTCCGCGATCTCGCCCGCCAGCGCCTCCACCTCAGGAGCCTTCTGAGCCACGGCCTCATCAAGGCCCTGCCCCACATCATAGACCCAGTTGGTAAGACCATCCACCGCCACGGGGACGCCGGCATAACGCTCGATATCTAGGAGCGTGTCCAGCTCCTCGATGCGACGGTCGGCATAGGCGCTGGCGAGCCGGGTACGCGATGCTGGTTCGATGGTGACGTACGCGCGCCCCTGCTCCAGCGCGGTCTTGACCGGATAGAGCAGGTCGCCGGGCACACGATCCTGGGCAGCGACCCCCACGCCGGTGCCACCGAATAGCAAGGCTGCCACCGTCACGACGGTGACGGCCACGCGCCAAACGGGCACCAAGGGACGCCGCGCGCCCCGCAGGAGGCTGTCCAGGTTCTGCGGCGTCTGGTAGCGCATTTCCTGCCGAAGAGCCGCCACCAACTGCAAGAACCGCGCGCGTCCGGGGGCTGACCTGCCGCCATTCAGCGGCCCCACGTCGCGCAAGCCCTCCAGGGCCTCGATCAAGGCCTGGCGTCGCTCGTGCGTCTGCCGTTTCATGGCTGGCTCCCATCGCCCTCTGCTGGCTCGGTCAGAATCCGTTCCAGCGCCCGCAGCCCCCGATGCTGCAGAGATTTCACCGCGCCCACGGTCTTGCCCAGGACCCGCGCCACGTCGCGGTTGCTCCAACCCTCTACGAACTTGAGCACAATCACCTGGCGCTGATCGGGTGTCAGTTGTCCGATGGCCCATCGCAGCCGCTCCCTGCTCTGCTGACGAATCAGCCTCGCACTATGGTCCGTGGATTCGGACTCGGCTAACGCGTGATCGTCGGGGAGCGGCCCCTCCTCGGGGGCACGTTGGCGATCTCGCCAGAAATCGGAAATCCAATTGTGAGCGATTCGATACAGGTAGGCCTGAAGGTACTCGCGGGGGCCCTGCCCCTCGCTCAGGCCGTACAGGAAGGCTTCAAAGGTCGCCGATACGCAATCCTCGGCCAGATTGGGCTCGCCCAACTGCCGCAAGGCGTAGCGGTAGAGGCCCGGGCGATAGGTGTCGTACACCTTGCCCAGCGCCTCTTGGTCCAGCTCCCGCACGCGATCCAGCAGCTCGCGGCTTTCTTCCAACGCTGCCCGCCTCCACGCGGAATAGCATTCCTTGTGGAGACATGATACCGCGATGCGGCCAAATCCTCAAGCCGCACGGGCGCTGGAGATAGGTTGTTACTCGATCAGGCTGACGGC
>JBNGEB010000228.1:0-3907 GCA_049975585.1 Anaerolineae bacterium
TTGCGCGATGGAGCGCAACGCGAGGGCATATCGTTCTCGGTGAATGACAAGATCCGCATCGCCCTGCGGCTCGACGATCTTGGAGTCGCCTACATTGAGGGCGGCTGGCCGGGGTCCAATCCCAAGGATGCCGAATTCTTTGCGCGCGCACGTCACTTACGCTTGCGCTACAGCCGCGTTGCCGCGTTCTGCAGCACGAGACATGCCAACAGCACCGTCGAGAAAGACCCCAACCTTCAGGCTGTCTTGGAAGCCGGGGTCCGTTCGGCTGTGCTCGTGGGCAAGTCCTCTACCATGCAGGTCCAGCGGGTCCTCCACACATCGCTGGACGAGAACCTGGCGATGATCCGTGAGAGCGTTGCCTATCTGGTCGAACAGGGTATCGAGGTGCTCTTTGACGCCGAGCACTATTTCGATGGGCACAAACTCGACGAGGGCTATGCCCTCAAGACGCTAGAAGCTGCGGCAGAGGCCGGAGCCAGCTGTCTGGTACTCTGCGACACGAACGGCGGCAGCCTGCCGTCGGAGGTCTCGCGCATCGTCGCCCGCGTCCACCAGCACCTGCCCGACGTAGAGATCGGCATGCACGCTCACAACGATACCGGCATGGCGGACGCCAACACCCTGGTCGCTGTCGAGGCGGGCGCCCGCCATGTGCAAGGTACCATCAACGGCTACGGCGAGCGCTGCGGCAATGCCAACCTGTGTACGGTGATCCCCAACCTTGAGCTCAAGATGGGCTATCATACGCTGGCCAATGGCAGCTTGCAGTGTCTCACAGAGATCTCTCGCTATGTCTCCGAGATCGCCAACCTCAGCCCCGACCCGTATGCGCCCTATGTGGGGTCCAGTGCTTTCACGCACAAGGCTGGACTTCACGTGAGCGCCCTGCAACGCACTTCCGACAGCTACCAGCACATCGACCCTGCCCTCGTCGGCAACGAGATGCGCGTGCTCATCTCCGAGCTCTCTGGCCGCGCTAATGTAGCTCACAAGCTGCGCGAGCTGGGCATGGAGGACGAGCTGACGCCCGACCAGGTACGCGCCATCGCGCTACGCCTCAAAGAGCTGGAAAGCGAGGGCTACCAGTTCGAGGGAGCGGACGGGTCCTTCCAGCTCATGGTGCGTCGGATGCTCCCCGGGTACAAGCCCAGTTTCGAGGTCCAGGATGCGCTGGTGCTCGCCGAAAAGCGCAATGATGGCGCCATGCTAGCCGAGGCCACCGTCAAGATCCGGGTAGGCGACCAGGTGATGCACACCGCCTCCGATGGAGACGGTCCCGTGAACGCCTTGGACCGCGCCATGCGCAAGGCCCTATTGCCCACCTATCCCTGGTTGGCCGACGTCCAGCTCACCGACTATAAGGTGCGCATTGTTGATCCCCAATCGGGAACGGCGGCGCTCACCCGCGTGCTGGTTGATGCCAGCGATGGCAACGAGACCTGGACAACCGTGGGGTGCTCGGTGAACATCATCGAAGCAAGTACGACGGCTCTGGTAGATAGCCTCGAGCTAGCCCTACTCGGGCGGTCTTCTGACCGACGCCGCTAGGGCCCCCGCCCGAGGCACGCAGAGGACCGCAAGTCGGGGATTCGCCATGTGCTCGCTGGCGCGAATCGTGATTGACCAGCAACGTACGACCGCAGGCAAACAGGGAGAGGCAGTTTTTTTAACATGGATACCATTAGGATATTCGATACGACGCTGCGTGATGGCGAGCAGTCGCCAGGAGCCACGCTTCACACCGATGAGAAACTGGCCATCGCTCACCAGCTCGCACGGCTGCAGGTGGACGTCATCGAGGCGGGCTTTCCCGCAGCCTCCCCAGGTGACCTGGATGCTGTGCGCCGCATTGCTCAGCAGGTGCATGGCCCGATCATCTGTGGGCTTGCGCGGTGTGTGCCAGGCGACGTTGACGCCGCCTGGGAAGCGGTTCGAGACGCCGACAAACCTCGCATCCACGTGTTCATCGCTACCTCCGATATCCATATGAAACACAAGCTGCGCATGACACGTGAAGAGGTGCTGGATGCTACCAAGCGCATGGTGGCCTATGCTCGCAGCTTTTGTGAAGACGTCGAGTTCTCGCCAGAGGATGCAGGGCGATCCGATCCCGAGTTCCTCTACCAAGTGTTGGGCGCAGCCATCTCCGAGGGCGCCACGACAGTCAACATTCCAGACACTGTGGGCTATACCACGCCCTCAGAATTCGGCGGGCTTATCAAGGGCATCGCCGATAACACGCCTGGCATCGACGACGCCATCATCTCGGTCCATTGCCACAATGACCTGGGGCTGGCCGTCGCCAACAGTTTGGCTGGCATCGAGAACGGAGCGCGCCAGGTCGAGTGCACCATCAATGGGCTAGGCGAACGCGCCGGCAACGCCGCCCTGGAGGAGATCGTGATGGCGCTCTATGTGAAGCAGCAGCACTATGGCGTGCGGACGAACATCAAGACCGAGGAGCTCTATCCGACGAGCCGGATGGTGTCGAGCTATACCGGGCTCTCGGTGCAGGCCAACAAAGCCATCGTCGGGGCCAACGCCTTTGCTCACGAGGCGGGCATCCACCAGGATGGCATCCTCAAGAATCGGCTCACCTACGAGATCATGGACGCGCAGATGGTCGGCGTCAGCGAGAGCCGCCTCGTGCTGGGAAAGCACTCTGGTCGGCACGCCTTTGCTGACAGACTGGAGCAACTCGGGTATCATCTGGACTCGGACCAGCTCAACCGGGCATTCGCTCGTTTCAAAGAGCTCGCGGACAAGAAAAAGCTAGTCACCGACCGCGATATCGAGGCGCTCGTGTCCGATGAAGTATTTCAGCCCGCCGAGGTCTTCCACCTGGAACAGATCCAAGTCTGCTGTGGCGATCGCTCCATCCCTACGGCCACCGTGCGGCTTCGGGCACCCGATGGCAGCACACTCGTCGACTCGGCTCACGGCACCGGTCCCGTAGACGCGCTTTACAACGCTATCAACAGGATCGTGGGAGAACCCAACCAGCTCATCGAGTTCTCTGTCAATTCGGTGACGGAGGGCATCGACGCCGTGGGCGAAGTGACGGTGCGCATCACCTCGGACATCGAGGAGGAGGCAGGTCTGCCGGTCAATCCCCAGACCGAAGCGCCCACCCATGTCTTTGGCGGCCATGGCGCCTCTACCGACATCATCGTGGCCAGCGCCCGCGCCTATATGAACGCCCTAAACAAGCTGATCGCCATCCGCAAGCCACAACGCATCGAGCCTGAGGAGAAGGGCCCCCGATGAACCACGCAGACAAGCCCGCCATGACCATGGCAGAAAAGATCCTCGCCGCTCACACCGACGTGGACGTGCCACGGCCAGGCGACCTCCTCGATGTGCGAGTGGACCTGGTGCTGGCCAACGACATCACCGCTCCCATCGCCATCCAAGAGTTCGCCAAACTTGGCGTTGGCGTCTTTGACCGGGATCGCATCGCGTTGGTGCCTGACCATTTCACGCCGAACAAAGACATCAAGTCGGCGACGCAGGCGCAGATGATGCGCGACTTTGCCAAGAAGCACGCCATCACGCACTATTTTGAAGTCGGGCGGATGGGCATCGAGCACGCCCTGCTGCCCGAACAGGGCCTAGTGCTCCCTGGCGACGTGATCGTGGGCGCAGACTCGCACACGTGCACCTATGGCGCCGTCGGCGCCTTTGCCACGGGTATGGGCTCCACGGACATTGCCGTGGCCATGGCCACCGGACGCGCCTGGATGCGCGTGCCCGAGACGATCCGCATCGCCTACCGCGGCGCACTCCAGCCCTATGTCAGTGGCAAGGACCTGATTCTCTATACCATCGGGCGGATCGGCGTGGACGGCGCGCTCTACCAAGCCATCGAGTTCGCCGGCCCCACCATCGACGATCTGAGCATGGA
>JBNGEB010000229.1:0-3898 GCA_049975585.1 Anaerolineae bacterium
GCGCTGGAGCACGGCTGGATCGGTGACGGGTTGCCAGGCGGTGACGGGCCTACCGCCCAGGATGCGAGCGCGGCCCTCGGTGGAGCCGCGGAAGATGATGGGGGCGTTGGGCTGGCCGCTGTCTTGGCGCTCGAGGTCAAATGGTGCATCCAGCACATAGTCGCCGGGGGCCAGGACGACCTCAGCTCCGCCCGATGGCAGGCCCTCGGTATCCCGGAGCTGGCGGAGCCGATCGCGGGCGCCGGTGAGGGTGGCCAGCGGGCCGTCGGTGGCGGCGGCGTTGGGAGCCTCGAGGGCGCCAGACCAGGCGTCGTTGCCGTTGGGCGCAACATATAGCGTAATCATGGGCGATCTCCTTGAAAGGGGTAGGCGTTGGGCCAGGTGCCGGCCCGCTCGACGTAGGGGCGCGCACGCCGCCAGGAGGGCGGCTGCGGCCAGGTTGCGGAGCAGTTGACGACGTTTCATGGCGCTCTTGCGGGCGTGGCCCACACAGCAACGCTGCCAGCAACCGCCAGCAAGCCGACGTGGCAGCGTATGCTCGCGCGAGTTACTCTTTGATCGCTCCCAATGTTAGCCCCGTGACAAAGTAGCGCTGGAGCGCGGGATACACCAGGATGATCGGGATGGTGGCGATCATGATCATCGCGGCCTGGAGCCCTTCGGGTGTGGCTTGCTCGTAGAGAAAGCCGGCCCGCTCGGCGCCGCCCGATACGTTCCACTGCAGCATTCTGTTGGTGACGCGCGTGTACAGGTAGGATTGCAGCGGCCACTGCGACGCATCCTTCAGATAGATCAACCCGTCGAACCACGAGTTCCAGTGGCCCACCGCCGAAAAGAGGGTCACCGTCGCCAACACGGGCGTGGAGAGTGGCAAGAAGATGCGGAACAGCACCTGGAAATGGTTGGCTCCGTCTAGTACGGCTGACTCGTACAGCTCGGGCGGGATCCCCCGAAAGTAGTTGATGATCAGGATGCTGTTAAAGATGTTGAGCGCGCTGGGAATCACCAGGACGGCGAACTTGTTCAAGAGGCCCAGGTTGCGCAGCGACAGGAAATACGGAATCAGCCCACCGCTGAACATCATTCCGAAGATCATCAGCGTCTTGAAGATGGTGCGGCCGGGCATATAGATGTTGTCGCGGGAGAGCGGGTACGCGGTGACAACCATGACGAGCAGGCTGAGGCTGACGCCGACCAGGACGCGCAAGACGGAGACGCCGAATGAGTGAACAAAGATCTCATCGGCGATGATAAAGCCATAGTTATCCAGATTAAACTGAATTGGCCAGAACCATACCTCGTTGGCCGAGACGGGCGTAAAGCCGCTGAGCGAGATGGATACGACGTTCAGGAAGGGCAACAGACACGCCAAAGAGAGTAGAGTGAGCACGATGTAAAGGATGATGTCCACGAGGCGATCGGTGAAGCCTCGTTCTTCAACCATGGCCATCAGGGGCACGCTCCTTTGCTAAAAGATGCGATAGTTGGCAAAGCGATCGGCCAGCCAGTACGACAGCATGATCAGGAAAAAGCCGATGACCGACTTGAACAGGCCCACGGCGGTTCCCAGGCTATAGTCGGTCTGCACCAGGCCGACGCGATAGACGTAGGTGTCGATGATGTCGCCGGTTTTGTACACGACGGGGTTGTAGAGCACGAGCACCTGCTCAAAGCCGGCGTTCAGGATGCTGCCCAGGTTCAGGCAGGCCATGAGGGCGATGGTGCTGGAGATGCCGGGGATGGTGATGTTCAGCAGACGCTGCCAGCGGTTGGCGCCGTCCACCGTCGCGGCCTCATACAGCTCGGGGTTGATGGCCATGAGCGCGGCCAGGTAGATGATGGCGCCAAATCCAAAGCCCTTCCATACGTTGGAGAGGATCAGCGTCCATGGGAAGACAGAGGCGTCTCCCAGGAAACGGATCGGCTTGCCGCCGAGGGTCTTGACGAGGTTGTTGATGGGCCCCGAGGTGGAGAGGAAGGTGACCATGATGCCGCCGATAATGACCCACGACAAAAAGTTGGGCAGGGTGGTGATGGTCTGGACGGAGCGCTTGAAGAGCTCATGGCGGATCTCGTTGAGGGCCAGGGCAAAGATGATGGCCATGATCTGCCCAAACACGATCTTGCCGACGGCGATGACGACGGTGTTGCGTAGGATGTTCACCGCATTGCGGCTGCCAAAAAAGCGCTGAAAGTTGCCCAGCCCCACCCAGGGCGAATCGGCCAGTCCCTTGGCGGGGGAATAGTCGACAAAGGCTATGCCGACGCCCCAGAGTGGGTAGTAGTGGAACAGGGCTAGCAGGACCAGGGCCGGCAGCAGCATCAGGTAGAGCATCCAGTGCTGCTTGATCACCCGGGAAAAGGGGATGCGCGGCTGTTCTGGGAGCTCGCGAGCGGTGGCTTGCGAGGTGATGGTGGTTGTGGCTTCTGTCATGGGGCCTCTCTTTCTAGCTACCGCCCAGAGGACGATGGCGCCTCGCGGACGAGGGCCTCAGCCTCAGTAGGGGCACGGCATGCCGTGCCCCTACCAGCATGCAGGCCGAGTCTGTCTAGCCGTAGGTCTCGTCGTACCAGGCGTTGACGTCTTCGGTCACTTCGAGGCCACCCTGGTTCTTCCACTCTTCCACGAACTCGTCAAAGCGATCCAGGTCCTCGTTGCCTAGGACGATGTTCAGCAGCACCTCGGATTCTAGGGTGCCCAGGTCGGGCAGGAGCTCCTTCATCCTCTCGGTAGCGATGCCAAAGTATTCGTTGGGGATGGCCACGTCGAGGGTCTCGTACACGAACGAGTAGTACTCCACCTCTTTGTCCATACCGGGCTTGTTGACGATGAACCGCTGGGCCTTGTTCAGCTCGGAGGGGGCCTTCTCGAACCACTCGCCCATGTCCCCGTAGGCGTCGTACTGGTAGGCAGGATAGATGCCGTAGGGGAAGCCAAAGTCGATGGCGTTCATGTAGCTGTACGTGCCCGCGATGTTGTAGGGGATCGGCCCGTTGGTGAGCTCGCAGTTCTCGTCCCAGACCCACTCAAACCCCTCGGCAAACGCGTGGCTGTTGCGATGCTCGCCGTACTGCTGGTACTGGAGCCAGTTAACGTGCATCTCCATGTGCCAGTTGAGGTTGTTGATGGCGGCCTCGATGGCGGTGGGGTCCAGGCCCTTGCGGAAGCAGACCAGGTTCTGTACCTCGCCCGACCCCGCGCGCCCCTGGAGCCCGTCGGGCCCCTTGGGATAGGGGAAGGGCTTGAAGCGCCAGCCGGGGTTCTCCTGCTCCAGCTTGCCTTGCGCGCCGCCGTTCCACCAAGGGGAGGCAAAGATGCCGACGCGGGAGCCAGAGACGTCGCCGTAGGCGTCGCCTTCGCCGAACGTGTAAAAGTCAGTGTTGAGGAGGCCCTCTTCGTACCAGCCGCGGATGACGGCGAGCGCGTCCTTGACGGCCGGGGAGATGGTGTCGTATTTGAGGCCGCCAGAGCCGTCGGGGACCCAACGTCCAGGCATGACGCCATAGGCGCCAAAGATGGGGTCGAGGCTCATGTGCCAGGTGACCAGGCGCTTGCAGGCGCCGATGCCAAACTCGCTCAAGCCCGCGTCGCGGAAGGCGCGGGCGGTGTCGCCCCAGCCCTCGACGGTGGTGGGCGCCTCCAGTCCGAGCTGGTCCAGCCAGTCCTGGCGGATGATGCACATGTTGTCGACGTTATAGGCGGGGCCCCAGGTGAAGGGGATGCCGTACAACTTGTCGCCGCGCAGCGCCGGCTTCCACCACTTGAAGTCGGGGTACATCTTTTTCTCTTTGACCAGCGGCGAAGCGGTGGCCTCCCAGATCTCTTTGATATCGGCGATCATGTCCTCTTCGATGAGCTGCTCCAGCGTCAGCCCGCCTGTGTTGAACTGGTCCGCCA
>JBNGEB010000230.1:0-3851 GCA_049975585.1 Anaerolineae bacterium
GTCAGGGCCAGCGTGAACGTCACCACGCCATCCTCCAACGTCACATCGTGCACCATCCCCAGATCCACGATGTTGCGGTTCAGCTCGGGATCCATCACCTGCGTCAACGTCTCACGTACCTGCTCTAGCGTCGCCATTGCGCCCTCTTTCTCTGCTACCCATACGTGCGTAACGGCGCCTGCCACGGCGCCGGTTCACTCTGATTATAGCACCCTACTCCAAACCCGTCACAGTCGCGTCGCCCATCCTCAAAAGGGCTTGACACATGCCAACCTGAGAGACTAGAATGGCCATGTAGCCACCCTCTCTGATCGCCACCCTTGGTGGCCCTCTCTATCGAGGGTGCGTCAGTCGTATGGCCACCGACGCTATCGCTGCTCGCACGAGGAGGACACGGACCATGAGGAAACCCCTGCCGCTCTTGACGATTGCCCTGGTAGGTGCGATGCTCCTATCGGGCTGCGTCGTGGAAAGCGAACCCACGCCGACCCCCAAGCCCGATACGACGCCCATCCTCAAGGTCGTCCCCACGCTCGACCGCGACGTCACCCCCACCAAGCCCTCGCAAAAGAACCTCCAAGGCGTGGTGAGCCTGTGGCACAGCTTTGAGGGCGTAGACGCCGAGGCCTTGGAAGAGATCATGACGGCCTTTACCGAGGAATACCCCAGGGTGGGCTTCAAGGTCACCTATGTGCCCCCGGACGAGATCTATGCCCGGTTGGATAAAGAGATCGAGCCCACCGGCGGCGGACCCGATCTCATCATCGCAGCGGGTGAGTATGCCCCCGAATGGTACAAGAAAGAGCTCGTTCAGGACGTCAAGCCGCTGCCGTTGGAAGAGTCATTCTGGGAGACCATCGATCCGCTGGCCTTGAACTCTGTGGACTATAAGGACCTGATCCTCGGCTTGCCGCTCACGCTGCACGGCATCGTCCTCATCCGCAATACGAGCATTATCCCCGAGGCGCCCGCCACCTGGGATGACCTGGTCGCCGCGGCGCAAGCTGCCACCGCAGGCGATGTCGCCGGGGCGCGCCTCGATCGCGGCTTTGAGCTTTCGGGTGGCCACCTCATGGGCCTGGGCGGAAGTCTCATGGACGATGAGGGCCTGCCTCTGTTCAACGACGAGAACGGTCTCGCCTGGATGGACCTGCTGGCCGCTTATGAGGACGCCGATCCCAACGTGACCATGAACAACCAGGCCGAGGCCATCGAGGCCTTTGCAGCGGGCAAGGTCGGCCTCCTGATCGCCGATAGCGAGCTGATTCCCCAGTTCGAGGACGCCCTCGGCGCCGAGAATCTCGCCATCGATCCGTGGCCGACCTACGGCGATGGCTCGCTCTCGGGCTTTGTGCAGACCAACGTCGTCTATATGAACTGGCACGCCACCTACTTTCGCCGAACGATCTCGTGGGAGTTTATGAGCTACCTGGTCGGCGAGACAGCCCAGACGCTCTTTGCCACCAACCGCCATATCCCCACGCGCGTTGGCGTCGAGACCGAGAACCCGCTGCTCCAGGACGCCGCTGCCCTCATCGCAGACGGCGCGCCGCTTCCCGTGACTCCCCAGCTCTCTATGTACATGGATGCACTCAACGGCGCCATCGCCGGCGTGTTCGAGGAGAGTCAGGACCCGAAGGCCGCCCTGGACGATGCCGCCGCCGCGATCCGCTCCGAGATCACGGGCCTGCCATAGGCACAGAAACACCGTCGTCGTTCGAGGCGCGGTCCCGTCGCCCTAGCGGTGGCCGCCGCGCCTCCACCACATAGGGGGATATGTGCGATGGACTTTGCCCAAGCCGAACAGCGTTTTCACTGGATCGAGGCGCAACGCGCGTCAGGCCAGCTTTCCGAGGCCGGCTATCGCGCCGAGCTTGATCAGTTGCGCGTGTACGATCAGCGGGGCCGCCTCTGGATGCCCCAAGAAGGCACTGGCCAGTGGCACGTCTACGTCGACGGAGCCTGGCAGGCCGCCACGCCTCCTCAAACGGCGCCGCCGCCTCCCCCGCCCCAGCAAAAGGCCGCTCCCCCGCCCAGGCCGAGCACCGCGCGGCCTCAGGCGTCCCAGCGGAAACAGGTGCCCGCCGCGCCCCAAGCCAACACCGGCTGCGCCGTGGGCAAGGCCGTCCAGAATGTGTTCCTCTGGGCCATCGTGTTTGCGGTCATCGCCGTCGTCGCCTACCTGGTGGCGGGCCAAGAGGTGGAGATCCTCTATGGCGTGGCGCTGGCGGCGGGCATCAGCGCACTGATCGTCTTTTTCAAGATGATGAGCGCCTACGAGGGACGCATCACCGATATCCGCACCGTCGAGAGCACCAGCTATGACGAAGACGGCTATCGCACCACCAACCGCACCACCTACGCCTACCTGCTGCGACCCGACGGCAAGACCAAGCGGGTCCACGCTCATCGCGGCTGGCAGCGCGGCGATTATGTCATCAAGCGGCGTGGTTATGTCAACCCCAAGAAGGTAGAATAGCAGCGAGCGCCGACGGCGTCCCTGCCGCCAGCGCCCACGTCGCCAATTGGGTTGACGCCCCATCCCCCGCCTCGTATACTGAGGTCGAGGTGGACATGCTAGAGACCAGTTACAACCGCATCCTGCCAGTTGGATGAGACGCCAGGGCCCTGCCGCCCTGGCGTCATTGCTTAGCCAAAGGAGGCAACATGGATTCGGGCATGATCAACAAGATCGAGAAGGCCAAGCGCTATGCGGCCGAAACCGATCGGATCCACTTTCGTTCCTTCCAGGTGACCTTCCGCGGCGACAACAGCACGCACGAGGTCACTTTTGATAACGGCGCCTGGAGCTGCGACTGCCATTTCTTCAAGCAGCGGGGCGTCTGCAGCCACACGATGGCCCTAGAGCGCATCCTGGGCACCATGGTCCCCGTCGTCACCCCAACCACAGCGGAGGAGGGCTAGCGCCCTCGCCGCCCACAATGGAAAGAGTGTGCGCGTGCTAGCCGCTGGCGTTGATATCATCGAGATCAGCCGCATCGCGCGTGTCGTGCAGCGCTACGACCAACGCTTCCTGCGCAAGGTCTATACCCCCGCCGAGATCGCCTTCTGCCGAGGTCGCGTCCCAGAGCTGGCCGTCCGCTTTGCCGCCAAGGAGGCCATCTCCAAGGCGCTGGGGACCGGGATCTTTTGCATCTCCTGGACCGAGATGGAGGTGCTGTCCGATCACCGCGGCAAGCCCGAAGTCGAGCTACACGGCCGCGCGCTGGCCCGCGCTCAAGAGCTGGGGCTCACCGAGTGGGCCATCAGCCTCAGCCACAGCGACGGCAACGCCATCGCGTTCTGCGTCGCCAGCTCCTAGCCCCACGCGAGCGGCCGCCAACCCTGGCGACGATCGCTGGCGCTTGCCCTGCACCATGAGAACGTGTACACCATGGCCCAACGACGTCCTATGAGCAAGGAGCTGAGCATGGCACCACCACGCATCCTCGTCATCGGCGCCCATCCCGACGACGCCGATTTCAAGACGGCGGGCATGGCCTGCCTCTGGGCGCAACACGGGTTTGAGGTCAAGTTCGTCGCCATGACCGACGGGTCGGCAGGGCACCACGAGATCGCCGGCGCCCAGTTGGCCGCCCGTCGCCTGGCCGAGGCCGCCGCATCGGCCCAAGTGGCGGGCATCCAGTACCAGGTGCTGGACAACCCCGACGGCGAGCTGGCCCACAGCATCGAGAACCGCCGCTGCGTCGTGCGGATGATCCGCGAGTTCGCGCCCGACCTGGTGCTGACCCACCGCCCCGACGACTATCATCCCGACCATCGCAACACGGGCCTGCTGGTCCGCGACGCCGCCTATATGGTCACCGTGCCGCCCCACGTGGCGTCGGTGC
>JBNGEB010000231.1:0-3805 GCA_049975585.1 Anaerolineae bacterium
CTACAGATCGAGGCTGTGCTGCATGGCCTCGCTCGGCCCTTGCCGCTCCGCTTCGGTCGGCTGCGGCAGCTCATCCGCTCGGAAGAGATCGCTGGCGGCGACGGCCTCAAAGGCGGCGTTCACGTCGGGAAGCAGATCCACAGTGTGGTCCAGCACCCAAAGCAGGTCGAGCAGCTCCTCGTCGAAGGTCCACACTTCCGGAAGGATGTCGTCCAGGGGCGACGATCTGCGCCCGCGTGGGTTCCGTTTGCGATAGTCGAGCCAGGATTTGACCACCTGCAATCCCGACACGCTGAACTCCCATACCTCTTGGCGGACGTGTGTGAACACCGCCTTCCCGACGTGAAGCTCCTCCGTGGCGGTGTCATAGCCATAGTCTTCGGGGTAGGCGTCCGGCGTCGTCGGCGTGCCCACCGCGCAGCGCGGCCTTCCGGGTGGCACCACCCCACGCCGCTCGCCCGGCGGCACATAGCGCTCACCGTAGGTGTGTAGCCAGAGCAAACGACGGCCCAGGCTGGCAGCCCGCTGGAAGGTGGTGCTGTCTTTGGTTAGGGGCAGGCGCGGGCCGGGAATGGTGAGCTCGTCCCAAAAGCGGCGCACATAGCGCGGGCTAAAGAGCACGGCATAGGCGTAGGCGAACAGGTCCTCAGGCGACACGGCTGCGCCATAGGCGGCGCCAAGCTGCTCCAGCAGACCGGCAACGATGTTGGGCGACGTGGCGGCCGGATCGCGCCAGAGCGGGATGACGTGCTTGGAGCCGAAGGAACCGCGGAAGTGGTGCATGTCGGGACGATGGGCGCAGGAGGTGGCTGCCGGTCCCTCGCCTAATACCTCGGATAGCAGGCTGGTTAGATAGACCTGCTGAGGGCCGTGAGCGCGCTGCAGGCCGGGGCGCAGATAGTCACCGAGACGAGAGTCGATCAGCGCCCATTGTCGATCAAAGCTGCGATACGAGATGCGCTCCGCTGCTGGCGGGGGTGCGTTCTCGTGAAGTTGCGCGATCGGCGTATGTCGCTGGGTAGGATCGTTCACCATGGGATAGGAACCGGTAACCTTGCGATCGCGAGTCTCTTTGAACGCCACCCTTCTATTCGTGGCGTGAAGCAATGCTGTCCAGCGCCGCTCAAGCAGCTCCCGCGAGGGCGCGATGGGCCAGGTCCGCTTGAACTGCATGCCGTTCTCTTGCCACGGGAACAAGTCCGTGAGCAGCGGCCAGTCCCAATAGGGCTTGTCGCTGGTGGGCAGGAAGGGATCCAGCCAGCCGGCCAGGCAGGGGCGCCAGTCCAGATCGGCAAAGGCATGCACCTGGCTCAGGGTGGCTAGCTTGTCCTCGCGGGTGCCCTCGAGCCGAGTGTAACGAACCTGGGCCGGGGTGGCGGCGTCGCCATCCCCGTAGCGCACGCCGATGGCGATGGCGACGGGCGAGCGGATGGCAAAGACGTTCTCAGTCTTGCGGGCGCCCAGGTTGTCGCCCTCCAGGTCGATGATCCAGAGATCGTCAAAGAGCTGGCGCATGTGTTGTCGCATGCCGGCAAACCCGGGCCCCCGCAGGTAGGAGGATGCGGTGATAAAGCTGACGATGCCTGGACCCGGGTTGGATTCGAGCACCTTCCAGAGCGCCCACCGCCAAAAGTAAACATAATCGTTGTAGAGGTTCTTGGCGTGCAGCCCTAGGCCCGCTTGGGACAGCGGCTCGATAAAATCGGCCAAAATACCGAGTGTGTCGCTGGTCGTCCGGCCGTTCTCTGGGTCGCCATAGCGCACCCAGCCGCCCTTGCGGCGAGCGTCGGCGTCATTCGTCTGCTCGCGCTCATAGGGCGGGTTACCGATGCAGACCACCACGGGGGTTTCGGCCTTGACGTGGCGCGCGCGCTCGTGCTCCTGTCCCAGTGCCCGATAGAGCAAGGGAAAGGGGGGCGGCTCGGTATGGGGCGATTCTAGTGTGTCCGTCAAGTACACGCGCGCGCCGTCGGCGGGCAGGGTGCCGCCCTGGCCGGTGATGAGCTGGGTCAGGCGCAAATGGGCTACAGCGTAGGGTCCGACAAGCAGCTCAAAGCCGTGCACGTTGGCCCCGGCCGTCGTGGCGTAGCTGGCGCGCATGCCTTGGCCCTTGCTCTCGGCGACGCGATCCAAGCCGTGCTCGACGGCGGTGAGCAGATAGGTGCCGGTGCCGCAGGCCGGGTCAAGCGTGGTAACGCTAGGATCGACAAACCCTTGCGGGGCTGCAAGGCGTTCGCGCAGCAGTTGGTCCACCAGGCGAACCTGGGCTTGAACGACGGGCACCGGCGTATAGAACACGCCGCGTTCTTTGCGCATCTTGGGATCGTAGGCGGCCAAGAAATCCTCGTAAAAGTAGAGCCAAAGATCGCGTTCCTCGGGCTTGTCGTCCATGCGGGATAGGTCCACGGCGCCGATGATGCGTCGAAGAAGGTCGGCGGGCACGGCGATCTCTTGGTGGGCGGCCTCGTCGCCCAGGATGCGGAGGGCGTCAGCTAGCAGGCGGTGGCCGGGCCGGAGGGCGTCGGCGGCATCGCGGACATCCAGCTCCTGGGCGCCAGAGATGCGGGCCAGGAGCAGGGCATAGGTGAGGGTCTGCGCGTAGGCGTCGGCGAACTGGCGGTCATCGGCCTGAGGGAAGAGATAGCGCCGCCAATCGGCCGCGAGGGAGGTCAGGTTGGCGTCTGGGTCCTGGATGACCTCCTCCACCTGGTCGCGCAGCAGGCGGCAGATGGGCGCGAGGGTGTCAGCCAGGGCGCGGGGCGACGAGGGGGCGATGGGCTCCCAGTTGACGAAATCGCGCAAGAGGGCTAGCAGCGCGGCGGCATCATGGGCGGTGGCAGCGTCCGAGCCGTCCTGGGTGACATCGCCGCTGAGCATTACGACGTTCCCAACTCGCTCACCCGAGCGGTACAGCGCCCAGGCGTTGCCATCGGTGTAGATGAGATTAGGCAGCGCCTGGAATCGCTTCCACTGGTCGGCGTCGCGGCCGGAGAGCTTGTCAGGGTTGGCGCCTTTGCCGGGGGCTTTGAGCTCGATATAGCCAGCGAGGAGTCCGTCGGTAGTGACGCCGATATCAGGCTGGCCCAGATGATCGGGCGCGCGGGCTTCCGTCACGGTCTGGACGGCGCGGTCCAAGAGCTCGCCCGCCTGGCCCAGCAGAGCTGCAACGGCGGGCTTGAGCTGGTCCTCAGGGGCAAACGGCACCGGCAGAGCGTACGTGTCGGTGAGGGCTTGGGCGTAGGAGGAAAGGTGTTGACGGAAGCGCTTGTGAGCGGCCTGGGTCATGGGTCTCCTGATGCTGTTGGAGCTTTGAGCGTGCGCTGGACCAGGGACGATTGTACCACAAGCGAGGTAGGTGCTGCCAGGTGGTGTGCGGGAGTTGGAAGCCTATGGCCCCTTGCGGCACGTTGCATCCCCGGCCCTCTGCCCCTACCAGACGCGAGGGCGTGGCGACGGCTCCGACCGCCCGTGCCCCCCCTACCTCCTTGGAGAGGGGGCGTCCCGTCGATACACCCCTCCCATTCCCTAGTGATGGAACAGCCGCGTCTCGGTCAAGGCCATCACCATGCCATAGGCGTCGCACGCCGCAATGACGCCGGCGTCATTGACAGAGCCGCCTGGCTGGGCGACATAGCGCACGCCGCTCCTGGATGCGCGGTCGATGGAATCCCGGAAGGGAAAGAACGCGTCGCTGCTGAGGGCTACGCCGCCGACCTGATCCAGCCACTCGCGCCTTTCGGCAGCCGTCAGGGGCGTTGGCACCTCGGTAAAGCTGGTCTCCCAGGCTTTGCGCTCGGCCGACGTG
>JBNGEB010000232.1:0-3795 GCA_049975585.1 Anaerolineae bacterium
GATCCACCGCGCAGAACACGCCGCCGCACATCCCACTCAACCCGTCGGCGCCGTTCCAGATCCCGCCGACGAACCAGGCCACCATCACCATGGGCAGCTCGACGGTGTTCATCAACAACCGGCCCGCGGCCCGCAACGGCGATATGGCGCAGACCTGCGACGACGTCGTGCCCGCGCCCCACGGCCAGGTCGTGGCGGTGGGCACCGTGTTCATTGGCGGCTAGGCAGATGGCAGCAAGAAGGGAGCCCACGTGAATCGCGACATCATCGGCAGGGGCTGGGCCTTTCCCCCCCACCTCGACCATCGGGGACAGATCGCCACCGTCGGCGACGCCACCGAGATCGAGCAGGCCATCCGCATCATCCTGAACACGGCGCCGGGCCAGCGGGTCATGCGCCCCGAGTTCGGCTGCCGGCTGCACGAGCTGGTATTCGCGCCCAACAACAGCCAGACGGCAGGCATGGCCGAGCGCTATGTCCGGCAAGCCCTGGGGCGCTGGGAGCCGCGCATCGCCATCGAGAGCATCAGCGCCGAGCCCGACCCCAACAGCCCCGCGGCGCTGCTCGTCACCGTGCGCTATTCCATCAAGGCCACCCATTCCAGCCGCAGTCTCGTCTATCCCTTCTACCTGATCCCAGAGGAGTAGGCCATGGCATTGCCAACCCGTTCCCTCGATGACCGCAGCTTTCAGGACCTGGTGGACGAGGCCAAGAAAAAGATCCCGCTCTACTGCCCCGAGTGGACGGATCACAACGTCAGCGACCCCGGCATCACCCTAGTGGAGCTGTTCTGCTGGCTGGTGGACATGTTGCTCTACCGGGTCAACCAGATGCCGCATGCGCATTATGTCAAGCTATTGGAGCTGCTCGGCATCACGCTGGAGCCGCCTCGCGCCGCATCAGCGCCGTTGACCTTTTACCTGTCGGCGCCGCAGCCGGCCACGGTGACGGTCCCGCGCGCGACGGCGGTCTCTACGCGGCGCGTCGATCAGGCCGAGCCCATCGTGTTCACCACCCAAGAGGAGCTCACCATTCATCCCGCCGAGCTGACCCAGATCCTGGTGCGCAAGCAGCGCGGCTCGGGGATGGCCTACGACAGCGTCCCGCTGGCCCGCCTCAAAAAAGAGTTCACGCCCTTCACCGACGAGCCGCCCAAGGTCGGCGAGGCGCTCTACCTGGGATTCGAGGCCCCGTTGCACCATCACGTTCTGGGCGTGGACCTGACCTGCGTCCGCGCGGGCGGGCAGAACATCGTCCCCGAGAACCCGCCGCTGCAGTGGCAGGCTTGGACCGACGACGGCTGGCGAAACCTGCCGCAAGAGCAAGATGGCACCGGCGGGATGAGCTGGAGCGGCCAAGTGCGGCTGCGCCTGCCGGCCCTGTCGCAGCGGGGCATCGGCGAGACGGAGGCGTACTGGGTGCGCTGCGAGGTCATCGAGGCGTCGGGCGACATGCGTCCCTACACGACGTCGCCCATCATCCGCGAGGTCAAGCTGGTGAGCTGGGGCGCCACCGTGCCCGCCAGCCACGCCAGCGAGGAACACGACGAGCCGCTGGGCCGCAGCGATGGCTCGCCTGGGCAGGTCTATCACCTCGACCACACGCCGATCCTGCCCCGTTGGGACACCGAGCGCGTCGAGGTCTGGATGCCCGGCATGGAGACCTGGGAGCCCTGGCGCGAGGTCTCGGATTTCAGCGAGTCCGGCCCGGACGATCGCGTGTACACCCTCGACAGCGTCACCGGCGAAGTAACCTTTGGCCCGGCGCTGCGCCTTTCCAACGGCTCGGTCCGCCAGTACGGCGCCATTCCGCCGCGCGGCGCGGACCTACGCTTTTCCAGCTACCGCTATGGCGGGGGGACGGCCGGCAACGTGCGCAGCGGGACCATCACCGAGCTCAAGACGACCATCGCGTACATCAACCGCGTGACGAACCACGAGCCGGCTCTCGGCGGCCTGGACGCCGAGACGCTGGACGAAGCCATGTTCCGCGCCAAAAACCTCCTACGTACCCGCTACCGGGCCGTCACGCCTGACGACTATGAGTTCTTGGTGCGCCACGCCTTTCCCGGACGCGTGGCTCGCGTGCGTTGCCTCCAGACGCCCCTAGCGGGCGGACGCGGCGGGGCTCCCAGCCCGGGCCAGGTCTATGTCATGGTCATCCCCGCGCTCCATGAGCAAGAAGCGCAGGGATACATCCCGCTGGCGCGCCTGGCCCTGCCCGACGATCTGCACGATGAGGTTCACGCCTATCTGGACGAGCGGCGACTCCTCACCACGCAGCTCCAAGTGCGCCAAGCCGGGTTCAAGCGGGTGCGGGTGCAGGCGCGGATCGTCGCGCGGCCCGGCGTCGATCACGCCCGGCTAGAGGCGGACGTCATCGCAGCGCTCAACCGCACGCTCAACCCGCTGGTCGGCGGCCCGGATGGCACCGGCTGGCCCTTTGGCCGCGAGCTCTATCTCTCGGACCTGTACGCGTGCATCCAGCGCGTGGAAGGGATACAATATATCCAGGAGGTCGCCATGTTCACCGTGGACGAGGCAGACCAGCTTCAGCCCATCGAGCGCAAGCTGGAGCTCCTGGCCCACGAGGTCGTCGTCTCGGACCTGCACCAGGTCACCGTGGAGGCAGAGTAGGAGATGGCCAACTCGGAACGGACAGGCAAAGGGCCCTTTGGCGGCAAGCTGCACATTACGTCGCCCGACCAGGCCGACTGGGTGTACGAGATCGACCGCCCCATCGTGCGCATCGGGCGCGCCGAGGCGGATACGGACCTGGTCCTGCCCCACGGCTGGGTGTCGCGGGCCCATGCGCGGCTCTATGCGGATCGGCTGCCCTACCGCATCGAAGACGTCGGCTCGAGCAACGGCACCATGGTCAACGCCAACCCGTTGCCGCAGGGCAAGCTCCTGCCGCTGCAGGATGGCGACGTCATCGCCATCGGACCGTTCCGCCTGACGCTCGAGGCGCCGCCCGAGGCGATCGAGCAGGAAGAGCCGCCCGCGACCGAGGAGCCAGAAGAGGAGCGGGCGGGCCAGGGGCTAGCGGGTGTAGGTGTGCGAGCGAGGCCGCGAGGCAGGCCCACGCCGCCCACGCCGCCACCCCCGCCGGAGGAGCCGACGCAGATCGAGCGGCAGCCTACCCGATGGGTCGGTATGCCCGAGCGCGCCAGCCGTTGGCTGCAATACCTGCCGCCTATCTATGCCGAGCACGGCTCGTCGGGCGACGAGTTCCTGGGGCGCTTCCTGCTGGTCTTTGAGGACCTGCTGGGGCCCATCGAGCAGCTTGTGGGCCATTTTGCGCTGTATCTCGATCCCAACACCGCACCCGCCACCTTTTTGCCAGTGCTGGACGAGTGGCTCGGCGGGCTGGTGGAGGAGCGCTGGTCCGAGGAGACCAAGCGCGAGCTGCTCAAGCAAGCCTTCTGGCTGTACCAAGCGCGAGGCACGCGAGCGGGCCTGACCCGCTACTTGGAGATCTGCACCGGCATCACGCCCGAGATCGCAGAGAACGCGGACGAGCCGCATCACTTTCAGGTGACCCTGCACACGGGCGGACGTTCGGTGGACCCCAAGATGATCGAGCGGATCATCGAGCGCAACCGTCCCGCGCATACCAGCTACCGTCTCGTCATCGACTAGCCCGCCACAGCGCGAGGAGCGCACGCCATGACCGACCTGGTCGGCACAACCATCGAGAATACCTACCGCATCGAGAAGCTGCTGGGCGAGGGCGGCATGGGCGCCGTGTACCAGGCCCGCGAGATCTCGCTGGATCGCCCCGTGGCCATCAAGG
>JBNGEB010000233.1:0-3780 GCA_049975585.1 Anaerolineae bacterium
AGGCCGAGCGCAAGGCCGCCGAGCGTCTCGGCAAGGCGGCTGGCCTCTTTGTGGTCAGCGGAACCATGGGTAACCTGGTGTCGCTGCTAACACATTGCGGGCGAGGGACCGAGGCGATCATGGGGGACAAGGCTCACACCTTCCTCTATGAGGCAGGGGGATCGTCGGCGCTGGGCGGCATTCACGTGCACACGGTCCCAAACCAGCCCGATGGTACGTTGCGTGCCGAGGATGTCGAGGCGGCCGTGCGAGCCGACAACGTCCATTTCCCTCGGACGGCGTTGTTGTGCCTGGAAAACACGCACAATCGCTGTGGCGGCGTGGCTATCAGTCCCGAGCAGATGGCGCCGGTTGTGGACGTAGCGCGACGGCACGACCTGGCGATCCATCTTGATGGGGCGCGCATCTTTAACGCGGGCATCGCTCTGGGCATCGACGTGGCAGAGCTAGCCCGCCTCGCCGATTCGGTGCAATTCTGCTTCTCGAAGGGGTTGGCGGCGCCGATCGGGTCCATGGTGGTTGGGTCTGACGCATTCATTGGGGAGGCACGCCGCAACCGCAAGATCGTCGGCGGCGGTATGCGTCAGGCGGGCCTGATCGCTGCGGCTGCCGAAGTAGCGATGGATACCATGGTGGACCGCCTGGCCGAGGACCATGTCAACGCTCGTATCTTGGCAGAGGGGCTGGCCGAGATCCCCGGTTTCGCCATAGATCTCGGTACGGTACAGACCAATATCGTGATCTTTGGGTGCGACGATCCCACGATCCCCTCAGAGCGCATGGTGGGTGCCTGGCGTAACGAGGGGGTGCTGCTCAATGCGATGGGGCCTGGAGCCTATCGAGCGGTGACGCACTATGGCATCACCCGAGATGACATAGACGCAGCGTTACTGGCGGCGCCGCGGGTGATGGCGTTGGCCAAGGCTGGCTGAGCAGTATCCTTGGCGTGGCCTGGGTGTTGCTAGAAGGGGAGTGAACGCTGTTCCCTTTGGCGGGACGGCTATGCGAGGAGTTGGCTTGGCACAGCGGTGGCGCGGGTGGACGCTCGGGCCATGAGAGGAGGCATCATGTCGTCGCGGGTGTTGTCCCCCGAGCTACGTCGGCAACGTCGGGCCTGGTACATGTACGATCTTGGCAACTCGGCCTATGCGGCGGTTGTGCTGCTGGCCGTGTTTTCGGCCTACTTTCAGGGGACCGTGGTGGGGGGTGCGGAAGGCTCCCGTCTGTGGGGCCTGGCGATCGGGTTGGCGATGCTGGTCGTCGCGATCATCTCGCCGATCCTGGGCGGGGTGGCTGATCATGTGGCGTCCAAGAAGCGATTCCTGTTCTTCTTTACCGCGGTGAGTTGCGTGTTCACGGGCCTACTGGCGCTCGTTGGCCCTGGTGATGTAGCCAAGGGGATGATTTTCTTTATCATAGCCGAGATCGGCTACCGCAGCGCGCAGGTCTTTTACGACGCGCTGTTGCCCGAGATTGCGAGCCCGGAAGAGATGGGGCGCATTAGCGGCATCGGCTGGGCCATCGGCTCGGCGGGTGGCGTCGTTTGTCTATTGATCGTGTTGGCAGCGATCGAGGTGCTTCCCGGGATGGTGCCGGCTCTGGACAAGGGGCTGATCGTGCGGCTGTCGCTTGTATTTACTGCGGTGTACTTTGCGATCAGCACGATCCCGCTCTTCCGTCGCGTCAAAGAGACGGCGGATCCTCTGCCGTTGCCTGACGGCCAGACCTACCTCTCACTGGGCTTTCACAAGCTGGGCCAGACCTTCAAGCAGGCGAACAGCTTTCGCGCCTTCCTGACGTTCCTGAGCGCCTACCTGATCTACAATAATGGCATCATGATGGCGCTGAATTTCGCGTCCATCATTGGCGCCGTCGTCTTTGGTCTGGACCAGACGGCTTTGATCGTGTTCGTTATCATCGTCCAGATCACCAACGTGATCGGTGCGTACGCTTCTGGTTGGCTCACGGGAATTGTAGGCAGCAAACGGGCACTGATGGGCTCGATCGCCCTCATGCTCATAGCTATCGTGTGGATGTACATGGCCACCACTAGCACCAGCTACTTTGCTATTGGCGCACTGGCTGGCTTTGCCATGGCGGGGATGCAGGCGCTCAGTCGGGCGCTGGCGGGCAGCCTGGCGCCGGAAGGCCAGAGCGCACAGTTCTTTGGATTCTTTGCGGTAGCAGGGCGCCAGTCCTCGTTTCTTGGTCCGGCTATCTATGGCTGGCTAGCGACGTCCTTGGCGCGTCGGTACGAGGCCATCGGCATGGCGGCGGATCTTGCCGAGGCGCAAGGGCTACGCGCGGCGATCTGGGCTATCGGCGCCTTCCTGGTGGTTGGCATGGGCTTGCTCATCTTTGTGCGAGAGCGAGCCTATGCACCGGCTGTTGGGCCTGTCATAGAGCCAGTGGGCTGAGCATCACGAGAGGAAGCAACGATGGCCACTGCAACGATCACCTACCCGAGGCGACGCCTGCTACGCGGTGTTTTGCAGAGGGCTTCTCGGCTGGCGTTCTCGATCCTCACGGAGATGGAGATCGAGGGTCGCGAGCATCTGCCGAGCTCGGGACCCCTCATCGTGGTGGGGAACCACTTCTCTTTCCTGGATCCCGCGGTACTGGTCGGCGTGGCGCCGTGGCCGCTCGAGTTCCTGGGTGGCATGGAGCTCCCCAATGCGCCGCCGATTGTCCGGTGGATCCCCAAGCTGTGGGGCTATTACCCGGTGTTGCGTGGCGGCAACTCGCGGCCCGCTCTGCGAGCGGCAGAGGCGGTGCTGAAGCAGGGCGGCATCGTGGGCGTCTTCCCGGAAGCTGGCAACTGGGCCCAAGTGCTACGGCCAGCCCGTCCGGGTACGGCCTTTCTGGCAGTGCGTACGGGGGCACCGCTTCTTCCCATCGGCTATCATGGTCTGCCACATGTGTTCGAACGTTTGGGACAGCGCCGCCGGGCGCGCGTTACCGTGCGCGTGGGCAAGCCCTTCGGTCCTTTCCGGGTGACGGCTCGGGGTCGCGAGCGTCGGTGGGTTCTGGATAGCATCGGCCACGAGATCATGGGGCACATCGCGGCATTGATCCCGGATGAAAAGCGCGGATACCTGTCTTCCGATCCGGCCGTTCGAGAGGCTGCCAAGGGCACCGAGATCTATCCGTGGGATGAGAATCCCGAGGGGGCATAGCTCACGGAAGCAAGACTTGGTTGTGGAAGGGCGCGGCCCCATTGGGCTGAACCAACAAAGCGCCCAGCAGTGCCACGTTGGACATCTTCCCTGGCGCGGTACATCGTCACCTCTCAGCTCTGCTACACGAGCTGAGGCTCTGAGCAAGAAGGGCGGCGACCTTTGTGGATTGCCCGCCCCGCCTGTGCGCTCCATGGCTCTTGTGCCATCATCAAGAGCTCGCCACAGTCGCCATTTGCATCGAGCGCGGATTGTGCTATACTATGTATGTAGTCCCTACTGTGTGCGTGATGCCAAAAGCGTTTTGAGCCAACACACGTGTCTAGGGAGCCGGGTATCCGTAGGTCTCGCGGTCCGTCCGAGGGATCGGCGGCAGGCACCCACCTGGGTAACCAGGTTCAAGACAAAGGGCACACGGCATGGTGGGGATTACGTCTAGCTTGGTCTCGTCTCCTTCACCGGTCCTCCAGCGACGCTTGATGCTGCCTCAGTTGCTCCCGTATGGCGGATACTAGCGCGATCCGTTCCTGCGCATCTGGCAGGGCCGCTAGCAGCGTTTGCGCGAGGGCGTCTACCAGACCAGCCAAGTTGGCCAGTCCAGGCA
>JBNGEB010000234.1:0-3780 GCA_049975585.1 Anaerolineae bacterium
CATGAAGTATGCCCTCGGCTCCCTCGAGGGCGCGGCCCTGGCCGGCAGTTGGGGTATCATCCCTAGCTACCGTCCCTATCTGGAATCCCCTCTCTTTCTCAACGCCAAATCGCCCATCTTTGGCGACTGGCAGTTCAACCAGTTCTGGGCTAGCATGGAGCCTGAGCTCTCCACCGAGTTCTACCGACCCGCTGGCTGGGGTGCCGTCTCTGCCATCGTCGAGAAAGAGATGGTCCCCATTCTCCTCGGAGAAGTATCCATCGAAGATGGCATGCAACGCATCGAGGAGCTTGCCACGCCCGACTTTGAACGGACCAAGTGCAGCCTATAGATAGGGAGACTCGCCATCCGCCTACGGGTCCCCGCGATCGGGGACCCGTGGCGGCAAACCCGAGTGTATTCGCTTGCGCCGGTATCCGCCTATTCGCGCCCTCTACGGCGACGCTTGCCCTCCAAGCCATGCGCCGCCGTAGAGGCGAACCCGTGCGCATTCCCACACGCCGCTGTTCGCCCGTTGGGTGCACACGCCATCCGCGGGGCCGCCGTCCGAGGCACCCGCGCCCAGTGACCTGGGCCACACGCAAAGGGAAGACGTCCTATGCCATACCAAACTATAACATCCACAATACACACAAGCCAGCAATCGCATCCAAACCGACAAAACCTATGGAAACAGGTCCTTAGCCACTGGATAGATTATCTCTTTATAGCCCCTTTTTTTGTCAGTTTTGCCGTGTTTTCCCTGTATCCGCTCATCTGGGCCTTGCGCCTTTCTTTCAGCAGCTGGCGCGGGTTTGGCCCCATGGAGTTCGTCGGCCTCGAAAACTATCGCGTCATGCTCAAGGACCCCTACATCGCCCAGTCGCTCATCAACACCCTCGAGTTCGCCTACATCTTGCTGCCGACCGGCATCATGATCGCCATCACCTTTGCCGTGATCCTCAACAACGAGAACCTACCAGGACGCGGCATCTTCCGCACCCTTTACTTTGTCCCGTACGTTACCAACTCGGTCATCATCGCCATCATCTTCACCCAGCTCTTTGATGACACCTTTGGCTGGGTCAACGCCGGCCTCGAGGCCATCGGACTCACCCCCGTCCCCTGGCTCCGCGGTTCGCCCTGGGCTGCCAAGAGCGTCGTCATCATGCTCACCCACTGGGGCGGCATCGGCTACAACATCCTGCTCTTCCTCGGCGGCCTCCAATCCATCAGCCCAGACATCTACGAGGCAGCCCGCATCGACGGCGCCAACGACTGGAACATCTTCTGGCGGGTGACGCTGCCGCTGCTTCGGCCCATCATCTTCTTCCTCACCATCATGGCCACCATCGGCCTGCTCAATATGTTCAACCAGCCCTACATGCTCACGGCCGGCGGCCCACGCGGCGCCACTGAGACCCTCATGCTCCGCCTCTACAACCTGGGCATCGGCGGCGCTCGCTACGGCGACGCCTCCGCCTTTGGCTTTATGATCGGGCTGCTGGTCATTGTCATCTCCATCCTGCAGATCCGGCTTCAGCGCCGCTGGGTAGGCTGAACCCTATCTCTATCTCTATGAAAAGCTCTTGCCGCTCCCAGCATGGGGCCATACACCACCAAACGCTCCCCAACAGCCCGGAGGGGAAGCGTGGACCCAACACGCTGCCAGCAGGCCACTCTATGGCCGCGGCCTTGACAGACGCCGCGGCGTCATCGAAAGGGAGCACACCATGACCGCATCCGCCACGCCCACAGGCGCGCCATCGCGCCTCTGGCACATCATCTCGCGCGTCGGGCTCTATGCTATCCTGATTGCCTTTGCCATCATCTTTGTCTTTCCCTTTTATACCATGTTCGTAGGCTCCTTCATGCGCGATTCTGAGCTCTTTAGCAGAACCCCCAATCTCTGGCCGGCATCCGGCTTTGATCCCTACGCGTACCAGCAGCTCTTTCAAGAACTAGACTACACCCGTCCCCTCATCAACACCTTTTACGTTGCTCTGGTCCAGACCATAGGCACCCTCTTTTTCTCGTCTCTGGCCGGATTCGCCTTTGCCAAGCGCCACTTTCCCGGGCGCGACAAGCTCTTTATGGCCATGCTTGCCACCATGATGCTGCCCATGCAGGCCACCCTCATCCCCTGGTATCTCCTCATGGTCCAAGTCTTCAAGTGGAGCGACACCTACTGGCCCTTCTGGGTGCCCGCCTGGGCCTCTGCCTTTGGCATCTTTTGGATGCGGCAATACATCGCCACCTCCATTCCCGACGAAATGCTCGAGGCCGCCACCATCGACGGCTGCTCCCAGTTCGCCTCCTTCTGGCGCGTCGTTCTGCCCAACATCGCCCCCGGCATGTCCGTCCTAGGCATCCTCACCTTTGTCAACGCCTCCAACATGTTCCTGGGGCCGCTGCTCATCTTGTCCGACCCGAAAAAGATCACCGCTCCCCTCGCGCTCGCCAACTTTAAGGGGACCACCGTCATCGCGCCGCGTTACTCCCTCATGTTTGCCGGCAGCACCCTGGCAACCCTGCCGCTCCTCATCGTCTTCTTTACCTTCCAGCGGCAGCTCATCTCTGGGATCATGTCCGGCGCCATCAAAGGCGGCGCATGAACCTGGCCCACCGGCCCTATCGGGGTGCGTGGGATGCCACGCACCCCAACACCCTTGCCACGCAGCCCGCAACCGCCTATCCTGCCTGCGGACGCGATCAGCCACTACCAAAAGCGCGCAAGGAGGCCTCCTATGCATTGCGCCGACATACGCGGGTTCAACTATGACGGTTCCTGGGGCACCAGCGCCCTTGACCTCTGGCAACACCACGACCACGGCACCATGGCCGTTGAGATCGCTCGAGGCAAGCGCTACTTCCCAGGGTGGAACCTCTGCCGCTGGTGGCTCTCCCAGGAGGCCTACCAGCGCAATCCACAGCGATTCCTCGCCAACCTGGAGGCAGGGCTCGCCATCTTTGCCGAGCATGATATCCTCGTCATGCCGCTGCTCTTTAATCGGTGGCGTGATCCCGTCTGCGACTTTGGCGGCGTCTCGCTGGAACACATCGTCCCGGGCCTCAGCTATGGCGCTACCTGCGACGACATCTGGCACCACGTCGGCGATGCTGGCCCCCGCGAGCCCGCCCTCATCCAGCAGCTCTACGACGCCTACCTGCGCGACGTCGTCGGCGCTCACAAGGACGACGACCGCATCTACGCCTGGGACCTTTGCAACGAGCCCATGATGGCCCCCTATCTTGAGGACGATGACAGCCCCATCCGCGCCGCCGAGCTGCGCTGGCTCACCTGGACCTACCGTACCTGCAAGGACGTTGGCACCACGCAGCCCCTCACTGTGGGTAATTTCCCCCATATACGGGCTCTCGAGCTCACCGAGCCCATCAGCGATTTCCTCTCCACGCACCCCTACTATGTGTGGAACCGCGAGGGTGCCAGCAAGGCCGCGTACGAGGCCTCGCTCGACGCCTATGTCGCCTTTGCCGAGAGCGTCGGCAAGGAGCTGCTCGCCTCGGAGACCGTCTGGGGCGCCATCGACGACGCCAAGCGCGTCGAGGTTCTGCGCTACACGCTCGGCGAGCTGCAAAAACGGGAGCTCGGCTTTGTCGTCCACGCCCTCCAGCATAGCCTCGTCGCCGACCTACACTACCCGGCCTATGGCCCTGTCGGCAGCCCTGAGACGCTGCACTTTGTCAACCCCGATGGGAGCCTGCGCCCCGGCCACGAGGCCTGGAACGAGTTCGCCTAGCCGCCCCACCACCCATGCACGCAAACCTTGGGCGCCCAGG
>JBNGEB010000235.1:0-3774 GCA_049975585.1 Anaerolineae bacterium
CATCTGCGCGATGCGCTCCCCGTTGACCATGCCACGGGTGGCGGGCGTGGCAGGCACGTGCAGGCTCACAAAGTCGGCTGTGGGGACGGCGTCTTCCCACCGGCGCACCAGGTCGCTGTAGCCGTGTTCCTGGCAGTAGGCGGCGACATCGACATCGCGCACCTCAACGCCAATCACGCGCATGCCAAAGCCGCGGCTGGCGATGCCCGCCAGCGTTGAGCCGATGGACCCACATCCGATGATGGCCAGGATCTTGCCGCGCACCTCAGTGGCCAAAAGGCCACGCCAGTGTCCCCCACGGGTTTGGGCGTCGAGGTGCGTGAGGCGGCGGGCGCCGGCCAGGAGAAGCGTCATGGCGTGCTCGGCGACCGAGATATGGAGCGTATTGGGCGTGATGGTGCAATAGAGCCCGCGGGCCGTTGCCTGTGGCAGGTCCAGTCCGTCATAGCCTACGCCAAAACGGGCGAGGACAGCGCCCGGTTCCATGGCCTCGTACAGCGGACCGGTGAAACGCTCGCCGCTGAGGATGGCGTGCCGAATGTTGTGCGCTTGGATGAACCCGGCCAGGGACTTCTCGTTACCGGGCGGCACCTCGACGCAGACGAGGCCGTTTTCAGTGGCCCGGGCAAACACCTCGGGTGCTCGCTGCATCACCCCGCGCGGGACGGCAATCCTTATACTCATCATACTCTCCTATAGCTGGTCCATGCTAGCATGTCTGTAGCATGCGATGGCCTCTGAGACGCGTAGGGCGCGGCCGAACAGCCTCAACTGTATGACCCTCGTGCCGGGGCTAGCGCCGATTCGCAGCTCGTCGGCACCGCTAGGTCCGCGCCAATGCGGGTTGTAGCGCCCCCAGCCGAACTGACGCGCGTCGCCGCCATCGCACAGCCGTCCATCGATGACCCACAGGACCAGCTTGGGGCCGCCATCCACGATGGCGACGGCGTGATGCTGACCTTTGTTCCACAGCAGGCCTGGATCGGCGGACCAGCGGCACTCGGTGCGGCCATCGTGGAGCGTCAGGCTCAGGGTATCGTCCTCGACCATCTTGATGGCAAAACCCTTGCCGGTGGCGTCTTGATTGGAGAGGAGCGTCTCGCCGGGCCGGACGGCGTCCAGGGAGAAGGTCAGCTCGATGGCAAAGCCGGCTCGGAGGTCGCGCGTGCCATAGTCGGCGCGTTGCGTGTCGCGGACGACAAAGCGCGGGAGCTCTGGCAGCGCGATGGTCGCGGGGCTGGAGCCGCGCCAGGCGAGCAACGCGTCGCTCGGCGGTAGGGCGGGGTCAGGCTGTAGCTGCTGAAATAGCCCGTCGAGCAGCTTCGGGTCGATGGCATGGACGCGGGCGACGTTTTTCTGTGTCTCGCTGATATAGGCGGTGCCATCGTCGATGAGGAGATCGGGGTAGCTCATCCGGATGAAGGGATCGTCGTCATAGAGCAGGATCTCTGGCTGCGACCAGGTGATGGTCTTGCCGGACGGGGTGTCCACCTCGACGCCGCCACAGATCCAGGCGGGGTTGCGGTCCTCGTAGGGAATCTGCGCTGATGTGGCCTCCCGCACAAAGCGCCCGCCGTGGTTGTGGAACCAGTAGAGATAGCGACCCTCGCCGTAGGGCCAGCAAAAGTTGGCCGCTCGCGGGTGCTTCATGGGGTGGCCGTCGGCAAAGCGTTGGTAGGCGGGCGTCGTCCAGGTGCGCCCGCCATCGCGGCTGAGAGCGCAGACGGGATGGCCATCGATAGACCGGTACACGGCATAGATGGAGCCGTCGCTTAGGACGACATAGCTCTGTTCTTCGGCGATGGGACCGCCGCCGGGAGGAGTCCGCAGGCCATAGTCGCCTTTGGGGAGTGTCTCCCAGTGAGCGTTGGCGGGGTCGTCCAGGTGAAGCAGATCGGGGCTACGCAGCAGCACCCCCTCGGACCGCGTAAAGAACCCCTCTCCGAACCCGCCGACCTTGTGCAGCGAGACGTACGCGGCACCGTCCAGGATGAAGGGCTTGCCAACGTTCCAGAAGAACAAGAGCTCGCCGCCGTAAGCGTTCTGGCGGTCGATGTCCATGACGCGTTGCGGAATGTCGTACCGTTCGGGTGACCAGGTGCGGCCGTGGTCGTCGCTGAACCGAAAGCAGAAGTGGCCCAGGCTATCGACGCGGAGGCATATCCCATCAGGATACACGGTGGGATCAGCACGGACAGCGCGGATGTGGTCCGTGTTGTGGTTGTAGAAGCAAAAGACGCGACTCGATGGCGCCACCAGGAGCACAGCATAGGACGCTTCAGGGCCGTTGGCCGGCTCAACGTCGGTTGGCTCTGACCATGTGCGGCCGCGATCGGTGCTTCGGAGCGTCACCACATGTTGCCCCATCTCGCCTTCTCGTCCAGCGCCCGTGGTCATGGCGCAGAGCCAGGCGCCGTCGGCGGTCTTGACGAGGTAGGGTTGGTCGGAGTACAACTCGGATGGTATCTCTCGTCCGTTGCGTATGTTACGTGGATCGCCGTGGCGAGCAGCGACGTCGGGCGGCATGGGCTGGCTCCTTTCGCGTGCAACGAGGGGCACTCTAGCATGCCGCGTGCTTGGGGGCAAGAGCGCCGGGCGATGGAGCCTGGTAGAGGCAGGGTATGCCGTGCCCGCCCCCCTCTCCAAGGGTAGAGGCTTCCGGTCCGGTTCCCCTCCACCGCGCCTATCGCGGGGGAGGGGCCGGGGGTGGGGGTTGCTCCCCTCTCCACCGCGCCTATCGCGGGGGAGGGGCAACGCCGTCCGCGGCGCGGGGGGTTGAGCGGCGCGGGGGTTGCCGCGGCGACGGTTGCTGATCGCGCCAAGGCTTTGCTGACAGGGCTGTACCCATAATCCGCCCTTTCCATTGGGTGACCAAGCATCTCGCTGAGCGCATTTGCGTGTATTCTGATGGCAGGATTATAATAAGATTTGTCATGATCGAGACGTCGTCTCCCAGTATTGGGTGGCCGTGCAAAGAAGCACAACGCCGCGAGGGGAGGGGCGTCTTTTTTGGTGTGGTGGGGAGCTAATGGCATGGAGCAGGTCAGAAGGACAGCGCAACGACCAGAAGAGCAGGCCGAGGAAGCCATCCGGGCGATCCTGGCTATCGAGCGCCAGACCCGCGAGATGCTCGCCCAGGCGCGGGACAAGGCGCATCGCATGGTGGAAGCGGCTCGCCAGCGGGCCGACGAACTCGAGGAGGCAGCGGCTGTGGAGGCTGAAGCCCGCGCCGATCGCGTCCTAGAGCGCGGCCTAGCCGAGGCCCAACGGCAGGCGGACGAGATCCGCCAGCGAGGGGAGAGGGAAGCCGCGGCCTGGCGCAAGGAGGCCGAGGGGCATCTATCCCAGGCAATCGGCTTTGTGGTGGACGCTGTGGCCCCTTTGGACCAGGAGGCCTAGGTGAGTTCAGCTTTTTCTGCCGTTCGGACAGCGGGAGCGAACGCGCGTGTGCGCGGGCTCTACGCTCGCCGGTTGACAGAACGGCAGTGGGATGAGCTGCTTCGCTCGGAGGACTATGACCGGGCGCTCACTGCGCTCGCTGCTACCAGCTATGGCCGCGTTCTTGAGCCCCTGTTGGGGGAAAGCAATCTCACGTTGAGGCGTGTCGAGCGTGAGCTCTGGGCCGCCTCGGCCGACAACTGCTGGCATGCAAGCGCACTGCTCTTGGGGCAGGCGCGGGACCTCCTTCGGGTGTGGTGGCAGCACTGGGAGCTGGAGAACTTGAAGACGGTCTTTCGAGGCGTGCACCATGGCATCGATCATGAGGCCGTGAGG
>JBNGEB010000236.1:0-3719 GCA_049975585.1 Anaerolineae bacterium
GCCTGATACAGTGCCAACAAGGTGTAGAGAGCGCCCGTCCAGAAGCCGAGGATCATCATCAGGACGACCCAGATGATCTTGGCGGGGAGGCTCTGCTCTCGGTAAGCAATCCAAACCGAGAACAGCGCGAACCCAGCATAGAGATCCACCAATGAGACGATGCCCCATGGCATGCGCATGAGCTTGCCGCCCTCGCTGGCGAAATCGCCTACAGTGAAGCCATAGATCAGCACCGCCGTCATGGCCAGAAGGGCGATCCAAGCCACGATCTTGGCAGCTTTCATAAGGAGGCCTCCTTGTCAGTGGTGGGAGACGGCACTTGGCCTGCGGCTCGCTTGAGCGCCTCGCGTCGCCGACGGTACTCTACGATGGGCCGATCGCCTTGGATGAGTTGCTCGTCCATGCGGAGCGCGCTCGCTTTTGGTTGCTGATAGTTGACGACGCGCCGGTCCTGGTGCGCTACGAGCTTGTTGAAGGGCATGGCTAGGCGAGCGAGAGCTGGGCCTAGGATCGGGACTGGCAGGAACCGCTGGTAGAAACGCAGGTACAGGATGGTGTGCTCGTCGTCCACCGGTGCGAACGCCGCCACGACGCGCACGTCCTCGTCGATGCGATTCTGCCATAGGTTCGGCATGATCAGCTCGAGGCGATAGTCGCGCGTTGGATCGGGCACTGGCACCTCGTCGGGCCGACGGGGAGGGGTGCCATCGGGCACGCGGTTGTACACGTACACGTGCATCCGGTCGTCATCTATCCAGAGAATGCCGGGACCGTCCACGAGCTCGCGGCCCCCGCGCCCGATGGTGTTAGGATGGACAAAGGGTAGGTGGACCACATCGAGCTGGTTCTCGATCACCCGCGAATAGTGCGTGTCCCAAGGGTCCGCGACCGTGGCATAGACAAAGCCATCGTCGAGGCCTTCAAAGAACCGAGGCTCTGCCGGTTTGGGTTGTCCCTCGCCCCAGTAGATAAAGATGAAGCCGTGCGCCTCACGAGCCGGATAGGAGGTGACGGCAGAACGCTCGGGGACGGGAGTGTGGCGACCGTTGGCCGGGATCTGGGTCACGCGGCCGCTGGCGTCGTACAGGAACCCGTGGAAAGGGCACTCCAGATGATCGCCGCGGATCCGCCCCTGGCTGAGACGCGCGCCTCGGTGGGCGCAACGATCGTAGGCGCAATGGACGTCGCCCTTGGAATCGCGCCAGAAGACGAGTTTCTCGCCCATCCGCGTGACCCCCACCGGCTTGTTCTTGAGCTCCTTGGCGTCCAGGACAGCGTACCACTGATCGCGGATCATCGGCCAACTCCTCGTGTGGTCGTTATGTCGATGATGCTAGGAGCGCTTTTTGGGTGGAAGCGGTATGAAGGCGCTCGTTCGCGCCACATAGTCCGCGTAGGCTGGCTTGGTTGTCTTGAGTGTCTTTTCCAAGAGCGCGACGCCCGATACCTTGAGCAGGAGCCCGGTCATGATGATCGGCGAAAAGATGCTCCACCAGGCTCCGCCGGCAAGGGCGATGAGATAGTAGCCCCACCACTGGGTTGTATCCCCAAAATAGTTGGGATGGCGCGTGTATCGCCATACGCCACGATTCAGTACCTTGCCCTTGTTGGCAGGATCCGCCTTGAAGCGAGCTAGTTGCCAATCGCCGACTGCTTCGAAGAAAAAGCCGGTTGCCCAGACCAGCAGTCCCACGATATCGAGCCAGATTAGATGCCCGTGCGTCGCCGAAAGCTGCGCCCCCAACAGCGGCGCTGAGATGACCCACATCAGCAATCCCTGCAGCAGGAACACCTTCAGATAGCTGCGCCACCACCAGCTAGATCCGTTCTCCTCGCGCCACTTGGCGTAGCGGAAATCCTCGGGTTTGCCCCAGTTTCGCCATAGGATATAGCCGGAAAGGCGCAGGCCCCAGATGGTCACGATGGTGGATAGCAGCCACTTCCTGGCGGCGAGGCCCCCTGGGGTGAGCCCGTGATAGAGCCACGCGCTCATCACAAAGCCAGCACCCCAGAAGATATCCACGATGCTGCTGTTGCGCAGCACCAGGCTGGCGATCCATAGTAGGGTCATGTAGGAAAGGATGACGAGACCACCCGTGAGATAGGGGCCCCAGAAGCTCATGGCGTTTGCTCCCTTGGAGACTATATCCGGCTTGTCTGATTATGCCGGTCGGGCAACGGCTACCAGTCCCACGCCATTGGGCCCGATGTGAGCCCCGATGGCGGGTGTCACCGTGCCGGTGACGATGGGTATGCTGCTAGGGATGAGGTGCCTGGCCATCTCTAGCAGCTGCTGTGCCCGTTCTGCCGGATGGGTGTGGACCAGTCCCAACTGCTCCAGTGGCCCCAGCTCGCTCACCAACTGCACGACACGCTCGAACATGCGCCGAGTGGTGCGCACCTTCTCCGGCACGGTTTCGCCTAGATGCTGGATGAGCAAGGGCTTGAGCTTGAGCAGACCGCCGAGGGCTGCCTCCAGACGGGAGATGCGGCCACCACGACGGAGATACTCGAGGGTATCGACCGCCGCGAAGGACCACGTGCGGTGTGCCATGTCCTCCAGGTGGGCCAAGATCTCGACCATGGAGTGGCCTACCTTGGCCATACGGGCCGCTGCGGCGGCCATCAGGCCCAAGCCAAGGGTGAGCTGCCCCGAATCATAGACGGTAACGTCGACCGCTGACGTGCTCTGTGCGGCTGCGCTGGCCGAGTTGAGCATACCGCTTAGTTTCGATGATATGTGGATCGAGAGCACCTCGTCGGCGCCCTCGTCGGCCAATCTCTCGTAGGCGCGCACAAACACGCCGGTGCCTGGCGAGGATGTCGTGGGGAAGGGATCATAGGTGGGTAGCTCACGGTAGAAGCGCTCGCGGGTCATCTCGACGCCGTCGAGATAGCTCTTGTGCCCGATGTTCAGATAGCACGGGACGACGGTGACGCCTAGCTCCTCGACGAGGTTCTCCGGTAGGTCTGATGTGCTGTCAGTTACGATGCGTATGGTCATGTCAACTCCCAGGTCAAGAGGCCCCTGACGGGCGCAGATTGCACCCTCGACGGTGCCAGCGATGGCGCACTAGACCAAGAGCATCAGCCCCAGCGCCAGTTCGGAGCCGATGCTGACGATGTTGGATTGCTCCACCGAGTCGTCCACGAACATGGACACGCTGCGGACCGCGGCCACTACCAAGTAGGTTGCTCCGAGCAGACGGTAAGCCTCGCCGCCGAAGATGATGGCAAAGAGGCCCAGCCCTACAAAGAAACCTCCAAGCACGGCTCGAATCTCGGTGATGCCGCGGCCGCCTTCCACGTCTAGTCCCGTAAAGCCGCGCACGCGCCGGGGCCACAGCATCGAATACGCGCCCACGGCGATGGTCGCGAGGGCAGCGACGACGTGTAGGATGGTCCTGATCATGTTGATCCTCTCTTTGGAACCATTGCGAGTATAGAGATGTTTCCCGCTGAGGTAAACCCCGCGGGCTGCGCTTCGATGCGCTGAGCCGTGGTCTTGCCTAGCCAGTCGGATACGGTGTGCGCCGGCTATGTGGCTACGATTATACACCAACCACGAGTGTTGCGCAACTTGTTACTATATAAGCTTAACTATCGTTTAACGAGCGTCTCACTGACGGGCGCGGGAAAGGGCGACGACCACGTCGCAGTCGATTGTGTCGCCTTACTCGTCAGCCGAAAACCTCTGCGATGACCTCTCTCGTGACCTT
>JBNGEB010000237.1:0-3707 GCA_049975585.1 Anaerolineae bacterium
CTGACACGCTCACGCCCTCGGGGATGTTGTGCAGCGCGATGGCCACGGCGATGGCCGCGCCCAACTTGGGGTCCTGCAGCGCCGCCAGGAATGTCGCCAGTCCCTCGGGAAAGTTGTGGATGCCGATGGCCAGCGCCGTGAACAGCCCCATCCGCATCAGCTCGGGGTCCTCGACATCCTCGTTCGCATCGCTGGTCGCGGACTGGGTAGCCGCGACTGCCGCCCCATATTCTGGAATCGGCGTCGTGTCGCTGTGCAACGCCTCACGCTCGGCCTCGCCGTGGACCGCGTGCGGGTTCTCGGCCGCCGGGATCAAGTTGTCGATCAGGCCAATGAGCAGGATCCCACCAAAGAACGAAAGCGCGTTGACCCAGTGCCCCCAATACTCGCCATAGCGCGTGACCAGGGCCTCGGCGCCCTTGGCAAAGATCTCCACAAAGGATACGTATAGCATCACGCCCGCCGAAAAGCCCGTAGCCACCGAGAGGAACCGATACTCGGTGCGCTTGGTCGCAAAGGCGATGAGGCTGCCAATGCCCGTGGCGCCGCCAGCAAAGAGGGTCAAGCCAAGAGCGATCCAGGTATTGGACATGGAAACCTCGTTTCAGGGAACGATGCGCTGCTGCCATGCTACGATCGGGGCGACGCCAGGGCGACGTGCGTCGCCGTGGGGTCGCCCCGTCGGGGGAGCTATGCGTCGTCGCGCAGGATGCTGCCCGCCCTACAGCCGCTCCCACGCCTCGTAATCCTGCCAGCGGTGCGTCGGCCGATAGCCCAGCAGCCGCTCTGCCTTGCGAATGGCAAACGCCGAGGCATGGGGATTCTCCACAAAGAGCGCCTCGTCGGTGAGGTCGCACGCCACAAAGAGATAGGCCGCGACGCTCCCCGTGGGCGCCACGCGATCCACGCCCACCGGCTCGTGTCCGGCCTCGTCCAACGCACGCATCACGTACCGCCCGATGGCGCCCGCCCCCCGCCGTCCAGCCCACGCGGACGTCCAGGCCCACGGCGCGGGCCACGGCCACCCGCGCATCAGAATGCGTCCGCGCCGCAGACGCCGTGACTGGTAGGGGCACGGCACGCCGTGCCAGGCCCGGTCCGCCCCCCTGCGTGTGGCCTAGGGCGTCGCCTTGCCCCAGACCGCCACCTCGCCGACGCACGTGTCGTCATAGCGGCTGCCGGGATACACCTCCTCGATGGTCAGCACCACCGACGTGGTCTGCACAGGGTCCACGGCAAAGGTCTGCATGGCCGTAGCATCGGCTAGGTCGATGACGACGGTCTCGCCACCAGAGAAGCTGACGGTGGCACGTCGCAGACGGTTGTTAATGCCCCAATAGCCGTCGGGATGATCCCAGCCCGGGATGACACCCACGCGCGTCACGATCAGCGGCTTGGGGAAGGTGAGCGTCAACGTTTCCCCGATGCCATCGCCCTCGGCGTCCTCGGTCCAGGCGGTCTCGGGCAGGCCGTCCACGGCGGAGGTGGCATCGTACTGGCCCCATTGGTCGTTAGGCAGGGCGGACGTCGCGCTTGCGGTGGCATGGGCCGTCAAATCGCGGGCATAGGGCGCAGCCTCGCCGATGGCGCTGATCTCGGTCACCACGATCTGCCGCCCAGCGTAGGCGGGCACGTTGAGCTCCAACACGCCCGAGACCTCGACCATGGCCCCGCTCCAGGCGGCCTCGTCGATCTGGGCGTTGAGAGCATCATCGGTGGCCAAGATGCCGGCGCGGAGCCCATCCTGTCGCTGGAAATAGTGGGTGTACTGATTGCCCGCTCTCAGCTTGACCACGGTCCCCTTCCAAGCCTCCACCGGTCCAGCCTCGGGACGCGGCACGATGACCAACGACCGCGCGATGGCATCGGCCTCGGCTTGGGCGGGCGCAGGCACCTCAGAGCCAGCGGGCTCGGCAAAGAGGTCGAAAGAGACGGCCAGCCCCTCGGCCTCGACGCTGTACATCACCGCGCGGATCTGGCCGTCCTGGACGACCACCGAGCGCGGCACCTCTTGGCCCAGGATGCCGACGACGCCGCTGGTCTGGACGTCGCCCGTTGGCGTGGCGCGGCTCAGTAGGATAGGCTCGGCCTCGGCGCGACGAATGCGCACCAGCAGCGTGGCCCCGTCGCGTTGCATCGTCAGCGGCTCGTCCTCGCCGCCCTCTTGGGCCATCCACCCCACGGGATACCGCAGCGCATAGTTGAGCTCCTCGTTCACATAGACGCGGGGCAAGTCCACGTTGGCGATGGGCTGCGCCGCCAGCTCGACCAGGCTGCCGTCGGGATGGACCTCGCCTCGCCAGGCATAGCCGGTGGCCTGGTTAGAGAGCCCCACCGCATAGACAACGCTGCCCGGCGCCGTGATGGGGTAGGTCACCTCGGCGATCCAGTCGCCCGCCAGGTAGTGGTAGGTGGTGGCGCCGACGATGCCTTCGGGCGTGGCGCGCTCCTCGATCCAGGCCAGGTCCTCGGCGGGGGCGTCATCGGGGTAGGACTGCTGCAGGTAGGTCAGCACGCGGAGCAGCGCGTCGATGGCCGCCAGAGGCGCCTCGTACACGAGGCCCTCGGCGGTGACGCGGCACTCATAGTTCACACTCTCGGCGGGGTTCTCGACCACCACGCGATAGAGTGAGCGAAAAAGGTACTGCGGCGCGATGATGGGCGCGCCCACGTGCACGACCCAGGCGCCCGAGCTGTAGCGCAACACCTTGGTGCCGGGGCTATCCTGGGGCGTGGCATCCTCCACCTCCCACTCGGCATCGGCGGGGGGAGCGACGGGCTCCACCTCGCGCATGTGATCCAGCGCGGCGTCACGAGCCGTGGCATAGGCAGGATCGTCGACGGGCGCAGGCGAGGTGGGCGTGGCGGTCTCACGGCCAGGCCACCAGCCCGGACCCTCAGTGATCGTCTTGCAGCCCGCCAGCGGCAAGCTTACCAGCACGAGGACGACACAGACGGCGACAGCGCGGGCATGGACTCTTTTCATGCGACATCGACCTCTCTTGGGGATGGGTGGATCCTAAGCTAGAGACGCTGCAACGATGGCAAAGGTTCCCGCGAATGGTACGAATTCGCGGCCAGAGCGCCCAACCCTCTCTCCACACTTCTCCCCCATGATCAGCATGGGGGAGAGGCTTCCGGCCGTGCCGGGTGTAGTTCCCCCCCCGCAGGCGGGGTTGGGAGAGCAGCCGACGCTTGCTTTGCACCGGGGTTGCCTCTATGCCGCTGGCTGGGCCGACCCCCTAGCGGGCACGGCATGCCGCGCCTCCCTAGGCCCTCACTGCCTGCCACACCACCACTACCAGCGTCGCCGCCAAGAGCAGCCACACCGCGATGACCGCGGCCGCCGCCGCCCAGTTCGGCGCGGGTCGGCCCTCTGTCATCGTGGCGACGGCGCGTACGCGGCACGCGGCCATCACCGGCGCCGGAATCATCCGCACCGCCAGCCAGATCCCCAGGGGCACCAACAGCAGGTCGTCCACGTAGCCCAGGACCGGCACCACATCGGGGATCAGGTCGATGGGGCTAAAGGCATAGGCCACGACGCACGCCGCCCAGACCTTGGCATACCACGGGGTTTGGGGGTCGCGGTATGCCAGATAGAGGGCATACGTATCCTGCTTGAGGTCGCGGACGCGCGCGTGCCACGCGTCGAGTGCTTTCATGGTGCTCTTTGGTGCGATGCGGTGAGCCGCGCTGGGTAAGGG
>JBNGEB010000238.1:0-3691 GCA_049975585.1 Anaerolineae bacterium
GATCCATGCCCGCCTTGACCTCGATCACCTGGAGACAGTCCATGCCGGCCTCGATGAGCCCTGGGATCAGCGGCTCGACATAGCCGCACGAGTGGACGATGGTCGGCAGGCCGTGCTCCTTGGCAAAGCCCAAGGTGAGCTCGTGGGCGGGCTGCACGATGGTCCTGTACATGCGTGGCGACATGAAGGGCTTGGCCTTGAAGCCCATGTCTTCATAGTACCAGATGCCATCCGGCCATCCCTCCTGCTCGAAGAGCATCTCTTGCAACTCTACGATGAGATGCGCGTAGGTGTCGGCCATGTCGCGCACCCAATCCGGGTCGAGGGCCATGCCCACCAGCATGTGCTCGTGACCGGTAACGTCCTTCATGATCTCGAACACGTTCACGCCCGAAAGCATAAAGAAGCGACCAGCTTTGGCGGCTCGCTCTTTGGTCTCTCGGTACGCCTGGAAGTTGATACGCCTCGGATCGGGGGTGAGCTTGGGCTTGACCAGCTCCTCCCAGGCCTCGCGTCCCTTGACGGCAAAATCGATGTGCTCCGGCGTCGCGTCGTGCAGCTTGTGAGAACGCAGCACGGCATAATTGCCATTGCGCGTGAGGATGGTTTCGTCCGTCTCCTCGAGGATCTCGGTTTCCCAGTCCAAATCCGCCACGGTGTTCAGCGCCCAGCTCATCTCAAGATCAAAGCCAAAGTGGTCAGCCAGATTCTCGCCGGGCTTCAGATGGCCCTCACGTATCCAGGCGCTGGCGGTATCAGACCAGAAATGTTCCATCAGGCCGATGCGGTCCACCGGCTGGCGCTGAAGGATGCGCTCCATTCGTTCTTTGCCCGTCATGCTCATGGCTACCCCCGCTTGCTGATCGTGCCTCTTTTCCCGATGCTGCTCTAGCATAGGCGCGGTCGCATTGCTGTGCAAGGCGTTGCGGAGGACCCTCGTGGCATCAGGTTTTGCTTTGCGGAGGATCGGTCGTATCATCGCCGTTTATGCGACGTGGTATCCTCCGAAGGATGGGTACAGCCAATGAGTAGCATCCGACGTTCGCCCATCGGCAGGCTCTTTGCTAGGCGGCCTAGGCCGCCGCTGCCGCCCGGGCCCAACGCGCGTTTCTGGCGCGACGTGTGGGGCTTGATTGTGGACTATCGCTGGTACGCGCTGGCCGTGCTAGCGGTCACGGCGATCCAAGAAGTGGTGGCTCTGTGGCCGGTGAGCCTGCTCGGCCAGTTTGTGGACCGTTTCCAGAGCGGTGATCTCGGGAACGTGGTCATTCTGTTCCTGGGGGCGTCGCTGCTGGCCCCTCTGGTTATGCGCGGCAACATCATCCTCCGCCACAAGATGTTCTACGAGACCGATTTCGCCAAGCGTGTGGAGATGACCCTCGCGCTCTGCGATGAGGGCCGCGAGATTGACGCCGAGGCCGCGGGACAGGCGAACGCGCGCATCGCGAACGCGGTCAGCGGCATTACCAACGCGACGTACCACGTGCTGGGCTCGTTCTTGCCGGTCATCATCAAGATCATCGTGGTCTCCTCCAGCCTTCTGGCCATGAACGGGCAGCTTGGGCTTGCCTATCTCGCGAGCTTGATCGTGCCAGCGGCCATGACGGTGGCCTTTAACAAGCGCCTACGTGTCCTCCGCGATGACCAATACGGCCTGATCAACCAGGTTGAGGGGGCGTGCATTCGCGCGCTGACGGCTCCGAAACAAGAGACCCATCGCGATCGCCTTCGTGACGTGCTGAGGCGTCGCAAGGAGGTCTTTGTGGAGCTAGTTTCGCGGCACCAGTGGTATCTCTATTTGCGATACGCGGCGTTGATCGGAGGCCAGTTCCTGGTCGTGTTCCTAGCAGTGGCGCAAAGGGAGCAGATCGGCCTGTCGGCCGGCGATATGGCTCGGATCATCGGATACACCTCGCAGGTGGCAGCCGTTTTTCTGGAGGCGGCAGCCTGCCTCGACGCCATCATCAGCTTCAGCCGGGCGTATCACGTCTATGCCACAGAAGGTTAGCGTGTGATTGGCCCGTGTCGGCGTACGTGCGCGAGGTCCACGTGCGTAGGCTGCGGGTAGGCTACACAGCGTTAGGCGGGGCGTTGGTCGGATGCGCTGGTAGCATGTATTCCCTGGCGATCCAGCTTGGCTGGGCAGAGTGTCATACGCGGGGCATGGGTTGGATCGCGCTAGGGGCCTATTTGTTTGGCGCCCTGAAGGCGCTGGTGACCTACCTGCAGCGAACGGTGCCTGGCGCTCCGGTGACTTGGCTGAACATGGCGCCATGGTTGCTGTTGATTGTGACCCTGGCGTTGGTGGGCAGCGGATGGCTCGAGCATCTCCTCGATTCGCTGCCCACGCGTCCAAGTCCAGCGCGACGCCTGCTTCGGTTGGCTCCTCCGCAGGCGCTGGGCACGCTGTTTGCACGCGAGTGAGCGCCTAGGCTCAGGCTCGCACGTGTGACAGGCACGGATCGACGGGCCTGCCCGTGATCAGCCTCTCTCCGTCTGTGAATCCTTCCTCGCGTCCCGCCAGCTCGGACATCAGGATCCGCCGCCAGTGCTCGAGCTGCCTCTGCATATCGGCTCTGGTAGCGAGATTGGTCGTCTCTTGCGGATCTGATACTAGATCGAAGAGCTGCTCCTGCCCGTTGCCGCTGAACCAGACGTATTTGATGTGTCCATCGGTCAGCCACTGCATGGACTGGTTGATGGCGGTGTGTTCCCCGTGCAGGTAGGGCCGCCATGGGACATCCTCGCCCCTGGCCAGCGGAAGCAGGCTCTTGCCCTCGACCGTGCTGGGCACCGGAAGGCCCGCAGCGGTCAGCAGCGTAGGCATGATGTCACGCAGCTCGACTACTTGGTGACTGACGCTATTGGGCACGATGCCCGAGTCCCTCGGGCCAGCCAGCAGGAGCGGCACGCGCGCCGATCCTTCGTAGGGGTATGCCTTGCGGAACAAATGGTGGTCCCCCAGCATCTCGCCGTGATCTGCTGTGAAGCAGATGTAGGTGTTGTCCCCTACGCCGTTCTCTGGGAGCGACTCGAGGAGCCGGTTGATCTGGTGATCGATGTGCGTGATCTGCCCATAGTAGGCAGCTCGTGCCATCTGGAGCGCGCGAGGATCCAGTTGGGCATAGAGGGGGTCAGCGCGATGGGGCCCAGACGACTCGGCAAAGATGCGATGCCAGTCGCCGATGGGAGGATCCGGCATGTTCTGGTGCGTGTACATCTCATAGGCCCATGCCGGCGGATCCAGCGGTGGGTGAGGCCGATGGTAGGATACGAACAGAAAAAAGGGCTTGCGTCGATCGCGGCGCTCTAGGAATCGGATGGCCTGGCTCGTCACCCAGTTGGTGGGATGCAGGTACTCTTGCTTGTCCCAGGGGCGAACGACCATCGAGTTGCAGTTGACGCCGTGCTCGAAATAGTCGGCGTCGCGTCCTAGCTGCTCGCGCAGCCACGGGACATAGTCGTCGATCTCGTCGAGGTTGGCATGGCGACTACGAGCAAAGTGCAGAAAGCCATCGTGCAATGTCACGTGCTGAAAGCCCATCAGCGAACGCTCGGGGTACACGTGCATCTTGCCCACGGCCTCGGTTTGGTAGCCATGTCGAGTGAACTCGCCCGCCATCGTGACGGGATAGTTCCATGGCACCCCGTCGCGATAGCCCACTCGGCCATGGCTGCGCGGTGTCTGGCC
>JBNGEB010000239.1:0-3669 GCA_049975585.1 Anaerolineae bacterium
ACTTGCACCTTGACGCCACGATGCAGGTTGTCAACCTGTAGAATCTCGGCGATGCCGTCGCCGAGATTGGCCGGCGCCATTCCGACGATGCCGTAGCAACGCAGGACATCGTTGGCCGCAATGGTCGCGATGGCCTTGGGCGATACTTCGATCTTGCCCATGGTTGCATGCTCACTCATGGCATATCTCCTGATGGGACCGTTTGCCCACACGTCCAAGCTATGGTATCATAGCCGTCACGTCTGTGGCAAATGGTACATCTTCTGACAGCTACCCTGGTGGGGAGAGGATCGATAATATGGCGAAATGTGATCTGTGCGGCAAGGGCCCTCAGTTTGGGAATAATGTTCCACACTCCAAGCATGCTACCAAACGCCGCTGGAAGCCAAACATCCAGAAGACGGTGATTATGGTGAATGGCAAGCCCAAGCGGATTAACGTCTGCACGCGCTGTCTGAGAACTCTGAACAAGACGGCCTAGCCAGTTGCGTGCTCGGAACAGTAGAGCCAGCGGCAAGAAACCGCTGGCTCTTCGTGTGTGGCACTAGAGCGCCTGGCGGATCGTCTGCATGGCGTCTTTCACGCCAGCTACATGCCCAAAGATGGCCGACCCCATAACCAGGATGTTCGCTCCGGCTTTGACCGCCGATTTGGCCGTCTTGGCGTTGATGCCTCCATCGACCTCGATGTCGAATCCCAGATGGCGTTCGTCACGCATGGCCACTAGCTGACGGACTTTGTCCAGGGTGTAGGGAATCAGACTCTGCCCGCCGAATCCGGGGTTCACGCTCATGACTAATACGTGATCGACCAAATCAAGCACTTCCTGCAGGGCGACGACGGGCGTTGAGGGGTTCAGCGTAACGCCGACGCGAACGCCTTCCTCTCGAATCTGATGCAAAGTACGGTCGAGATGCGGACAGGTCTCGACGTGCACGATGATCAGATCCCCTCCGGCTTCGCAAAAGTCCCCGATGTACCGCTCGGGCTCTTTGATCATCAAGTGGACTTCGAGCGGTAGGTCGGTCGCGCGGCGTACGGCGCGTACGACCAACGGTCCGATGGTAATATTGGGCACAAAGTGACCGTCCATCACGTCGATGTGAATCGCGTCCGCCCCCGCTTGGTCCGCCTCGCGGACTTGGTCGCCCAACCGCGAGAAATCCGCTGAGAGGATCGAGGGGGCAATGAGGACGCGACGCTCGATTTGCATGGTGGGGCAACCGCCTTTCTATCCGGTCTGCTTGGGTTGGGCTGCGGATAGCTGGCCGCATGCGGCCGCGATCTCCGAGCCCCGGCTCTTGCGCAGGGTGGTGGCAATCCCTCGGTTCTGAAGGACATCCTGGAATCGCCTTGTCGTTTGCTCGTCTGAGGGCTTTAGGCCAGAGCCCGGTACGGGGTTGAGCGGGATCAGGTTCACGTGACAGAGCATCTCTGCCAGCAGATCGGCCGTAGCGTGGGCCAGAGCTGGCGTATCGTTAACCCCCGCGATGAGCGCGTACTCGAATGTCACCCGACGTCCCGTCTCCCCAATGTAGAAACGGACGGCCTCTAGGATGTCCTCGATGGGGTAGTGGCGGTTCAGCGGTACTAGCTCGTTTCGGAGGGCATTCGTCGGCGCGTGCAAGGATACCGCTAGGCCCACCTCACTCTGCTCGCGGGCGAGGCGCTCAATGCCCGGCACGATGCCGATGGTCGAGACGGTGAACCTACGCGTCCCCATGTTGGCCCCAGAGGGATGATGCAGCCTCTCGATGGAGCACCATACCGCATCATAGTTCAGTAGGGGTTCGCCCATGCCCATATAGACCACGTTGGTGACTTGCGATCCTTGGTGGTTCAGTTTCCGAGCAAAATGCAGCACTTGCCCGACGATCTCGCCAGCAGAGAGATCCCGCTCTAGGCCCATCTGTCCCGTCGCGCAGAAAGGGCACCCGACAGCGCATCCCACCTGCGAGGACACGCACACGGTGTTGCGCTCCTCGTAGCGCATGAGCACCGTCTCGATGCGCGCACCGTCCGCCGTCTCTAGCAGTGCCTTTTCTGTCAGGCCGTCATCCGTGGACTGTGCAGTCACCAGCCGCAAGCTTCGCATGCGAACGCTTTCCCGCAGGCGCTGGCGCAACGACTTGGGGAGGTTGGTCATCTCGCCGCAGCTTGCGGCTAGACGACGGTAGGTCCACTGCCAGACCTGCTCGGCACGGTAAGAGGGCTCACCCCAGTCGGTGAGCAGGCGCTCGAGCTCTTCATAGGATAGGTCCAGCAGGCATATGGGCGGATCCATGGCGCTTTTCTCCGGCGTCTGCGTCTAGTCGCGCCGACGGGATCCTCCCAGCAGGAACACATAATACAGAATGGTCGAGAGTGCCTGAATAGCGGCGGCTACATAGGTGAGAGCGGCTGCATCAAGTACCGAGCGTACGCCTCGCTCCTCTTCTTCCGAGACTATGAGTCCGCTGTTCGTGAGTAGGCGTACGGCCCGCGAGCTGGCGTTGAATTCCACGGGAAGGGTGACCAGCGCGAACAGGGCAGTCGCCGAGAACAGGACCAGCCCAAACAGCGCCAGGTCCGGCGTCTGGATCAGCATGCCCAGGAAAAAGATGATCGGCCCCAGCCACGAGCCTAGCTGGACAACCGGCACGATGCCAGTCCGCACGCGCAAGGGCACGTACGCCTCCGCGTCTTGCAGAGCGTGGCCGAGCTCGTGGGCTACGATGCCTAATGCCGCGATCGATGACGACCTCGCCACCCCTGCCGATAGATGCAGCGATTTCGTCCGAGGATCATAGTGGTCGCTGAGCTGCCCCGGCGTCTCCTCAATGGGGATGTTGGGGAGGCCGGCGACCATCATCATCCTGCGTGCGGCTTCATAGCCCGTGATGTTGTGCCGGTTTCGAATCTGCTGGTACCGTCTGTAGGCGGAATGGACGCGATACTGTGCATAGAGACCCAGCAAGAGCGCTGGCAGGGCAAAGAGATAGTACGTAGGGTTGAACATTGGCCAGAACATATGTCACCATCCGTATGATACTGCTTGGTTACTGACAAGTATTCAGAGTGAGTATATATCTCTGGTGGGCATGGTGCAAAAAGGGCGAGTCCTGGGGATCAACCGTCCATCTCGGCGCGCCAGCACTCCAGCAGGTCTGGAATGTTGTTGACGACGAGATCCGGGGGTGGATTCCAGGCGGCAGCCTCCTCGCGGGTGCTGATGCCGGTGAGTACCAGGATGGTACCAATGCCGGCGCGTTGCCCACCTAGGATGTCGGTGTCCAGTCGGTCGCCCAGGATGGCAGTGTCCTCGGCAGAGGCATCCAGCATATCGAGACAACGCTGGATGATGATGGGCTCTGGTTTGCCAACGATGACAGGCTCCACGTCGGTAGCCGCGATGAGGGCTGCCAGAATGCTGCCAGCGCCGGGGATGATGTCGTTCTCCATGGGGTAGGTCTTGTCGGGATTGGTGCCAACGAACATAGCCCCGTCTCGGATAGCGAGCGTGGCTGTCTTGAGCTTCTCAAAAGTGACCGTCTTGTCCCATCCCGCCACGACCACGTCAGCATCGCGGCCAGCTATAACGAAACCAAAGCGCTGGAGCTCTTGGATGAGGCCCTGTTCACCGACGACGTTCACCCTAGTGCCGACGGGGGCTAGTGTCCGCAGGTAGGC
>JBNGEB010000240.1:0-916 GCA_049975585.1 Anaerolineae bacterium
ACGGGCGGCTATGAGAACGGAAGCTGGCACTTTGAGCCGGTTATGCAGGCGCTCGAGGCCGGTAAGCATGTGCTCTGTGAAAAGCCCCTCTCCAACGACATCGAAGAAGCGCGCGAGATGGTCGCAGCGGCAAATGAGCTCGATCTCTACCTCGGCTGCAACCTCAACCACTATTTCACGCCGCCGGCTGACCGGGCTTGGAAGTACATGGAAGATGGCGAGGTCGGGGAAGTCGTCTACTGCTTGCACAAGATGGGGTTCCCTGGCGGCGAGGAGAGCTACCAACTCTCGAAGGCGCCTCGATCGTATGGCTTTCCCTACTTTCACATGAAGGCGTTCCTGGCGCATCCCTTTAGCCTGATGCGACACTTTTGCGGGGACATCACCCATGTGCAGGCGTTCGTGACGCAGCCGAGCTTCCGCAAGCGCGCCGGCGACGTGATGCTCTCGATCAACAGCATCCACGTGCGGTTTGCCAGCGGCGCGGTAGGCTATCTGCTGAGCCAGCGTGGCGACGCCACCTTTGGCCTGGGCGGATGGTGGAGCTTTGAGCTAGCCGGCACACGTGGCACCTTCTGCATCGAGAACTGCATCGAGAAGGTGACATACTGGCCAGGCCCGCACCCGGCTGACGCGGCGGACCCAGCAGCGCTCAAGCTCGGCGAGTCGGCCAAGCCCGTCGTGACCGAGTCCGGCATCGACGACTTTAACGAGACGTTCCCGCGGCGTATCCACGCCTTTTTGGAGGACGTGACCAACGGCGTGCCCAAGGACAAGCTGCGAGCCTCCGGGCGAGACGCGCTGGCGACCCTCGAGTACACCTGGGCTGCGATCCAGTCGTACGAGCAGGGCGGGATCCTGGTGTGCCCGAACCCGCTGCCGCCGGTCCAGGGCGACCCCATCGCGTTGTACGCCT
>JBNGEB010000240.1:926-3622 GCA_049975585.1 Anaerolineae bacterium
CATACAGACGCCGGACACCCTCGCCGTGGATGCCCGGCGTTTGCTAACCATTTCATCTAAAACGTGAGGCCCGCACCCCGTTGCCCGTGTGCGTCTCTGCTCGCTGCAGCCTCATCCACAGCCAGTACGCGCACAACACGGACTGCGCCTACAATGGTGATGCCTTCTGCGATGACCAGCCCAGTATGATGGACCTGCTGGCTGAGAACGACTATCGCACACGTGGCATCGGCAAAGCATGAGCTTTCTAGGATCAAGCGACAAAGGATCAGCCTTGGCTCGCTCCCGATCCAGATGGGGGCCTGCTGATCCAGGATCGTTGGGACAATGCCCCAGCCTACCGCAGTCCGGGTTACAAAGGATAGGGTCTAAGGACAAGGCGCCACAAGCGATGGCCGAGGCCGCAAGAGGGCACCGGACGTTAGCCCGGCGCCCTCTTGCCTTACGCTACGAGGGATCGACCACCTGTCCTAGGAAGAGCAACGTCCCCGTGTCTCGATGACGGATGGCGAACAAGAAGGGGTGGTCCACGACCATCTCCATAGGCTCCATGGGCATGGCCGATTCGACCATGATCACCGCGGTGGCGGCCGCTGCCTCGGTGCCCTCCTCGTCCACCGCGACCCAGGCCTTGTGCACGACCTCGCCGATGAACAGGCCTGCCTCGGTGGTCATCCCGGAAAAGTCGGCGCCGGGACCAAACGCGGTGGGCATGCCCATGGCTGCCAGCGTGTTGCCCAACGCGAACTCGGCCTCGTACTCAAAGCGCGGCAGCGTCAAGGCTACGGACTGGCGTTCGAGTTGATCCACCAACTCGGCCAACCGCTCCTCGTCCAAGCCGGCCGCGAGATCCTCGAGCTTGCCCTCCTCGGGCAGCAGGATGAGCATGCTATGCGTGCCGCCCGCGTAAGGCAGCTCGACCACCTGAAGCCCATCCTCAGCATAGTAACCCAGGTTCTCCGTTTGCTGCATCATGGGCACCGTCACGCTGCCGCCATCTGGCACATAGAACGGTCCATCCTTGGTGAGATCCTCTTCAAAGGGATTCTGCCACTGGGCCCTGAAATAGACGGCGTTGGTCAGCACCAGCCGCGTCATCTCGGATAGCAGCCCGGGCGGGATCAGATCCTTGATGCGATCCTCGGTCTGCTCTTCGACCCAATCGTTGATAGTACCCCGCGCCTCTTCCTCCTTGGCAAAGTCCAGAACCCGCATGCCGGCCCCATAGTTGATGGCCAGCGTCTCTAGGAAAGCATCCTGGAAGCCCAGGCCTTTCTGCCCCCAAAGCGCGTTGGCGCTGCGAAAGATGGGCGGATCGTAGGAATCCATCTCGCGGTCCTCGCCCGCGTGCAGCGCGAGATCCAGCGCGTTCATGGCCGGGTGAAGCTGCTCATCCGGTAGCGAAAAGTGGAGCACCTCCGCCATCTCTTCGGCGGTCTGGCCGCGAGCGCCGGCGTAGGTCATGGCGAGCGCCAACACGATGCTGTAGGGCGAGAGGAACAGGTTACCGCCACGCTCCTCGGCCAGAACCCGGTACAAGTCGAGGCCAAGCGCATTGACGCTCCGCGAGACCGAAGCGACGGCGTCTCCGGACACCGCTGGGTCCTCGCTACGCGATGCCTCGGCTTGCACCACGGCTGGGCCCCCGATGCCCGCACACCCCACAACAAAGGGAAGCAGCAAGGCAACCATCAACAGACCACGCAACCAGCGCATCGGTACCTCCTTGACAACACGTGCACGTTCTATCTAAAAGACGTCTGGGAACATGCATCAGTTCCAAGCAGCACACGGATTCCTGGAGGACGCTACCCGAGCTTGCCCAACCTGCCTCACGCATCCATAACGAACAATGGCCATGGCATCCGTGGAACCTGGCAGCCCCTCCAGCCGACGCAGGGCAACCGGCAGCTTCTCTCGCTCCATCCCATGATACAATCCCTGCTGGCGCCGGCACAGTCCCTGGGCGCAGGCATGGCATGGGGAGCCAACACCATGCTGCATCGCCTTCGTCCCGCGGTGCCCACGATGGCACTCATCTGTCAGGTAGCCGTCACCCGGCAGGCCCGCACGACCCACCGTAACCTTGCGCCCTCTACCAGCACTGCGTATCATGGAAACTGATGGTCGATGATTGACGCCATTCCTGATAGCAATGAGGAGAGAAAAGCCATGATTACATTTCGCATCGGCCACACGGGCATCCTGTGGGGGTTCCGGAAAGAGGACGCCGTCACGGCCATACGCGATGTGGCAGAGCTGGGCTACCTCGCCTACGAGACCTTTGGACAGACCATCGAGCAGTACAAAGACGAGCCCGGGGGCTTTGCCGCGCTCCTGGACAAGTATGACTTGCTCCTAGCGGCTGCCTACTGCCCCACAACGTTCTACGACCCGGAGGACGCCGAGGAAGACATCGCCAACTGCGTGCGTTGGGCCAAGCTGGCATCGGATCTGGGCGCAGAGACCATCGTGCTCCAGGCCGGACAGCGCAAAGACGTGCCCTATCCCCACTTTCAGGGGATGGCCGAGGTGTTCAACGAGATCGGGGGAGAGGTTGCCAAGCTAGGGCTACGGGCGGCCATCCACGCGCACACTGGCACCCTCATCGAGACAGGCGACGAAATCGACACGATCCTCGGCGCCGTGGACCCCTCCGTGGTGGGATTCGCGCCCGACACTGGCCAGATCATGAA
>JBNGEB010000241.1:0-3596 GCA_049975585.1 Anaerolineae bacterium
CGGTACTCGTGGCGGTCGGGCTCTCTGTGTCCAGCGCGCGGTACTATTTGCACACCTACACGCCGCTCGAGGTCTATGGCGGACCCAACACGCACGTGGCGCATGGCGTGGCCCGGCACCTTCAACGGTTGGGAGGCCCTGTCAAATGCTACATGATGGGCGCTCCTCGCATCTACTATGACTTTGCCACCATCCCCTATCTGAACCCCGATGTGGAGGGGGAGGACGTCGTAGAAGCGATGCTATCGGAACAAGATGTCCCAGAGGCGTTCGGCAGGACCGTGTTCATCGTGCTGCCCGAACGCTCGTGGGAACTAGAGGCGGTCGAGGCTCGTTATCCTGGCGGGACGTTGCGCCGTCACGTGGACGAGAGGGGCCAGGTGCTGTTCGCCAGCTACTTGGTTGAGGGCTAGAGGATGCCATCGGCCAGCGTCCGAATGGGCAGGCTTGGCGCTGCCGCTGCGCTTGCTGGGGCCCTGCTTGCTGCGGTCGGCCAACGGCTCGTCGATGCAGGGACCGTAACCACGGGCGTCGTGTTGCTGATCGTGGGCGGCGGAGTGTTCGCTGCTAGCTCGCCTAGAGACATGCCCGGCGGCGGCCAGGGCGCCTTGAGAGCCTCGTCGAGCGGGCCGCGATCCTGGTGGCCAGTGCTGGCAGCCTACGGCTTGGGGCTGGCAGGTGTGAGCGCCTTTGCCGCCAATCGTGTGACGTGGTGGGCTGGGACAGCCTGGTTGCTAGGTCTTGCGCTGCTGGCGTGGGCTGCGTGGCCCGATGAAGGTGTCACGCTTCGGCGCGACTGCCTCAGCTCCGACGGGGTACGGCTCACGTGGCACGGTGTGGTGCTGTTGGGGATCGTGCTGCTGGGGTGTGTCTTTCGCTTTTACCGCCTGCGAGAGCTGCCAGCCGAGATGGGATGCGACCTACCGCTGATCCAGGCGAACATCGCGCAGATCCTGCAGGGCGACTATGCGGTGTTCTTTCCGTCGTGGCCAGGTAGGGAGGGCCTGTTCTTTTACTTGGCTGCCTTGCCGGCGCGGATACTTGGCCTGAGCCATTGGACCATCAAGGCTGTCAGCGCGGCATTGGGGCTGGCCACCCTGCCGGCGATATACTTGCTAGGGCGCGAGGTCCATAGCCGCGAGGCGGGCCTTTATGCGGCCGGCATGCTGGCCGTCTCGCATTGGCACGTGATCCTGACGCGCATGGGCTATCGACTCAGCGCGATGCCGCTACTGGTTGCTCTAGCCCTGTGGGCGTGGCTCCAGGCGCGACGGACTGGCGGTCGGCATTGGTACGCGCTCTGTGGGTTGCTCGTTGGGTTGGGGTTGCATAGCTATAATGCGTTCATGATCGCGCCCGCATGGATCGCGTTGCTCGTTGTGGGCGAGGGGCTGCGGGACCGGGCTGCCTGGCCGCGTGAGCGTCTCAAGGGCTTGCTGCTGCTTCTGGTGGTGATGCTCTACGTGGCTCTCCCGCTGGACGTGTTCGCCGTAGCGAATCCCGATGTCTATCTCTTTCGGGTGGCGACGCGTCTCACGGGCGAGGAGGTGGCCCTTTCGGGGCATCCGCTGTTAGTCTTGGCGCAGAATGCTTGGCGCGCGGCGGGCATGTTCAATGTGAGGGGCGACAGCATCGCCACCAGCAATGTGCCGGGGCTGCGACAGCTCGGGTACCTGCCGGCCTTGCTCCTGCCTTTGGGGCTGGGTTGGACTCTGCTCCGTTGGCGTAGAGATGGGCACATGGCGGTGCTGGTCACCTTGCCGACGATGTTGGCGCCGACGGCGCTCTCGTTAGCCTTCCCGCGGGAGGTGCCCAACGCTGGTCGCGCAGTGGGGGCGCTGATACCGGCGCTGACGCTCTCGGCGATGGCCCTGGCAGAGCTGCGTCGCACGGCGAGTCGCGCCTTGGGTGGGCTCGCCGCGCCCAGCAAGCTGGCGTTGGCAGGGCCTGTTGCACTGGTGCTAACGCTGTTCGGCGGGGAGACGGTCAGCGCATGGGAGACCTACTTTGGCGCGTACCGGGAGCATCTTCCCGCTGGCAACTATAGCATCTCGCGGGAGATGGCGCGGGCGATTGATGCGTTCGCGCACGAGGGGCCCGTCTATACCGTCATCTGGCCGCACCATTACGACGGCAATGCGGTTCGGGCGCAGCTTGAGCGCGGATCCCTGCCTGTGGAACACGAACTGCCTTCTCTCGTGGCAGGCGAGCCGCCGTTGGATGACGGGCCAGGCAAGCGCATGGTGATCCTAGCCCCGGAGGACACCGTATCGCTAGCCATTCTGGAGCGAGCCTTTCCTCGTGGCGTTGCGGTGACGCACGTGGACGACGAGGGCCGGGAAAAGTTCGTCACGTTCTATGGAGAGAGATAGCTTGATGCCGAGCGGTTCCCTCACGGAGCAAAACACTACCACGCGTCCAGTCTCCTCGGATTGGCAGGGGCTCTGGGACGCGGCCCGGTCCCTTTGGTGTTGGATCACGGCGCGCGAGCGTCGCACCACGATGGTGTGGTTGGCGCTCCTGCTGATCCTGGGGTTGGGGGGATGGCTGCGCTTCACGGGCTTGGATTGGGATGAGGGCCAGCATCTCCATCCTGACGAGCGTTTTTTGACTATGGTGGAGAACAGCCTCTGGTGGCCGGCCAGTCTGGGCGAGTACCTGGATACGGCCATCAACCCACTGAACCCCTACAACACGCCGCATGGCATGTACGTGTACGGGCTGTTCCCGCTGATCCTGGCCAAGTTCCTGGGCCAGGTGACGGGCTTGGTCGGGTACAGCGGGGTCTATCTCGTAGGACGTGCCATGTCCGGCGGGATGGACCTGATCAGCGTCCTGCTGGTCTTTCTCATCGGGCGGCGCCTGTACGATGAGCGCGTGGGGCTGGCGGCGGCGTTCTGTCTGGCCGTCACGGCGTTGAACATCCAGCAATCCCACTTTTTCACGGTGGATACGACCACCACCATGTTCCTGACGCTTTCGCTCTATATGGCCATCCGGGTGGCCCAGGGTGAGGGATGGGGCAGCGTGCTGGGGCTGGGCGTGGCGTTCGGGTTCGCCGTGTCAGCCAAGATCAGCGCGTTGACGTTTGGCTTGGTGATCGCAGCGGCGTTCTTGGTGCGGATGGCGAGGCAGGCTCAGCGCGCCCCGGTGGACAGGTTGATGACCTGGCGCAGGATCGGCGGCCTACGTCTATCGCTGCAGGTGGATGCCGACGATGATCAAGCCCGGTCTCTCGTCCCGTGGGTGTCACAGATCGGCTGGGCCGTTACGGCAGGATCAGTCGTGCTTCTAAGCGCGTTCCTCGTGTTCCGTTTGGCGCAGCCGCAGGCCTTCATGGGGCCCGGCCTCCTAGGATTGCGCATCAACCCCCGCTGGGCCGATGACATGGCCTACATCAAGCGACTGGTATCGGGCGAGATCGACTATCCGCCCAGCCACCAGTGGACGGGGCGGCCACCCGTGTGGTACATGCTCAAGAACATGGTCCTGTGGGGCCAAGGCTTGCCCTTGGGCCTGGCCGCGTGGGCGGGTTGGGGCTTGATGACCTGGGAGCTGTGGAAGCGCCGTCAGTGGGGGCACCTGCTGCCGTGGGT
>JBNGEB010000242.1:0-3582 GCA_049975585.1 Anaerolineae bacterium
CTCCATGTCCAAGCCCTGGCACATCCAACCTAGCGTCGAGCCAAGCGATGCCCTGCGCCAAGTCGCCGGGCATCCGCTCGTGGCGCGATTGCTCGTCCAGCGCGGCATCACCGATCCCGATGATGCCGCTGCATTCGTGGATGCCACGCGGTATCGTCCGGCATCGCCCTGGGACCTGCCCGGCATGCACGATGCCGTGGCCCTGCTTGGCGAGGCCCGAGCGCGTGGTTGGCCCGTGCGCGTCTGGGGCGATCTGGACGCTGACGGCGAAACGGCCACCGCGGTGTTGGTGGAAGCGCTACGCGCCGCTGATCTGGAGGTCCTGTTCGATCTTCCCTCGCGCCGAGAGGGCCACGGGCTGCGTCGTCGCGCCTTCCCCCGGCTGGTCGGGGGCGCCAATGTCCCGGATGCGCCGGTCGTGCTCACCTGCGACACCGGCGTCAGCGATGCCGACCTAGCCGCCGAGGCCAAGGCAGCCGGCTATCGGCTCATCATTACCGATCACCACGACCTGCCGGACCTGCTGCCAGATGCCGACGCGTTGGTCAACCCCAAGCTGTTGGACAAGACCCATCCCATGCGCGAGCTCGCCGGCGTGGGGGTGGCCTACCAGGTCGCGCGCGCTTTGCTGGATGACGAAGCGCATCAGGCCACGCTCGACGCCATGCTGGACCTGGTCGCTGTGGGGTTGGTGGCAGACGTGGCCATCCAGGTCCGTGATGTGCGGTACCTTATCCAGCGGGGCTTGGAGGTGCTGCGCGAGGGCGGGAGGCCCGGCCTGGCCGCGCTGGCCGACGCTGCTGGCTTGGACCGGCGACATATCACCGCGCGCGATCTGGGGTATCGTCTGGGGCCGAGACTCAATGCCGCTGGACGCCTGGCGCATGCGCGGCAGGGGGTGGAGCTGCTCCTTGCGCGCGACCCGGCCAAAGCTCGCGAGCTAGCCTATGGGCTGGAGGCCCTCAATAGCGAGCGCCAGGCCATAACCGAGGCAACGCAGCGCGCGGTTGAGGCGACCTTGGAGCACCATCCGGAGCTGGTCCGCGACCGTCCAGCGATTGTCGTGGACGGCGAGGGTTGGGAGCCGGGGGTCATCGGGTTGGTGGCTGGCGCCTTGACCGAGCAGTACGACCGTCCTGCCATCGTGATCCGTCGAGGGGCGGACGGCGTGGCGGGGGGATCGGCCCGATCGGTGGAGGGGGTGGATATCCGTGCCGCCATCATGAGCCAGGAGAGCCTGCTCCTTGGCGGCGGGGGCCATCCCATGGCCGCCGGCTTTAGCATCGCCAATGAGCATATCGAGGCGTTCCGCCACGGCCTCTGGGACTGGCTCGAGCGCCACGTTCCCGAGCGACCTGTCAAAGCGCCGCTCGAGGTGGAAGCCGTGGTGTCGTGGCAGGCTCTGGATCTGGGATTGGCGCGAGCACTGGAGCGCCTGGCGCCTCACGGGGCGGGGAACCCAGAGCCGGTTCTGGCGTCATTCGATGGCAAGCTGGTCCGCGTGGAGGACGTCAGCACCCAACGCGAGACGCCGCACCGCCGACTGCACATTGCTGACGAGCGGGGACAACTGCACGAGGTACTCTGGTTCAACGCCGGCGAGCTGCCCATGTCCGAGCAACCTATCGATGTGGCCTACACGCTCAGCGTCAATCGCTACCGCGACCGGGAGAGCTTGCAGCTCACGTTGGCCGACTGGTGCCCTGCTGGCGAGCAAGCTGGTGGAGCAGCGTCGTGGCGGGCCGTGTCGCTGCCGGTGCTCGCGGAGGGCCGTGAGATCGTCGATCTTCGGACCGCGCCTTCTAGTGAGGGTACCTTGGCGTCCTTGCGTGCGCGCTATGGCGATGCCCTCGCGGCCTGGGCCGAGGCCACGGAATCCCCGGTGGATCACGCCTTGCCCCGTCAGCGACTGACGCCCGAGGTCGGTCAGCATCTCGCGGTGGCCTTTGCGCCACCCGACGCTGCCACGCTTCGCGAGGTCGTGAGGAAAGCGAATCCAACCCGCGTTTACCTGCTGCGCCCCGTGCCTTCCCTCGCTTGGGAGGTCCGGGACCTTCTCCGCCAAGTGGCCGGGATGGCGCGATGGGCCATCTACCACGACGACGACCAGGTTGCGCTCGAGCGCATGGCGGCGCGGGTCGGGCTGAGCGAGGCGGCGATTCTGGCTAGCTTGCGTGTCCTCGAAGCCGCGGGCTCGATCACCCTGGAGGCAGCAGGGGACGGCTGGCGCGTGGCTCTGGGGCAGGGGGAGGCCGCATCCGTGGTGCAGAGGAGAGAGATCCAGAAGGCGCTCGCGCGTCATCTGGAAGAGACGGCGGCGTTCCGCGACGCCTACCCCGCGCTCGACCCCTACACGCTGCTCTCAGAGTAGCCAACGTCCGCCGTGCCCCCAGGATCTACGCTCGAGGCCTTGCCAGCTTTGGGAGGAGGACTAGAATGTTGCGCGCTTGCATGGTAGCAAGCGACAAACATTCATCATGGGTGGCTATGAGGGAGGCAGCATGCCAGAGAGGGTTCGCATCGGGTTCATCGGGGCGGGAGGCATAGCAAGGCACCATCTCCGCCAATTGCAGGAGATCGACGAGGCCGAGGTCGTTGCATTCGCGGATCCCAGCGCCGACTCGCTGGCAAAGGTGGTGGAACAGTATCCTCAGTATGCTGACACGCCCACCTTCAGCGACTATCATGACATGTTGGCGTCGGTGCCCATGGACGCCGTCGAGATTCACACGCCGCACACGCAGCACTACCAACAGGCGCTGGACGTCTTCCAGGCGGGCAAACACCTGCTACTGGAAAAGCCCATGGTCTGCACGGTGCCGCATGCTCACGATCTGATCGAGGCTGCGGGCGACCTGGTGTTCATGGTCTCCTACCAGCGCCGCTTCCAAGGGAGCTATGTCTATATCCGCGACCAAGTCAGGGCCGGCGCCCTTGGGGAGATCCAGTACGTGTCGCTGCTGATGGGCCAGGACTGGCTCCGCAGTCAGCGCGGCAAGTGGCGCCAGGTGATGGATTTGAGTGGAGGCGGTCAGCTCAACGACTCGGGCAGCCACATCGTGGACGTCATGCTGTGGACCACGGGGCTGCAGGCCGAGAGCGTCATGGCTTACTGCCAGAACTATGACACCGAGGTCGATGTCGATTCGGCCTTGGCGATCCGGTTCACCAATAGCGCCTTGGGCACCATCTCGATCATTGGGGACTGCCCCATGTTCTACGAAGAGTTCTCGATCTTTGGCAGCGAGGGCGCCATGCTACAACGCCACGGCGAGTTGACCTTGCACCGTTTTGGCGTGCGGCAGCCAGAAGCCATCGAGACGCCCGCCAGCGAGGGCAACCCGGATCGCAACTTTGTGGACGCGATCCTGGGGCGCGATGAGGTGCGGGTGCCGCCCGAATGCGGGCTGCGCGTGATCGAGCTAACGGAAGCGGCGTGGAAGTCCGCCGAGCTGGGCCGCCGTGTGAACGTGGACGAGCTGCGGTAGGCGCGTCATCTGGGCGGGGCCGTGCATCGCGCGTCGGGCTTCAACCCCCACCCCCGCGCATCAGAATGCGTCCGCGCCGCAGACGGCACAACCC
>JBNGEB010000243.1:0-3525 GCA_049975585.1 Anaerolineae bacterium
TGGCACCATCTTTTTCTCCAACTGTACCGGTCGCTGTCTATTCTGCCAGAACTATCCCATCAGCCAGCTTGGCAACGGGCAGACTATCACAGACGATCGCCTCGCGTCCATGATGCTCGAGCTACAGCGTATGGGCTGTCACAACATCAACTTGGTAACGCCTACCCACTATGTGCCGCAGATCCTGCGTGCAACCGAACGCGCCGCGGCAAAGGGCCTGCACATCCCCTTGGTCTATAACACCAGCGGCTATGAACGTGTGGACACGTTGGAGCTCCTGGACGGCGTTGTCGACATCTACCTGCCCGACGCCAAGTACGCCGACGACGCCGTTGCACGAGAGCTCTCTGGCTTTGACGGATACGTCGAGGCCAACCGTGCCGCCCTGCACGAGATGCGCCGTCAGGTAGGCAGCTCCTTACAGATTGACGACCAAGGCATCGCGATCCGGGGCATGGTCATCCGCCACTTGGTGCTGCCTGAGGGGCTTTCGCAGACCAGAGAGGTGCTCGCCTGGATCGCTCGCGAACTGGGCACAGAAAGCTTTGTCAGTCTCATGGCGCAGTACTTTCCCACCTACAAGGCCTCAGAGCATCCGCCGCTGGACCGCCGTATCTCGCGCGCCGAGTACCGCGACACTCTCCGCGCCTTGGACGAATTCAGCCTAGACAACGGTTGGCGACAGCACTACACGCCCTGGTAGTCATCCCCTCGCGTGACGCTTGCCTTGCCACCGCGGCTGTCGTCCCCATCCAAAACGTTCGTGTCGCAAGATCGCGTCAACTTGCCTGGCATCACGCTGATGGTATACTGATAGGTTGAGTCCTTGGCTGCGCAGCAATCTCCCACCACAAGGTGAGCATGACCACAAGTACGCTCTCGATTCGCGGGGCACGCGAGCACAACCTGAAGAACATCGACGTGGATATCCCGCGGGACAAGCTGGTTGTCATCACTGGCATCTCGGGATCTGGCAAGTCGTCTTTGGCGTTCGATACCATCTATGCCGAGGGGCAACGCCGCTATGTCGAGTCCCTCTCGGCCTATGCGCGCCAGTTCCTGGGGCAGATGGACAAGCCGGACGTCGATCGCATCGACGGGCTATCGCCGGCCATCTCCATCGACCAGAAAGGCACCAACCGCAGCCCTCGCTCCACCGTTGGCACCGTCACCGAGATCTATGACTACCTGCGGCTGCTCTATGCGCGGATCGGTGAGCCCCATTGTCCCCAATGCGGCCGACCGATCCAGCAGCAAACGGTCCAGCAGATGGTTGACGCGATCCAATCCTATCCCGATGGCACGCGTCTCATGGTGATGGGGCCGCTGGTGCGCGATCGCAAAGGCGAGCACAAGCGGCTGCTCGCGGATCTCTCCAAGCAGGGGTTTGTCCGCGCCCGGATCGATGGTGAGGTCATGGAGCTCGACCAGGAGATCTCCCTCGATCGCTATGTCATGCACACCATCGAGGCGGTCGTGGATCGCCTAGTGGTGCATGACTATGGATCCGAGGAGAAGGATCGCGCCGACGCCTTTCGCAGCCGCCTTGCCGGGTCGCTGGAGACGGCCCTCAAGCTGGGCGACGGCATTGCCATCGTGCACGTGATGGACGGTGAAGACCACCTCTTTTCCGAGCACTATGCTTGCCCGATCTGCGGCATCAGCCTGCCAGAGCTAGAACCGCGGTCTTTTTCCTTCAACAGCCCCCATGGCGCCTGCCCAACCTGCACGGGCTTGGGCACCCAACGCGAGCTCGATCCCGACCTCATCGTCCCCGACGCCTCGCTCTCACTGAACGAGGGCGCCATCAAGCCGTGGTCCAAGTCGGCCAAGTCCGACGGCTACTATCACCAGATGCTACGCGCACTGGCCAAGCACTATGGCTTTTCGATGGACACCCCCTGGCGAGAGCTCACGCAGGAGCAGCGCGAGCTTGTCCTGCGCGGTAGCGGCAGCGAGGCCATCATGGTCAACTATCGCAACCACCAGAGGCGTACCCGTCGTTATCAGACCACATTTGAGGGTGTGATCCCCAACCTGGAGCGCCGCTATCAGGAGACCTCTTCCGACCACGTTCGGCGCGGCATCGAGCGCTATATGACGACGCATCCTTGCCCAGCCTGTGGTGGCCGCCGGCTCAAGCCAGAGGCCCTAGCCGTTACCGTGCGGGGACTGGCGATCGATGAACTGACAGATATGCCCATCGGCGCAACCCATCGCTTCATCGACATGCTGGCCGAGGAGCTTGAGGGCCGCGATCGGGTCATCGCTCAACCAATCCTCAAGGAACTGCTCGCCAGACTGAAATTCTTGGAGAATGTGGGGCTGGAATATCTGGCGCTCTCGCGAGCGGCCGCCAGCTTGTCCGGCGGCGAGGCACAACGTATCCGCTTGGCCACCCAGATCGGCTCGCAACTCATGGGCGTCCTCTATATCCTGGACGAGCCCAGCATTGGCCTCCACCAACGCGACAACCAGCGCCTTCTCGATACCCTTAGGGGGCTGCGGGATCTCGGCAACACCGTCCTCGTGGTAGAGCACGACGAGAGTACCATCCGCGCCGCCGACTATATCGTGGATCTCGGGCCTGGCGCAGGAGAGCACGGCGGGAGGGTGGTCTTTGCGGGCCCTGCCGACGAGATTACGTCGTGTTCGGAGTCTATCACGGGACGTTTCCTCTCGGGCACAGAGAGCGTTCCCCTGCCCAAAGAACGCCGTAACGGCAACGGCAGCGCCCTCGAGGTCATCGGCGCGCGAGAGCACAACCTGAAGAACATCAACGTGCGCATTCCACTAGGCAAGTTCGTCGTCATCACGGGGGTCTCGGGTTCTGGCAAGAGCACGCTGTTGGTGGACATCGTGTACCAGCGGCTGGCGCAAATCCTGCATCGCGCCAATCGGCGGCCTGGTGACCACGACGAGATCCGAGGCATCGATCAACTGGACAAGGTCATTGATATCGACCAGTCTCCCATTGGGAGAACGCCTCGGTCGAATCCGGCCACGTACACGGGCGTCTTTACCCACATCCGACGCCTGTTCGCACAGGTGCCCGAGGCCAAGGTCAGGGGATACAAGCCCGGTAGATTCTCCTTTAACGTGAAGGGAGGTCGTTGCGAGGCGTGCCGTGGCGGGGGCATCATCAAGATCGAGATGCAGTTTCTGCCAGACGTCTATGTGCGGTGCGACGTCTGCCATGGCAAGCGCTATAATCGCGAGACGCTGGAGATCCGCTACAAGGGCAAGACCATCGCCGAGGTCCTCGACATGACCGTCGAGGAAGCGCTCGGCTTTTTCGCCAACATCCCGGCCATTCGGAAGCGTCTGGAAACCCTGCACGATGTTGGCCTTGGCTACATCCGGCTGGGGCAGCCAGCGACGACGCTCTCTGGCGGCGAGGCGCAGCGCGTCAAGCTCGCACGCGAGCTCGCCCGGCGCTCCACCGGCAACACCATGTACATCCTAGACGAACCAACGGTCGGCCTGCACGCTGCCGACGTCAAACGGCTGTTGCAGGTCCTATCA
>JBNGEB010000244.1:0-2370 GCA_049975585.1 Anaerolineae bacterium
GGCGAGCAACGAGGCCTACCAGCGGCTGTATGAGCGGCAGTGGGCCGAGGCGCAGTAGCGAGGTCGGTAGGGCTCCCGCGGCCTACCAGTCGGAAGGCCAGGCGTGCGATCTAGTTCCCATTCCAATGCCCCGGTGTTCGCCCTTTTATCTACGCTATCCATCGAGCCGAAACACCGTCGCCTCGATGTGGGTCTGGGGGCGGGCGGCGGTGCACCAGAAGTAGGCCGTCACCAGCTTGCCATCGGGCCGCTGGAACAGCCGTGGGTAGCCCAGGTCGGGGCGGCCGTTGGCGCTGGCGAAATCGTCGCGCAGGACGATCTCGGGGCCCCAGGTGGCGCCGTCGTCGTCGCTGACGCGGGCGATGATCTGAAGGCGGCTGCGGTTGCCGTACGTGCAGCAGAGGCGGCCATCCGCCATGCGCACCAGGGCGGGCGGGTTGCCGTTGTAGGCGTTGCCATCCTCGGTGGCGCCGATCTCGGAGAGAAAGCGCCAGCTCTTGCCATTATCCTCGGAGCGGTAAGCGTCGATCCAGTTGCGCTGGGCAGATTTGCGGCGTAGCGCGACGACGAGGCGCTGGTCGGAAAGGCGCACCGGCGCGGGCATCATGGCGCGGGAGGGGTCGCTCTTGGGCACGATCCACGAGACAAAGGCCAAGCTCGCGCCGCCGTCGCGCATCCGCGCCACGAAAGCCTTGTCGATGAGGTCCACTTGCATGCGATCGGCAGGGAAGGGGTTGCGCATGGAGAGAAAGAGCAGCAGCGCATCGGGGCCATCGCTCACATAGGCGGTGCGGCCGGTGAATTCGAGCTCGGCCAGCTCGGGATGCTCCAGCAGATGGCCAAAGGTATAGGGGCCTCGCCAGGAGTTGCCCTTGTCCTCGCTGCAGAACCAGCAGGTCCCCGCATTGCCGTGGTAGCCGTTGCCCTGCACGCGCATCACAAACCCCGGCGCCGAGGGATCCACATCGCCGGGAGGCGGCTCGGGGGCCGCATCGTCCCCGACGTAGGGATGAGGTTCCCAGGTGGTCCAGGTTTCGCCGCCGTCGGTGCTGCGGGCCAGCCATGAGCTGAACGGGCCCTGATCAGTGGTCTGGTGAAGGCTGGTGGGTGTTGTGGCAAAGGGTCCCTTGGTGTAGCCGATGAGGATCTCGTTGCCCCATTGCCAGGTGGGGCCGTTGCCCCCATTGTTCGCGGGCACGGCATTCCAGCCGTTGGGGGCGTAGGCCACGACGGTATGGTGAAGGCTTTCGCGATCCAACATGGGAGCATCTCCTCGCTGCGCGTTGGCTCAGGCCTTGTCGTGTGGCATAGGCAGGTGGGGCGGGCACTCGCCACCGCGTCGCTGCACGATCTGGTGCGACAGGACGGCCAGCTCGACGACCAGATCTTGGTTGTGTACATAGACGCCCTCGTCCACGCGGAGGGTGGTGGGGGCAAAGTTCCAGACGACGTGGATGCCCGCGTCCACCATGGCATCGGCTACGGTCTGAGCGGCCTCGGCGGGCACGGTGATGATGCCCATATCCACCTGATCGCGACGGGCCACGTCGGCCAGCTCCTCCACGGGCTGGACAGTGAGGCCCGCCACGTCCTTGCCGATGATGTCCGGGTCCTTGTCAAAGAGGGCAACGACGCGCAGGCCACACGACGAAAAGCCGGGATAGGCCGCCAAGGCGCTGCCGAGGTTGCCAACTCCCACCACGACGGCACGTTTTTCGCAATGGAGACCCAGCGTCAGGTCCAAGTCGTCGGCCAGGGCGCGCGCCTCATACCCGCGTCCGGGGCGGCCCTCCTGCTCGACCCACGAGAGGTCCTTGCGCACCTGGGCGGCGGGCACGCCCGCTGCCAAGCCAAGCTGACGTGACGACACATAGGCGATGCCCTTTTCGACGGCGATGCGAAGACGTCGACGGTAGATGGGCAGGCGGCGCAAGCTGGGGGTGGGAATAGATGTCTGCTGCATCCGTCGCTCCTTGGTGCATAAGCGTCATGCGGCGAGGTCCGCGCCTCTGCCAGCTTCTGGCTGCGATGATCGTGCATCAATGCCCGAATAACCAGAGTATAGCGTGAGCGGTCGCGTTGGGCAACCGTTGACGGCCATGCCAAGGACGTCTCGCAACCTTTACAGGGAGCGACTGCGGGACTAGGATGGCGTCACGACGATGTGGAGCGCAAGAGGAGCGTGTCATGAACTTGTTGGTGGTGGTGGCCGATACGTACCGGGCTGATTATCTGGGGTGCTATGGCAACACGTGGATCCAGACGCCCAACCTGGATCAGCTCGCGTCCGAGAGCGTGCTGTTCAAGGATTTCTATGCCGAGGCGTTGCCGACCTTGCCCGTGCGCCGCGTGTTTTATACGGGGAGGCGC
>JBNGEB010000244.1:2380-3514 GCA_049975585.1 Anaerolineae bacterium
TATCATCAGTTCAAGCCCGGCAAGAACTTTCATCGAGGCTTTCACTCGTGGCAGTGGATCCGCGGGCAGGAGCAAGACCCGCTGGTGCCGACGCCCGAGCCGGACGTGGACCTGTCGGGCTATGCCGAGGCGCGCTATGACGAGAAGGATCCTCGGCGGCGAATGGCGGCGCAGTACCTGAATAACCGCAGTTGGTGGCGTGCAGAGGCCGATCACTATGGCGCCCAGGTGCTCGGCGCGGCGTCGCAGTGGCTCAAGGACTATGGTCACAAGCAGCCCTGGATGCTCTGGATCGAGTCCTTCGATCCCCACGAGCCGTGGGACGCCCCCAAGGAGCTGGCCGACGCCTATATGCCCGGCTATGATGGGCCCGAGGTGATCTTTGCGCAGCCCTTTGCCGATCGTCACACGCCGCAAGAAGTGCAGCGCATCAAGGCGCACTATGCGGGCGAGTGCACGCTCATCGACCGCTGGATGGGCAGGCTCATGGCCACGCTCCGCGAGCAGGGCTTGCTGGAGGACACGCTGGTCGTGTTCACGTCCGATCACGGCTGCATGATGGGCGAGCAGGGAGAGATCCACAAGGGCGCCGACCGGGTGCGCATCCAGGTGTCGCGGTGCCCGCTGATCATCCGCCACCCCGATCCGAGCTACGCGGGCATCGTGGTGGAGGGGTTCGTGCAGCATCAGGACCTGATGCCGACGCTGCTGGGGCTGATGGGCGAGGAGATACCCGACCGCTGCAACGGCGAGGATTTCTGGCCCATGGCTACGGGCGAGCGGCAGGGCGGCCTCCACGAGTATGCCGTGTCGGGCTTTGGCTGGTACGCCTGCGTTCGCAACCAGCGCTGGGCCTATCACACGCCCTGGGTCGAGCTCGAGAACCCGCGCCCGCCCGAGCTCTACGACCACGAGGCCGATCCGGAGGAGCTGGTCAACGTCATCGATCAGCATCCCGAGGTGGCTCGCCAGCTCGACGAGGTGCTGCGCGCCTATGTGGGCGATTTTGAGGTGGGCGGCACCATAGGCACGGGCGAGACGCCGGCGGCCATCCCAGGGCTCAAGTGGTAGGGGACATCATGGCGCTCGCGGACGAGGCACGGATTCGCCCGCCCGACTGGGCACGGCATGCCG
>JBNGEB010000245.1:0-3514 GCA_049975585.1 Anaerolineae bacterium
GAGCCAAGCGGCCAGGCTGATGAGCAAATAGTAGGTCGCAAAGACCCAGAAGAGCGGCCCGGCGACGAAATGGTAAAAGCGCCCCTTTTGGCCAACGCCCGTTACCAACCGTGGCGTGAACACGACCGCTGCAAAGCTGGCCCCTGCCAAGAGATAGGCCACCGCGGTGAGCGCACGCCGGTAGCGCGTATGCGTGCCCGTCGTGCGGAGCACCGCGTCGGAAAAGCGGTAGCTGACGGCTGGCACAAAGGCAATTCCTAGCCACTGGATCTGCAGCCAGATGCGAGCTGCCTCGGCGGTCTCTACGCTGACGATGGTGACGTCCACCAGGTAGATGAGGGCAACAAAGGCCATCATCTCGGCAAAGGCCTGCGCTACGGGACTCTGCAGGTTCTGCGCCAGGATGTAGATCAGCAGCGAGAAATCGAGGATGACAACGGCTGAGGACAGCGCCAGGCTCGCGAACTCTAGGATGCCGGTCAGAGTGATCGTTTCCATATCATCATATGGCGTGTCAACACAGCAGTTCGAGCGATTGGAGCGCAACCTGGTACCAGTATACCAGAGGCACGACGAAAAGCAGGCTATCGATGCGATCAAGCATCCCGCCATGCCCAGGGATCAGGTTGCCCGAGTCCTTGACGCCTACTTGCCGCTTGATAACGGATTCGGCCAGATCGCCCAGGGTCGCGGCCGTGGCGATGAGAACCCCCAGGAGAATGCTCCATCCGACGCCGATCTGCAGGAACAAGGGGCCTGCCACCATCGAGACGAGAAGGGCCCCGCCAAGGCCGCCCAAGGCACCTTCCCACGATTTGTTGGGGCTGACCTTGGGCGCGAGGCGCCGCTTCCCCAGGTGCATGCCTACGGCATAAGCGGCTGTGTCGCAGATCCAGGTACCAACTAGCGCCGTTGCGAGCCAGGCGAATCCGTTTGGGACGGTCCGAAGCCGTCCCACGTGACTGGCCCCGTAGCCCACGTAAAGCGCCCCTGCTGTCAGCATGGCCCAGCTCTCCAGCGAGCCGGGTTCGTTGCGCTGGAATACGGCGATGCTAGCCGGTATCAGCGTGAGCAGCACCAAGACGGGCTCGAGTAGCTGAAGCTCGGGCCAGCTACCATCGGCGGCGAGAAGGAGCGCGATAGGCAGCGCGGCCAGCCTGGAGGGACGCAGGTCGTGCTGCTGCAGAAGGCTCACGAGCTCATTGGTGGCGAGACCTACCGCTACCAGCACAAGAGCACCGAGACAAGCTCCGCCAACGTACACTGCTGCCACTATGATCGGGATGAGCACGGCTGCGCTCGCCACCCGTCTGCTCAGCATTATGTTCCTCTAGATGTGACGGTGGTAGGTTAGATGTCAGCTCTGGTCGGGATCAAGGCGGCCGAACCGGCGATGCCGCTCTTGGAAGGCCTCGAGGGCTTGGTGCAGCTCTACTCGGCCGAAATCGGGCCAGAACACGTCTATGCTATAGTACTCGGCATACGCTGTCTGCCAGATGAGAAAGTTGCTTAGACGCATCTCGCCGGCCGTGCGAATGACCAGGTCCGGATCGGGCAGGCCGCGAGTCGTCAGATGGTCGCTTATTGTCTGCTCATCGATCTCGCTTGGGGACAGATCCTCCTCCAGGATGGCCTTCACGGCGTCCACGATCTCGGCGCGGCCGCCATAGTTGAAGGCGATGTTCAGGCCCAGGCGTGTGTTGCCGGCCGTCAGCTCTTCGGCATACGCGATCTTGCGTAGAAGGGCTTGAGGAAGCCCTTCTGTGCGACCAAGATGCCGCAGCCGCACCCCGGACTCGTGCAGCTCCTGGAGGCGGTTGTCGAGGACGCTCTCGGCGAGTGCGAGCAGAGCGCGCACTTCGGCTCTGGGACGAGCCCAGTTCTCGGTGGAGAAGGCATAGAGGGTGAGCTGCTCGATGCCGAACTCGACGGCGGCCTGAACGACCTCGGGCAGGTTCTCGGCGCCGGCGCGATGGCCCGCCGTGCGAGGCAACCTACGCGCTTTTGCCCAGCGCCCATTGCCATCCATGATGATGGCGACATGGCGCGGGACGCGCTCCAGCGGCCGCAGCTCTGCCTGCTCGCTCATCACACTTCCATGATCTCCGTCTGCTTGGCCTCGCCCAGAGCGTCTAGCTTGCCGATGTACTCGTCCGTGAGTTCCTGCAAGTCGTCTTGGGCGCGATAGCGGTCATCCTCAGAGATGTCTCCGTCCTTTTCCATCGCTTGCAGCAGCCTCATGGCGTCGCGACGGGCATTCCGGACGGCGACGCGGCCCTCCTCTACCCGCTGGTTGACCATACGTGCTAGGTCCTTCCGGCGCTCGTCGGTGAGAGGGGGGATGCTGAGCCGGATGATCTTGCCATCGTTGTTGGGCGTGAGGCCGAGATCGGACTTGAGAATGGCGCGCTCGATGGCAGAAAGGGTGGACGCGTCCCACGGGCGGATCGCCAAGAGCCGAGGTTCGGGTACGGCGATGGTGGCCAACTGGTTGAGTGGCATAACCGACTCGTACACCTCGATCTTGAGGTCCTCTACCAGCGCAGGCGAGGCGCGGCCGGTCCGTATCGTAAGCAGATCGTGTCTCAGGGCGTCGACGGCTTTGGCCATCTTTTCCTCGGCTTCGAGTAGAAGATCATCAATCATGTGTGGCCTCCGTATTGCTCTGTGACGTCGCTGCAGACAAAGACCAGTCGAGCAGGCCAAGGCTGGCTAGCGGCGTGATACCATGGTGCCGATGGGCTCGCCAGAGATGGCCCGGACCAGGCTGTCTGGCGGAGTGAGCTTGAACACCATCACGGGCAGATCGTTGTCCATGCACAGGGACAGAGCCGTGCTGTCCATCACGCGTAGCCCCATGTTGAGGGCCTGGATGAAGGAGACATGCTCAAAGCGCTTGGCATGCGAGTTCGTGAGGGGATCGTCGTCATAGATGCCGTCGACTTTGGTAGCCTTGAGGAGGATCTCTGCGCCGATCTCCATGGCCCGCAAGGCGGCGGCGGTGTCGGTTGTGAAGAAGGGATTCCCGGTCCCCGCCCCAAAGATGACGACGCGTCCCTTTTCCAGGTGGCGGATCGCTCGCCGCCGAATGTACGGCTCTGCCACCTCACGGATCTCGATGGCGGTCTGCACGCGGGTGACGATGCCGAGACGCTCCAACGCATCCTGGAGCGCTAGGGCGTTGATGACGGTGCCGAGCATCCCCATATAGTCTGCAGTAGCCCGATCCATGCCCCTGGCCACGGCAGCTCCACCGCGCCAGATATTCCCCGCGCCGATAACGATGCCGATATCGGTGTCAAGCTCGCTGGCGAGCTTGATCTGTTGGGCGAGCTGATCGGCCGTGTTCGGGTCAACGCCAAAGCCCTTGTCGGAGGCCATGAACTCGCCCGAGAGTTTGAGCAGCACCCGTGCGTACTTGGGCTTGGCCATGCATTCCTCCGCGAAAGCGATGAAAGGGGCGGAGCGGAGATGTGATCTCACCCCGCCCTGGGCAGACTAGCCGATCTGGAAC
>JBNGEB010000246.1:0-3475 GCA_049975585.1 Anaerolineae bacterium
AGCTCGCGTAGCGACTCAAACCCTAGCGCCTCCAAAGCGGCTCGTGCCTCAGGGAGATCCGTTGGGACATCGGCCACAACGTGCGTCCAAGGCGCGAATCGGGCTGATGCCAGGGCTGTCGTCACGAGCGATTGGATGAGGTCTTGGTCTTGGCCAGGTACGACGCCGATCTCCAAGCGGAGCATCCGAGCGTTGACGGAAGCCAAACGGGCATAGCCCACCAGCCGGCCGCTGACGTGCGCAACATGAACGAGGGGCACAGGCAATCCCAGCCAAGTTGCGACGCGACGCGGGAGCCGTTGCCAAAGCGCTAGGCCGAGGTCCGATGGATGGATCCGTGCTAGGGGGCGAAGGAGCGTCGGCTGGTTGCGGCGCGCAAGCTGCATCACGCGCGTGATGTCACGTGCACGGGCCGGCCTGACCCGCGGGTCGGTGCCGACTACCGCTGGCCGTAACCATCTGTTCTGGAGACGTAGCTCGGTGATCGTCTCGTACACCGCGAAACCGCGGTGCCGATACAGCGCTACGGCGGGGGCATTGTTGCTGCGGACCTGGAGCAGCACGCAGCGTGCGCCGATGGCCCTCAAGTGGAGAAGGGCGGCATCGACTAGCCTGCCTGCGATGCCACGTCCGCGGTAGGCGGGGTGTACGGCGACGTTGCTGATAGTCCAACTGCCCGCAATGGGAGCGCCAGGAAGGCTGCTTCCCTGCCCAAGCGTGATGTTGCCCACGAGCTTGCCGTCTTGGATCCAGACATAGCCGTCGAGCACGGCGGCAACGCGATCCACGACACGGATAAGCGGAGACATCGCGGCGAGCTGGCGCAGCCGCTCGACAATGTTGCTATCTGTCAGGGCGAGCTCGTCCTGATATGCAACCTCGATGAGGTCGGCAATGGCGGGGAGGTCGCGAGAGAGGTGGACGCGGCAAAGCCCGCTAGGCGATCGCTGTGGGGCCGTGGCCGGGGCCGTACGCGGCGCGATCATGGGGATCTGCCCCGCAGGAGCTGAATCGCCTCGTTCGTATCGATCTCGCCCTCTGATAGGCGCTCCAAGATCGCCCGCCTCTCTCTATGGTCGGGCGTCGAATCATCCTTGGTGTCAAAGCCGAGAGCGTGGATGAGCTCGTTGAGCCGATTCCGGACGGTGGGGTAGGAGATGCCCAGTTCATCCTCGACACGCGTGATCTTGCCTTCACACCGGATAAAGGTCTCGGCAAAGTGGAGCTGCTCGGCGGTGAGCTGCCCGAAGCGACCGAGCGTAAAGTGCCCGTGTATCTCGGTATCGCATGTGCGGCAGTAGAGAACCGTAGCCTCTAGCGTCTCGCCGCAGACTGGACATTGACCGACGATCTGGCGAGCCATGGCCCCATCTTCCCTCGCACCTGCATGAAGAATATCCATCTACTCATAAGGATTTTAACAGGTATGCTACATTTTGTCAAGTGCTCGGTGTCTGGTCTCGACGCACGACATCGCCGACCAGGATGCGTTCGGTGCAGCCATCCTGCTTTTCGATAAGCAGGCCGCCATCGTTGTCCACATCGATGGCGGTCCCTTCGACGGTGCCCTCCCGCGTCGCGATGCTCACCTGTTTCCCAAGCGTGGCAAGATGCTTGCGCCACAGCGGTAGCGGCGACCAGCGAGGCGTTCGAGCGCTTCCCTTCGCGTCTGTGCTCTGTAGGAGGCGATCATAGAGAGTGTCGGCCCGATGCAGAAAGCCGAGGAGCAGGGGCAGTCGCGGTACGGGGCGACCCAGCTCAGCCGCAAGGCTCGTGGGCGGGGTGGTGGCCGTGCGCCACACGTCGGGAGGCAGATCGGCGAGTTCCAGGCTAACGTTCAGACCGATGCCGACGATGATAGCGATGCCATGCGCGCCTAGGGCCGCTGCCGACGGAACCAGCTCGGTGAGGATGCCCCCGGCTTTGCGATCCGCAACCAGGATGTCGTTGGGCCACTTGATGGCGGCTGCCAACCCTGTCCCTTTCGCGATGGTCTCGACGGCGGCCACCGCGCAGAGCATGGTGGCTTGCTGAGCTTCGGGGGGCTTCAGAGGTGGACGCAGCAGCAAGGAGAAGAGCAGTGAGGAGCCAGGCGGCGCATGCCACCTACGCGCTAGGCGTCCTCGGCCCTGCGTTTGATGGTCAGCGAGCACCAGCGTGCCGTCTGGAGCGCCGGCATGGGCTAGGTCCACAGCGCGACGATTGGTAGAGTCGATGACCGGATGGTACTCGATAGTCCGAGCGAGGCGTCGCGTGCGCAGGCGTCTCTCGATGGCTTCGGCGGTGATGGGGTCATCGATACGTGAGCGACCGGACATCTAGCCTACCCCCATCTCTGCGGGCCAGGTGGGATCCCAGGCGATGCCCAGGCCCGGTGCTTTGGGAGCATCGAACGGTGCCATCCGGCTCGATCGGCATGACATCCTGGAAGCCGACCTGGAACCTGCGTGCCTGCCAGAACGGGCCATCGTCCACGTACTCGAGCCGATCGTTGCTGCGTCAGCAACTCCAACACCACCTGGCTCTTGAATTCGGGCGTGAACCGACGCGGCTTGCTGGCCATGGCGCCTTCCTCCACCAGACAGTATGCGTCTCATCGTTCCCCTTCTCTACACTGTCCGGTTTTCGGGGTGCACTACACTACATACAACCCCCTCTCCAAACCTCTCCCCCACGATACCCGTGGGAGAGAGGCTCCCGGCCTGGCCTCCGTCTGGCTCCCCTCTCCCGCGCTATCTGTGGCGCGTCTGTCGCGGGGGAGGGGTGGCTGCGCCCGCCGCAACCATGCCGCCGCCAGTGACGGGCGCTCGTTTTCCTTCCAGCCGCATGGTGCCTCCAGATCTTAGAGGGCTGCTTTATGTAGGCGTCGCAAATAGTCACCCAGGAGTGGCCAGAGCTCGCCGTAGAGAGCGTATCGCTCGGCGTACGCGGCATGGGCGTTGGTATTTGGCTCGTAGGTGCGCTCGACGGTCACCATGGCCCCAACGCCCTGGCGCACGGATGCATACGTGCCACTGCCAACACCCGCGAGGATGGCGGCGCCCAGGGTGCCCGCCTCGGTGGTTCGTGGACGCTCAAACGGGACCCCCATGATGTCGGCCGAGAGCTGGATCCAGGCGTCGCTCTTGCTGCCGCCGCCGACGGCGCGGTACCGCTCAATCTGCATGCCCGCGGCGGGCAGCTCGTCGACGCACTGCCGCAGGTAGTAGGTAGCGCCCTCCAGGATGCCCTTGAGGATGTCGCCACGGGTCGTTTCCAGTAAAAGCCCGGCGATGGCGCCGGTGGCGTTCGCGATGAACTCGGGGGGACCGGTAGGGGCAAAGTGGGGCAAGGCTACCACGGTGCTCGGCGAGTCTGGCATCTCGGCGATGAGCTCGGCATAGATGTCGCGTCCCTCGGCCTTGGCGCGGTCGCGTTCTGCCGCCGCAAAGGTATCTCGGTACCATTTAAAGAGCGAGCCGCCGTGGTTGTAGAC
>JBNGEB010000247.1:0-3456 GCA_049975585.1 Anaerolineae bacterium
GTCCACCCTGACCCTCGACGCACCAGTGGACATGTTGTTCGTGGACGCGGACAAGGCGGGCAACCGGACCTACTTTGATTGGGGATGGCGGCACGTGCGCCCGGGAGGCCTCATCGTGGTTGACAACGTCTTGGCCAATGGCCGCGTCGCTGAGCCTCATAACGGCGATACGTACGCGAGAACCATTGCGGCCTTTAACCGGTACGTGGCGGGAACGTACGGCAATCTCGCGACCATCATCCCCGGCTACAAGCGAGACGAGGATAACCTGGACGGGACGCTCATCGTCCGAGTGCCCCTAGAGCAGAGCTAACTAGTCATGAAGACGTTACGCTTTGTAGCATCGTACGCCAAAAGCTACACCAAGGCCCTGGGGCTGACCATCATTGCCATGATCGCCCTTGTAGGCGTCGATCTGGCCGGCCCGTGGGTGGTCCGCGAGCTGGTGGCGCTGGTAAGCGCCACCCCGCCGGATCCGCAGAGGTTGGGCGATATCACACGGCTAGCCCTCATGCTGCTAGGGCTCTACCTGGCGCAGGGCGGGCTCCGGTTCCTTCGTAGCTACATGGCTCACATCGCCGGTTGGGGCGTGGTTGCGGACGCTCGGCGTGATATCTATCAGCACCTGCAGCGGCTCTCGCTGCGCTTTTACGAGGACCAGCAGACGGGCCAGCTCATGTCTCGCATGGTGAACGACTCGGACTATTTCGAGCGTCTCATCGCCCACGCCATTCCCGACACCGTGGTTAACATCCTTATGCTCGCGGGGGTCGCCACTGTCTTGGGTAGCTTGAACTGGCGCCTTCTGCTGCTCACCCTGATCCCCATCCCGTTCATCGTGCTGGGCATGCAAGGCTTTGCCAAGTATGTACGACCCGCCTTTCGCCAGCGTCAGAAAGAGTTGGCAGAGCTCAACGCCATCATCAACGACAACCTCTCAGGCATCCGCGAGATCAAGGCCTTCACGCGCGAGGAGATCGAGTCCTGCCGCGTGGGCTCGCGCATCGAGGCGTACAGGAACTCGCTGCTGCGCGCCCTGCGCCTGATGGCCACCTTTGGCCCCTTTGTAGGCTTCTGGTCGTCCTTGGGCACGGTTATCGTGGCCTACTTTGGTGGACGGCTGGCATTCGGGGGCGCGCTCCCCGTCGAGGACCTGGTAGCATTCTTCCTGTATCTCAACCTCTTCTACCAGCCTGTTCAGGCCTTAACGGGGGCGTGGGAGGCTATCCAGGAAGCCATGGCCGGCGCCGAACGCGTCGCCGAGCTTTTGGAAGAGACGCCCGACGTGCAGGATCGTCCCGATGCCAAGGCCCTGCCTGGCCGCGCCGATGGACACATTCAGTTCCACAACGTAGGCTTTCAGTATGAGCGCGGCGAAAAGGTCCTGGAGAACATCAATCTCGACATTCCTGCCAACTCGGTGACCGCCCTGGTAGGCCCCACGGGCGTCGGCAAGTCCACGCTTGCCAGCTTGATCCCGCGGTTCTACGACGTGACGGAGGGCAGCATCACGCTGGATGGCCATGATGTCCGCGAGCTTGAGACGCAAAGCCTACGCGAGCAGGTAGCCATTGTGCTGCAGGACGTATTCCTGTTCCATGGCACCGTCCGCGAGAACATCCTGTTCGGACGCGCCGACGCCAGCGAAGAAGAGGTGATCGAGGCGACCAAGATCGCTAACGCGCACGATTTCATCACCGAGCTCCCTGACGGCTATGACACGCTCATCGGCGAGCGGGGCGTCAAGCTCTCGGGCGGCCAGAAGCAGCGACTCTCGATCGCACGCGCGATCCTGAAGGATGCCCCCATCCTCGTCCTGGACGAGGCCACCTCATCCGTCGATACCGAGACCGAGCTCCTCATTCAGCAGGCGCTGGAACGTCTGATGGAGGGGCGCACGACCATCATCATCGCGCATCGTCTTTCCACCATCCGCAACGCCGACATGATCGTCGTGCTGAAAGGCAAAGGCATCGTGGAGGTGGGCACCCATGAGGAACTCATGGCCGAGGATGGCCTCTACCGCCACCTGAACCAGATTCAGGCGGTGCCGGCCATCGCCGTAGCAGGCCGCAGCTAGAAAGCGGCGCGATGGCTCCCAACAGCCATCAAATCCGCACGGCAACAGAGGGGGATCTGGACGCGGTGGGCGCTCTCTACGCACAAGGCCATGCGCCGGATATGTAAGGATCTCGCCCCAAGCCCCTCGCCCTCGGACGACGACGCATAGGCCCGTCCCCACCCATCCTTGACGAGCGCCCACTTGGGGCCTATCCTGGCCTCACAGTCGTTCTAGGAGGTAAGCATGCGTGTACCTTGCAATACCAATCCGTTCCCAACCCTCAATATGCCCGGAGTGAACGAGTCAGCCAGCTTCCCGGCCCGCTGGATCTGGCACCCTGATGTCGGACCCAAAGAGCCCGCCGTGCTGGCCTTCCGACGCGCGTTCACGCTGGACGAGCCAGAGACCGTGCGCATCCACGTGAGCGCCGACCATCGCTATGAGCTGTTCCTCGATGGCGAACGCCTCGGCCGCGGGCCAGAGCGCGGCGATCCCGCTCACTGGTTCTTTGAGACCTACCAGTTGGAGCTGTCTGCAGGCGAGCATCTCCTGGCCGCGCGGGCCTGGTGGTTCCCGGAGGACGGCTCGCCCATGGCCCAGATGACCACCGTGCCGGGCTTTCTTCTCTACGCCGAGGGGCCTCTGGCCGAGACGCTCTCAACCGGCTCTAGCGATTGGCAGGTCGCCAAGATCGCCGCGTACGCCCGAGAGCCCATGGAGATGCGCGCCTACTATGTGGTAGGCTGGTCCTTTGCCATCGATGGCAGCCGCTATCCCTGGGGCTGGCAAACCGATCCAGCGACAGAGGCCGACTGGGTGACCCCAGCCGTTCTGCGACCGCCGGCCGATGGCCTTGGCAGCCGCTACTACGCGTGGGAGACGCCCGAGCGCACGCTCGATCCCCACCTGATGCCCGCCATGCTGCCGCCCATGATGGAAGAACCGCGCGCCATAGGCCGCGTGAGACATGCCGTTTGGTCCGAGCCGGAGGGCTTTCTCACGGTCCAGGCCGAGGAGCATGACGGCCAACTGGCGGAGGCGATCCAGGCCATGTTGGACGGCACCAGCCCCCTGGAGATTCCGCCGGGCAAGTCCTTCCGGGCCGTCATCGACCTTGAGAACTACTATTGCGGGTTCCCCGAGATCGCCACGACGGGAGGCGCCGGGGCGCACATCACCGTAGGATGGGCCGAGGCGCTCTATGACATTCGCGAGGGGCAGAGGCCATCCAAAGGGAATCGCGATGAGATCGAGGGCAAGGTCTTCTATGCGCCTCACGATCGCTTCATCCTGGACGGCGGCGACAGCCGTACCTACGACACCCTGTGGTGGCGCGCTGGGCGCTATATCGAGCTGACCGTCCGAGCCGGCGATAGCGCGGCAACGCTGAACGC
>JBNGEB010000248.1:0-3456 GCA_049975585.1 Anaerolineae bacterium
ACTCTTGGTTGGGTCGATGCCCGCCCCGAGATAGTCCAGCACCACCTCGCGCACGTTGTCTCGCAACGCCTCGACGTGCTCCTTCTCGGGCTTGGTCGTAAGCGTATGGAGATCGGCAATGATAAAAAAGCACTCGTACTCGTCCTGCAACCGCACGCGGTTGGCCAAGCTCCCCACATAGTGGCCCAAGTGCAGTTTGCCGGTCGGACGGTCGCCAGTGAGAATACGCTTCCTGCCCATGATTGCTTCTCCCTTGGTTGCGCCATGCCACCATGGCGTGAGATGCCTATGCAACAACAAGCCTCTCGTCCCGATGGGGACGAGAGGCCAACCCGCGGTGCCACCCCAGTTGGGCATGCTGTGTAAGCGCACGCCCCGCTCTTCCCAAAGCCGCAAGGGGCTCGGACGCCCCTTAACGGAGGCGTACCCGGCGAGGGCTATGCAAGATTCGCCCCCGCAGCTCCCCGGACCATTCGCCACACACGCTCGCATCCCCTTTGCAGCTCCCAGGGACTCTCTGCGCGACGGTGGTGGGGCTACTCTCCCGGTTCCCAGCTATTACATTCGCATCATACCACGGCAACCCCACAGGGTCAATCGGCCAGCCTCAGAGCAAGGCGTTCGCCACCTTGCGAACGCCCTCGGCCACCTGATCTGCCTCGGTCATGCCAAAAGACTGATCGATGAAGATCATCACGGAACGCCCTAACAGGTCCAGCGTCTGCGGGCACTGATCCGCCTCATAACCCCTGACGTCTCCCTCATAGAAGGGGCTGTGCCACGGCGCGCGACGGGGTTCAGCCAGACCACTGACCATGAACGGCCAGTAGGCATAGATGTGACGATCGGGGATCGCCTTGTTATAGACAGTGCCGCAGCCGATATTCTCCGCACTCAAAGCCTCTGAGAATCGCCTGGCTAGATCTGCCTCTTCCAGGAAGAACGTCAGCGTGATGCCACAGTCCCCGTTGGGATCCGGGACGTCCTGGAGCGTGATGCCGTCGATATCCTGGATACCAGCCACCATCCGCGCCTTGACCGCGCGCAGATGCTCCAGCAACGGATCAAGCCGGTCATACTGCGCCACCGCGAGGGCAGCCGAGACCTCAGACAGGCGATAGTTCTCGCCCGACACAACAAATTCGTAGATCTTACTACCAGCGCCTTCCCAGAATCGGGCTGCGCAATCGTGCTGCATCCGGCCGCGGTCATAGATCTCCTCATCATCGGTGAGCATGATGCCCCCCTCACCAGACGTGATGATCTTATACTGCTGCAAGCTAAAGCAAGCTACCTTGCCAAAGGAGCCCAGAGGCTTGCCCTTGTAGGTGCCGCCGTTGGACTGTGCGACGTCCTCCATGATTGGGATACCGTGACGCTCCGCTACCGCCATGATCTCGTCCATACGGGCGGGTATCCCGCGCATATGCACCGGAATGATGGCCTTGGTATACGGCGTGATCTTGCGCTCGAGGTCCACCGGATCCATGTTCAGCGACGTGTCGACCTCGCAGAGAACTGGCACAGCCCCCGCTGCAATGACAGCCGCTGCAGTGGCCACGTAGGTATGCGCCGGGATGATCGCCTCATCGCCAGGGCCCAGATTGAGGCCGTACATGCCACAGATGAGAGCCGACGTGCCCCCGTTCACCGCCAAGGCATACCCACGTCCGATGCGCTGGCGGTAGAAATCCTCTAGGTCGGCAGCGTAGGAATGGCCTTCGAGGAACCGGAAGAGACGTTTGCTGTCCAGAACCTCCATGACAGCTTGCTTCTCAGCGTCACCGATCTCAGCAGACCCATGGAACCCGCCCTGCAATCTAGTCTCGCGGACAGGCGTCCCCCCATCGATGGCCAAGCGCTCCCCCATGATGCTCCTCCCCCATGACTACCGTAACCCTAGACGGTTGGCGATGGCCGCCACATACGCGGGCGATGTGCCACAGCATCCACTGACCACCTTGGCACCGAGCTCCACATAGCCAGCAATGTACTCGGCCAGCTGATCCGGCGTCACGTCCCACGTTATCTCTTCCGCAGTGCGCCCCGCCGAGGGAATCCCGGCGTTAGGTTGCGCAAACAAAGGCACGGTAGCCACTGGTCGCATGCCTTCCAGCGCCGCCCGCACCGCTTCGGGACCATCGCCACAGTTGGACCCCACGACATCAGCACCGGCGGCAATGCTTTGCTTGGCCGCCTGGTCTGCCCTTAGCCCCATCATCGTGCGACCCTTCACATTGAAGGAATAGCTGCAGATGATCGGCAAACTGCAGACCGCCTTGGCAGCACGTACTGCGGCACAAGCCTCTTCCGCATCGTGCTGGGTCTCGATCTTGATGATATCGGCTCCACCGGCAATCAACCCCTCGATCTGCTCTGCAAAGACCTCTTCCGCCTGCTCCGGCGTCAGAGGCCCGAGAGGATCCATCAGCCGTCCCGTCGGCCCGATGGAGCCGGCCACCCAAGCTCGGTCACCGACCGCGTCCTTGGCCAAGGCAGCCCCGAGACGGTTGATCTCAAACAGGTGGCCCTCTAACCCCCCCTCACGTAGGCGAATGCGATTCCCGCCAAACGTGTTGGTGGTGACAAAGCGTGCCCCCACTGCGAGGTATGCGCGATGTATGTCGCGAACGGCATCCGGCTCCTCTAGATTCCACGCCTCAGGGAGCTTGCCAGCGGGAAGACCCTTGGCCTGCAGCATGGTCCCAATCGCGCCATCGCCGAGGATGATGCCCTCGCCAGCCAGCGCATCACGAAACGTCTCATTCATCGGTCTCTCCTTGCCACAAGCCCCCGCGCAGAACAGCGCATGGATCTCCTACAAGATCACAGTCAGGCCATCGCTCGAAGCTCCTGTGATCGCTGATACATATTGGGGACTATAGGTCATTGCCAGCTTCGGTCAAGTCTCCCACAAAGCCTTGCGTAGGCATGGCGTTTTGCCTACAATGAATTTGAGTGAAACAGTATACTTTTCGCAACCGAGAAACGCTCCCGAAGTATCGACAGGGAGAGCCCATGATGAAGAACCTGGTCACAGGCGCGACGGGTCTGGTGGGGTCCCATCTAGTGGAAGCGCTCCTTCTGCGCGGCGAGTCTGTCAGAGCCTACGCACGTCCGACCAGCCACGTTGCCCCTCTACGGAAACGCGGCGTGGAAGTGCATATAGGCCATCTGACGGACCAGGCCTCGGTAGTCGCTGCAGCAGACGGCGTCGATCGCATCTTTCACTGCGCCGAGTTGGCGCGCGACTGGGGACCACCCATCGCTTTCCAGCAGGCCAATGTGGACGGTGTGCGGAGCGTGCTAGGGGCCGCCACGCGGGTAGGTGCCCGGTTCATCTTTTTGAGCACCACACACGTGTATGGCTTTCCCGGAACGTCTGCCGATGAAGAGGTAGCGCCGTCGCCAAGGGGCTTTGGCTACAGCGATTCAAAGATCGAGGCAGAGGCCTTG
>JBNGEB010000249.1:0-3429 GCA_049975585.1 Anaerolineae bacterium
TGCCATTTGTCCTTCATGGTCTATGAGGGCCCGCAGGACGTCGCGCTCGGACGCAGCCAGATCGGCCCCGTCAGGGAGCACGAGGATGGGCAGCGGCAACTCGTCCGCTACTTGCTTATCAGGGGCTTCAGGAGCTTTCGTCAGCACCAAGCCGACGACGCCCGCTCGAACCAGCCCGCGGGCCAGGTAGGCGAACGTGATGCGCGGATCGATGCGCTGCGCCACTCCGAGGTCGGCAAAGGCCAGATAGCCTGGTTCGATGGTACCAAAGAGCGGCACGGTAGAGCCCAACGAGGCTACCCATGTGACGCCCTGGTCAAGCCCCGCTTCGCCCGCCACCAGCCTCGTCCCCGCGGGCAGCGCGAGCTGCCAGAGCTCGGCCAGTGTGATCGGGGCGGTACGGGGAGACATCAGGATGCTCCGGTCTCGGGCACCTTGGTCCGCTGGTGCCAGTGCTCCTGAAGGCTCTGCACCGTCATGTCGCCTCGCTTCAGGGCGGCGATGGCGCGCGTGGCCGCCCGCGCTGCCGATAGGGTCGTGACCATGGGCACGCCGTGCGCCACTGCCTCGGCCCGCAACACATGTTCGTCCCCGTAGGAGATGCCCGTCAGCGGCGTCTCGATGACCAGGTCGATGTCGCCGTTGATGATGTGGTCCACACAGTGGGGACGCCCTTCATGGACCTTGAACACCGGCCGCACGTCGAGTCCTGCCTGCTGCAATGCCGCGGCGGTGCCCTGGGTCGCGATCAGCGAGAAACCCAAGGCCCGCAGTTCGCGGGCGATGGGAATCAGGTTTTGCTTGTCACGGTCGTTGACGCTGAGAAAGGCCGTGCCCGCTACGGGGAGGGCATTGCCAGCCGCGATCTGCGCCTTGGCATAGGCCATGCCGAAATCGGTGTCCATGCCCATGACCTCGCCGGTGCTGCGCATCTCAGGGCCGAGGGTGGGGGGCTCTTCTGGAAATTTCCCAAAGGGAAGCACGACCTCCTTGCAAAAGTGCCCCTCCAGCAGCGGCTCATCGGGGACGTCGAGCGCCTCCAATGACTGGCCGGCGATGACTTGGCAGGCGATGCGGGCCCAAGGCACGCCGGTGGCCTTGCTGACGTACGGCACGGTGCGGGAGGCGCGCGGGTTGGCCTCAATGACATACACGACGCCGTCCAGCATGGCATACTGCACATTCATGCAACCAACGGTCTTGAGGGCGTGGGCAAGCCGACGCGTATAGTCGCGAACCATCTCGAGGATGTCGTCCTCGATCATCACCGTAGGGATGACGCAAGCGCTGTCGCCCGAGTGGACGCCGGTCAGCTCGATCTGTTCCATGATGGCGGCTATGCGTACCTCTTGGCCATCGGACACACAGTCCACGTCCATCTCAAAGGCATCCCTCAAAAAGCGGTCCACCAGGATCGGGGTATCCTCAGCCACCTTGACGGCGGAGCGGATATAGTGGTCGAGCTCCTGGGGGGTGTGGACGATGGCCATGGCGCGCCCACCCAGCACATAGGAGGGCCGTACGATGACCGGATACCCGATCTCCTCGGCCACGCCAAAGGCCTGCTCCTCCGAGCGGGCGATGCCGCTTTCGGGCATGGGGAGGCCGATCTCGCGCATGAGCGCGCCAAAGCGCTCGCGGTCCTCGGCGAGATCGATGGCATCGGCGTCCGTGCCAAGCACCGGCACGCCAGCCTCGCTAAGCTTGCGTACGAGCTTGAGCGGCGTCTGGCCTCCGAACTGGACGACGACGCCGACGGGCTGCTCCAAGTCGCAGATGTTCAGGATGTGCTCAAGGGTGATGGGCTCAAAGTAGAGCCGGTCGCTCACGTCATAGTCGGTGGAGACGGTCTCGGGGTTGCAGTTGACCATGATGGTCTCGTAGCCCAGATCGTGGAACGCCATCGAGGCGTGGACGCAGCAATAGTCGAACTCGATGCCCTGGCCGATGCGGTTGGGGCCGCTGCCCAGCACCACGATCTTTTCACGGTCGGTGGGCTGCGCCTCACAGATCGTCTCGTACGTGCTATAGAGATAGGGGGTGCGGGCTGGGAACTCGGCGGCGCAGGTATCTACCCGCGAGAATACCGGGCGAATACCCAAGCCGAGTCGATGGGCGCGGACCTGCATCTCGGTGGCGGGCGCGGCCAGATGACGGGCGATGACGGCGTCGGCCATGCCGGCTTGCTTCAACTGGCGCATGAAACGCGTATCGATCTGCGCTAGCGTTCGCGCGCGCAGTTGGTCGCGCAAGTCGCGCGCGCGCGCAATCTGGCGCAGGAACCAGGGGTCGATGGTGGAGAGACGGCTGATCTCCTCGATGGATAGGCCGCGATCCATGGCTGGCACCAGATAGAAGCTGCGTTCCGGCGTGGCTTGGATCAGCCGGTGGCGGATCTCCTCCAACGACGCCTCGGCAGCCTCGGCGTCGAACAGACTATCGCGAGAGTCCTCGCGCGCGTACAAGCCTTTCTGGAAGGCCTCCAGAAAGGTGCGTCCGATGGCCATTACCTCGCCCACGGACTTCATCTGAGTCCCCAGGGTGTTGTTGGCGCGCGGGAACTTGTCCATGTTCCAGCGCGGGATCTTGACCACGACATAGTCTAGGGTCGGCTCGAAGGACGCTGGCGTCTCGCGCGTGATGTCGTTGGGCAGCTCGTGCAGCCGGTAGCCGACGGCCAGCTTGGCCGCGATCTTGGCGATGGGAAAGCCGGTCGCCTTGCTAGCTAGGGCCGAGCTGCGCGAGACGCGCGGATTCATCTCGATGACCAAGGTTCGGCCGGTTTCTGGATGCACCGCGAACTGCACGTTGGAGCCGCCGGTCTCGACGCCGACGCGCTCCATGATCATCCGGGCTTGATCGCGCAGTACCTGGTACTCTTTGTCGGTGAGGGTCTGCGCGGGCGCCACGGTGATGCTGTCCCCGGTGTGGACGCCCATCGGGTCAAAATTCTCGATGGAGCAGATGACCACATAGTTGTCATCTGCATCGCGCATGACCTCGAGCTCGAACTCTTTCCAGCCGATGACTGATTCCTCGATGAGCACACGGTGAATAGGACTCTGCTCCAGGCCGCGCTCGACCATCTCGTCAAAGTCTTTGCGGTTGTAGGCGATGCCGCTACCGGTGCCCCCCAGGGTGAACGACGGACGGATGATGGTGGGTAGCCCCACGTCCTCCAGGAATTGGCGCGCCTCGGTCAGGCTCGAGATGGCGTGCGAACGCGGTACTTCCAGGCCAATCTCTTCCATGGCGGCCTTGAACAGGTCGCGATCCTCGGCCACGTCGATGGATTCGGCGCGGGCACCGATGAGCTCGACGCCGTACTTTGCCAGGATACCCATGCGTTCTAGGTCCATGGCCAGGTTGAGCCCCGTTTGGCCTCCTATGGTGGGTAGGACAGCGTCCGGACGCTCCTTGGCGATGACG